>JAFAMZ010000079.1 GCA_019232935.1 Silvibacterium sp.
CCGGGGAGGCAGATTTGGCGCGAGGGAATTGTAGTGACGATCAAGCACCACAATGGCATTTGAAATAAGAACGGGACTCATAGGCGCGGCCTGACCCGCACTGACGCGCACAGCAACGAAGCGTTGCCAGTCTCGCCGCACAAGCGCCCGGCGAGGGCGAAGCTGATCCAGAATGCCGGAAGGCAGGCGGATCAACTCGACGGTCGACCTGGAGGATATGGCGGGGGAGTACATCGCAGTTGCCTGCGATACAAGAGGCACGGTATCGAGCCGTCCCTCCTGCAATTCGCCAAGAGAAGTATGAGCGGAATGCGAAGTGGGCCGCTGCGGCAGGAGGTCCTCAATGCTGAGAGCCTGAGAGGCGAGGATGCGGTCGAAAGCAGCGAGAGAAAGTTTGCGCTTCCGATGAAGGAAATTGGAAATATGCGACGGTTTAAGGCCCGTTTGTCTGGCGAGAAGAGTGCCGGTGATCAATCCACGGTTGATTCGGCGAGCGATCTCCAGGCGGAGACGCTCATGGATCTGGGCGGCATTCATCTGAGGATATTTGTCTTTGAGCTAAATATCTCTACAGGTGCATTTGCTCATAGAAAAGCCCTTCGGGCACAAATGCCTCAAATCTGGCGGTAACTAACGGGTTGCGCGGCAGGGCTTTGCGAACAGGTACGGCAGGAGGTTGACGATTTCGGACCTCTCGAATAGATTCGGAACACTTTTGCCGAAATACGGGCTTTGATCATCGACTCTGAGGAGAGCGGGGAGCCGGCCAGAGGGGCTCTCTGCGATCGAGGAGGCGGGATTGGAGTGCGTGACGGCCTGAATCAATTATCTGCCGAAGACCTATGATCTGTGATTTGCGTTCTCATCCACCAATCCCGTATAGCCGGAGAGGTGTGCTGCCTGGTTGTGTCGAAAAGACGCAGCGAGCAGCGGGCTTTTCCCTTTACCGCGGAATCCGAGCTGATGCTCGATACGCGTGGTGTAACCCGCCTTGGGAGAATCGATGATTTATCTCCAATTACAACTGAAAGTATGTGAAGGGTGCGGAGGGTTGTGGCTCCGCACTCAGGGCAGGACGGACATTTATTGCTTTTCCTGTGAGAGCAAGTTCCGGAGCCTACCGAGGCCGACGAAGCGGCGCAGAGGCCGGCCCTGCAAAAACACCACGCATACGATAGCGGCTATGGGAGGTGCGCAATGAGTGCCGCACCAATCCTGCCATATGTGTGGGCGACCGTGAGCCGGAAGCCGGTAGAAAGGAGTTTCCAGCCGCGTCCGCTGGGCGGGCTGGCGTTTTATCGGAGAAAGACCGAGGTTCTGCTACGCAGATACATGAGCGTATCGATGGACATGGGGCGGGTTCCATCGGTGATGAGGAACCTCGATTTTCGCGGACGCGGATCGAGTTATCGGATAAGAAACTTCGAGGATGCGGTCATTTTCGTGATCGATGTCGAGAAATGCCTGAAACTCCTGGATGGATTTGCGCAGGAACTGGTGGCGCGGATAGCTCTTCAGGAATACACCCAAGCAGAGACAGCGGAGCTGATGGAGCAAGGTTTGCGAACGATAACAAGAAAATATGCCGAGGTGCTGGATCGTTTGACTACCTTGTTTCTCGACAGGGAGCTTCTGATTCCGGACGCTCCGCAGGATTGTCAAGAGGAGGATAAGTATCGAAGCGTCGCAAGTATCAAGAAACAAGTTGGTTATTGTCGAAAAATAGTTGGCCGGGAATTATCGAGTAAGTTGGTATCCTGAACTTAACAATAAGAAATTCACTGAAGAGAGGCGCACTTACCCGCGTCTCTCTTTTTCTTTGGCCGGAGATCTTCGGGCGTTCAGGGATTAAGGAAAGAGCGGATGACGGAAAGGTTTTTCGCAAAGCGACTGAAGAAGTTTTCAGCGATCGCAGGGATTACGATTCTGCTGGCTGTGTTTCCGGGGTTTGCGGCAGCGCAGATAACTACTACCACGGTGCAGGGTACTGTCTACCGGGCGGACGGCAGTGCGGCGACTGGCACGGTGATCGTGAGCTGGCCGGCATTTTCGACCGCGACGAATCAGGCCGTCGCGGCGGGCACCGCAACGGCGACCATAGGACGGGATGGCTTTCTAAGTGTGAACCTCGCGCCGAACCAGGGCGCTTATCCAGCCGGTACCTACTACAGCGTGTTCTATCACCTGAGCGACGGGACGGTAAGTAAGGAATATTGGGTGGTCCCGGCTGCGACTACAGCAGCGATCGGGTCGGTGCGGGCACAGCTTGCTCCGGCGACGGTAGCGGTACAGGCGGCAAGCAAATCCTATGTGGACAGCTCGATCGCGGCGATCACGGCGAATTATCTGCCGTTGACGGGTGGCACGATGAATGGGGCGCTGGTGCTTGAGGGTGATCCCACTGGCTCAAATCAGGCAGCAACCAAGCATTATGCGGATGCCTTGGCCTCGACGGAACTGCCGCTGGCCGGGGGAACGCTGAGCGGGGTGCTGAACACTCCAAATAACGTCAACAAACTGCCCCGTGTTGATGTGCGCCATCCCGATTTCGGCGCATCGTGCGCAAATGCTGCGGATCCGAGCGGGCAACAGGACTCAACCTGTGCGATCCAGGCGGCGATCGCGTGGTCACAGGCGAACCCGCGGGGGCAGACTTACCCGACGGTGTACTTGGCCGCGGGAACGTACCTCATCAGCGCGGCACTCTACGTTCCTTGCCAATTGCATCTCGTCGGAGATGGCCCCCAGGCGACCATCCTTGAGCAGACAAACAATACCGCGAATGGGATCACTATCTATCCCTTGACGACGGCGGTGCAGCCAAATCTCTGGACATGTAACGGTTCTTTGGAAAACCTTTCCATTCACGCGCCGGGTGGGCATCTTTATACGGCTACGCTGGTCGAGTTACAGAACACGGCTGGATACACGATTTCAAGGGTGCGAGGCAGCAACAGCGGTGGTCGCGGTCTTGCGTTAGTAGGTTCGACAGAACGGCTTAAGGCGATCGACACGGAATGGGACACGATCCGCTGGCCGATCGTGGCAACTGGCAACGAACTCAAGTTTCTGGACACGCAAATCGCATTGCCCGGCACTGACGCCGGCGGTTATTGTATGGTGCCGAACAACTGTGTAAATGGCGTGTACCCCGGGTTTAACTGGACGGGAACCACGCAGCCAGTCATCTCGGCTTCAGGGAACGGAACCAGCGCGACCTATGTGATAAGTGGAAGTCCCACGATCTCTGCCGGCGGGTATTTCAAGGTATCCGGCCTGACCGGTGTAGCAGGGTTGAATGGCACTTTCCAGGCGAGCAGTGTTCAGCCCAATAGACCGGCAGCGGGCCAGTACACTCTGATTGCCAATGCGGCCGCGGCAGGAACTGCCGGAATTGCGAGTGCCACAATCGGCACGCAGCAGGTTCTGGTCTCCGCTTCCGCAAACGGGTCCACGGCCAAATTCGTTGTCCAGGGTGGCAGCGATCCGGGTGGCAGCAATGGAACTTCTCCCCTGATTGCCGGACACTGGTTCACGATCTCCGGAATTCCAGATCTGACTGCGCTGAACGGGACATGGCAGGTGGCGGGCGTGAGCAACAATTCCCCGGCAAGCGGACAGTATACGATCACTGCTGCGATTGCTGCGAACGGAACAGGAACGGTTGCGAATGCCAGCTTCAAGCCGACAGTCCTGCCCGAAAACCACAGCGCTTTTTACATGGAAGGTGCGGCGATCAATGTTCTAGGAGGCTCAATCAAGCCGCTTTGGTACGAAGGATGTTTTCAGGGAACCGCACTCTTTTCAGGTTTGATCGAAGGATTTTACTGTGAAGGCTATCCAATTAATGGGCAGCCTCACCTGAATGCGAATATCACCGAAATCGGCCTGCCGTTTTCTACCAGCCTGACCGGCCCGATCGCGAATAATGCAGCTCCTGTTGCGAGCACGGCCTGGGCGCCAGTGTATGTGAACAATCCGAGTGACGTTGGCGGTGCCGGGCTGGGGCTCCAGGTGCGCATTCTTCCGCAGGACTGGCTGCTTGGCAGTACCGCACCGTCGGCATATGTGCCGGGCGTGCAGCGGGGCCAGTATGAAATTGCTTTTGCGATATTTTCTGGAGATGGTGAGGCTCATTTCACCTCGCGTAACTACGGAGGGACGGTAAGCCAGACGAACCTTGCCTGGCCAACTGGATCGATTGTTGCCGAAATTCCACAAAGCAGCTACGGCACCCTCACTGTGAAATCGAGCCACCTGAGTTCGATTGACCCGCCGTCTTCTAACGGCGGCTGGGCCGCCTATTGCAATGACACCAATTATCTTATTTGCGCAAATACAATCGCGGGACCCATCCCCAACGGGTACACCACCTTCACAAACGGTCAGGTTGCCGGGGGTGGGGGCGGGGCTTCGATCAGTTTCGAGGGCGACGAGTGGTGGGGTTTGGGGGGGGCTGCCAACGAGCTCACAGGCGAGTTATTCGTGAAGGCGCTCGGAAGCAGCAGCGTCAGCGTGGCGAACAGCGGGCTTGCGATGTCGGCCGGTGAAACCTCGGAAGTTTTGAACGGCCAATACCTGGCGAACAGTTACCCCACCGTCACTGCGGTGCAGTATGGGGACGGGTCGTCGGCGTGGTTAACCTATGCCAATGCGCAACAGGGCACACTGGCCAGCAACACGAGCGGTCCCTTCTATGAATCGGTGGTGGACCGCCAGGCAGATCCTGTGCTTGGCTCGAATCCGAACAGCGGTTGGGCACTGGGGCATCAATTCGCGGGATCCAGCTGTAGCTATGACACCCCGGGCTCCGGGCTGACGCATTCGACATATCGGTTCTGTATGAAGGGTGGCCCGAACAATAGCGGGGCCAATTCGGGGTGGGAGTACGACATCTGGAACGGGTCAGCCTGGGTGAATGCGTTTGGCATCAGCGGTCAAAACAACTCGACGGCGAACCTGCAGGTAAGCGGAGCGACCGAAGTGCAGGGCGCGCTGACGGCATCCTCGATCAATGGCGAAGTGACGGTGGATGGCGTGGCTTATCCAAATCTCGGAGCCGCGTGGAGTGCGGCTTACGCACTCGCCAATTCGACGGGAAAGAACCAGACGGTGCGGCTGGGACCGGGAACGTTTCCGGTTACGGCCACCCTGACGGAGCCTGGCAACGGGGCGTGTGTAAACCTGCTCGGATCAGGCGGTACAACGGTAAACGCCGACAGCAGTGTGGCGACTACATTGAGCGTGACGCAAAACCTGGGCGCGGACGTATTCTTTCTGGGCAATTCCTCACAGGCGCAGGGTTGCACGTTCAAGGATTTCGTAATTCTCGCTGCGGCAAATGCGACACACGGCTTTGAGATGCAGTGGTTTCGAGGGCTGCTGATCGATAACGTGACCGTAAACGATACAACTGGCGAAGGCCTTTTATTAGGTGAGGAGACGACCGGGCATCAGGCGAATTTCCTGCTCCGAAATGTGACAGTGAGCTACAGCACCTCGGCGTTTACACCGGCGACGCGGCCGGCGTACGGGATTCATCTTCAGAAGACGGCCATCGACAGTCATCTTGATGACATTGTCGTACGGAACGCACTGACAGCCGGTGTATATAACGAAGGAACGGGGAATACGGGATACCTGATTCACGGTTTCGGATATCCGTACACCTGCACCGCCGCTCCGTGCGTGAATAACGCATCGAACGGGTCAGCTGCGAACGCATCATACGCGACCAGTTATGTGATTTATGACGTGGGCGGCGGAGGCACGGTCTGGACCGATACATATGCGGACAGTCCTTCGGCCGCAGGCTTCTACATCGGCGCGAACGGAGTTGCGATCCATGGAGGCCACATTCAGTGGCCCGACCTGACCAGCTTTCCTTCGGCGAATCTGGCATATGTAGCCGCAGCGGTGACGAATAACCTGCTAATCGCGGATATCGACTGCCTGGGGATGAATTCGGGCGTGAACTGGATTACGTATTCCGGGACGGCGGGCAATCCCCCGTCGTTTACCAGCGTGCACCATCTGACGGGATGCGGGAACTACAGCCAGTCGCTGGAGCCGGCACAGGTTACAGGTTTTTCGAGCGGCGGGGCCAACATCAACGATCCTTCGGGGGCTGTCCCCAGGGTGTGGGCGACCCCAATTGGCGCGGCCTCGAGCTATCCGGCTTTTGTGGCGCAGCTTTATACCGGTTACCAGGGCGACATTTTTCAGGGCCATTTCTCCGGAGCCTCTCCGTTCTTCAACATCTCTTATCAGGGGACGATCAAGTCCAAGGGCGGCATAGCGCTGAGCACGGTCATTAATACCGCGTCGACGCTTACGTTGACGAATGCCAACAAAAATGTAATCGCGAATACGTCCGCAGGAGGTCAGACGCTTACGCTGCCCAGTTGCTACGCCGCTTTCCCGGATGGAGCCGCGCCGACCGGACTCGAGTTCACGGTGATCAAGTCGGATACGTCGTCCAATGCCGTGACGCTGCAGACCGTGAGTTCGCAGAACATTAATTATCAAGGCGCGACAGCACAGACGCTGGCGATTTCAACGGCGGGTAAGCGCACCCTCGTGTGCGGCCCGGATTACAACTGGTACGCGTACTGAGCGTACAAGGAATGGAGGATGCCCGCATCGAGCGGCGATCTGGAGCAACTGAAGCGCCTCGGGGCCATGCTGGATGAGCCTGGCGCAGAGTTGGATGGCAAGCCGGTGGGTCTTGCGCTGGCGGAAGAGTGGTTAAAGGTTCGGGACAGGTTAGGGCGGAATATTCCGCTGGTCCCGAACCGCGTTCAACAGGAGTATGAGAGGAGGCGTGGCAAACGGAATATCGTGCTCAAGGCCCGCCAGATGGGCATGAGCACATGGATTGCGGGCAGGCTCTTTCTAAAGACCATCACGCAGCCAGGGACAATGACGGTGCAGGTGGCGCACACGCAAGAGGCTGCTGAGTCAATCTTTCGCATGGTTCACCGTTTCCTGGAACATCTGCCGCGGAAAATCCGGAACGGGGCGCTGAGAACATCGCGACTGAACAAGAGGCAGATTGCGTTTCCGGCACTGGACAGCGAGTATCGAGTGGAGACGGCGGCGGACCGGAATGCGGGGCGTGGGCTTACGATTACGAATCTGCACTGCTCGGAGGTGGCTCGCTGGACTGGCGATGCTGCGGATACGCTGCGAGGTTTGCGCGCAGCGATGCCGGGCATTGGCGAATTGGTGCTCGAGTCGACACCGATGGGCGCCGGCGGCTGCTTCTGGCAGGAATGGCAGGAGGCCGAATCGACGGGGCTGGTGCGGCACTTCTTTCCGTGGTGGTGGGAGGCGTCCTACACGGGCATGGCAGTCTGCGAGACCACGCTGACGGACGTGGAGCGCACACTGGTCCGCGAGCATGGGCTCACGCATGCGCAGATCGGATACCGGCGGGACATACACGCAAATTATCGCGGGCTGGCGAAACAGGAGTACGCGGAGGACCCGAATGAGTGCTTCCTGAGCAGCGGAGACTGCGTTTTCGATCGCGATGCGCTGGATGCGCGAGTGCGGGAACTTAGGGGGCCGCTCGCGACCCGGTCGAACGGAGAGCTGCAGATTTGGTATCCGCCGGTGGCCGGCAGGAAGTATCTGGTGGCGGTCGATCCTGCTGGAGGCGGGTCGGAAGGCGATAATTCCGCGGTGCAGGTGATTGAGCTGGAGACATGCCTGCAATGCGCGGAGTTGAAAAGCAAGATGGGAGGTTTGGACCTTGCTTCGGAAGCCGCAAAGCTCGCCGCAGAGTACAACCAGGCCCTCGTGGCCGTGGAGCGCAACAATCACGGGGCGGGGATTCTGGCGTATCTGACCGGAGTTTGCCGCTATCCGCGAATCTATGCGCAGGCGGGGCAGGATGGGTGGCTGACGTCGCAATTGTCGCGCCCGCAGATGATTGGATTGCTTGGCGCAGCGCTGGTGGAGACGCCTGGAATTTTCTCGAGCGAACGGCTGCTGCGGGAGTGCAGGACCTTCGTGAGGCATCGCAATGGCAAGGTGGCGGCGCAGTACGGCGAGCAGGACGATTGCCTGATGGCAATGGGAATGGCGATAGCGATACGGAACGAATTGCAGGCGGGGATTGGTAGAATCCGGTAGACCGCTGGAGGAACGATTGGCCGTTTTGGCTGTGCAGCAGATCCGGAAAATGCGCGGGGGAGCGCAGGGACACCTGATACTTGGGGCCGACGGAAATGCTTACGTGGTGAAGTTCCAGAACAATCCGCAGCACCTTCGAGTACTGGCAAACGAGTTGATGGCAACCAGACTGGCGGCTGGAGTTGGATTAACCGCTCCGGTCTGCGATGTGATCGAGGTGACGGAATGGCTGGTTGAGAACACTTCCGACCTGGAGCTGGATTTCGGGCCGCGGCGCGAGCGCTGCCAGCCGGGATTGTGCTTCGGGTCGCGGCTTGTCGGCGGACTGATGCCGGGGCATCTTTTTGATTATTTGCCGGAAGAGCAGCTTATCGATGTGAAGAATCTGCGGGAATTTACGGGGATCCTGGCGTTCGACAAATGGACGTGCAACGTGAACGGGCGACAGGCGGTGTATTCGAAGAAGACGCGGGAGAAGCGCTATACGGCAACGTTCATCGACTTCGGGTACTGCTTCAATGCGGGGGAGTGGATACTGCGGGATGCGCCACTGCGGGGAGTTTTCGCGCGCAATGTGGTTTACAGAGGCGTGACGGGATGGGACAGTCTTGAACCGTGGCTGACGCGAATCGAGGAGATGGATGCGCAAACGATCTGGGGTGTGGCTGAGACTGTGCCCCCTGAGTGGTACGGCGGCGATGTGACCGGGTTGGAAGCGCTGGTGGAAGAGCTGGTGAAACGCCGGGCAAAGGTACGCGAGCTTATTACAAGCTTCCGGGAATCGTCGCGAGCGCCGTTTCCGAATTGGGGGAAGAAAGGGAAAAATGCTGCAAATGACCAGTTCGGCGGGCCGACATGGGCCGATGATCTGAAGCATGGATTCGTAATGTAATGGGAACTTGCCTTGGGAGCAGGTAACGAAACGTGAACGAACGGCGACGATGTGAATTTCTCCTGATGCGGTATGTTCCGGATCCGGTGAGAAATGAATTTGTGAACGTCGGCGTGCTGCTGCGCGAGGCAGGGCGGCCGGAGAGCACGCTCGTCCGCTTTACAAAGGATTGGTCGCGGGTTCGCTGCATGGACCCGGATGCCGATGTATTTGCGCTGGAGGGCTTCGAATCGGAATTGAGGCGCCGCCTGGCCGAAGATGGTCAGCCGGTCATGAAGACCATTGAGGATTCGTTCTCAACGTTGTTGCAAATCACGGAACCTCAGGGCTGCCTGCCTGATTCGATGCCGGCGCACCTCGATCTGCTGATGCAGCTTTTTGTCGAGACGCGAAAGCGGCCCGCTGCAGCGCGGCGAAGCGGCCGGATGGCGATTCATGCGCAGATGCGCACGGAATTCGAACGGGCCGGAGTATGGGACCTGATGAACAAGCGTATCCGAGCCGCGATGTATACGCGGGCTGGCGATCCGTTGCGCATTGACTGTGGTTACCGCCCAAATGGCGTGGTCCGAATGTTTCATGCTGTGTCACTCGAGGGTGATTCCGAGTTGGCCAAGGTTTTGACCTTCAGCGTTCCGGCGCTGGCCGAAGGAGTGCGGAGGGTGGAAAACGCAGACCTGGAACTGACGGCCATTGTGGAGCCCATCGGGTCGATACTCGATGACGAAGATCGAGTGGCGCAGTACAGATTTGCGGTCGAGACGATGGAAACGCAGCAGATTCGGGTGTTGACGACGAGCGATGTTCAGCGGGTGGCAGACACGGCTCGGCGGGAGTTGCGCGTGTAACGGACTGGATCAGTAAAGGGCACACAGGCATGGCTTAGGGCCATGCCTTTCTTTTTCCCAGCGGGCGAATGGAAGGAGCAGAGACGAGTGAGTGTAAAGGAATCAATCCGAAGTGCATGGAGACGGCTCAGCGGAATCGAGGTGCGAACGGCGGCCGATCTCCCGGTCCAGCGGAAGACGGTGGCTCTTCCGTCCATTTTCGGCCCTTACCCTTCGGCGCAACGGGCGTTGCCCAAGCCGACTCCAGCAAATCTGAGGAAGTTTGCCGAAACGCCGGTGGTGCGGCGTGCCATTAATTTGATCAAGGACCGCGTGGCCAGTCTTGACTGGCAGATTCGCCTGAAGCGCGATTGGAAGACGGAGAAGGTCGGTTATGCCGCCAGAAAGACCGCGATCCTGCGGCGCGCTCTCGAGACTCCCAACGATTCGGATTCCTTCCGCACGCTTATCGAGCAGGTGCTGGAAGATGCGCTGGTCGGCGGCTTCGGCGCGATCGAAATGGATCTTACGGGCGATCCGGAGAAGCCGTTTGAGCTCTGGCCGGTGGATGGGGCGACGATCCGGATCAATCCAAAATGGGATGGGCGGCCCGACTCGCCGCGCTACGCCCAGGCGACGGGGATTGCGGGAAGCGATGCGCTGATTCCGCTCAACGATGACGAGCTGATTTATCTCCGAATGAATCCGCGCACGCATACGCCCTTTGGACTGGGACCACTGGAGGTGGCTTTCGAGTCGGTCAACACGTTTCTGAGTGCGCACAGATTTGCTGGCAAGCTGGCCAGCAACTCGGTGGTGCAGTATGCACTCTGGCTCAACGAGGCCACGCCGGCGCAGCAGGAGCGGCTGATTCGCTGGTGGCAGGACGAGATCGAGGGAACGGGGCGAGTGCCGATTCTGAGCACGGAGCAGAAGCCTGAGGTGCTGCGCTTTGCTCAAGGCACCGATGCCGACCTGCGGCTGAACTGGCAGGAGTTCCTGATCCGCATGGTGGCGAATGCTTTCGGATTGGCACCGATGCTGCTCGGACTCGTGCAGGATGTGAACCGCTCGACGGCGGGCGAATTGATGGATGAGGCATTCCACAGCGCCATTACGCCGCTGGCCAGGTTAGTGGCCGAGCATCTGACGCGCGACCTGTTTGCGAAAAAGCTGGGCTGGCCTGAGTTCGAGTTCGTATTCAACGAACTCGATTCGCGAGACGAGATGCAGGAGATTCAGATCCAGACGGCGCTGCTGGCCGCCGGGGTCCTGACAGTCAATGAGGTGCGGGCGATGCGCGGGTTGGCTCCGTTACAGGGCGAATCGACACCGCAACCGAATCCACGGGCAGAAGAGGAGGTCGTTCAACAGACATTGGTACAGCGGGATGAATAGAGACACAGTCAAGGGAGCAGGAATGAGACTGGAAGCATTGGCAGTCGCTTTGCCTGAGATTGCGGATCATCCGAACCGGGTCCCGTTTGAGGGGGTGTTGACACTGGTCGACGAGCCGAGCAATCGGCCTCCCTCGGGAGCGCGAGGTCATCGAGTGATCCTGACGAGGGAAGCAGCGCTCGCGGCGCTGCCCTCGTTGCTGGGCATGGCGGTGGACTACACGCCCGGATGGGATGGTCACGATGCGCGAAGAAAGTGCGGGATCATCACCCAGGCGGACGTCGAAGAGAATCGCCTCGAGGTCAGCGGATACCTGTTTGGCAAGGATTTCCCCGAGGTCGAAGCGAGGCTGCGGGAGAGTGAAGCCGGAACCATGGGCATGTCCTACGAATTGGCCGATGCTCATGTCGCTGACGTTAACGCCACGGTCTGGTCGTTGACGCGAGCCACTTTTACCGGAGCGGCAATTCTACTCCGCGAGAAGGCAGCATACCGGGGCACGTCGTTTCGCCTCGGCGTGAGGCGTTGCCGGACCACCGCGTTAGCGGCAAGCGCGAAGCAGGACCGAGTGCGACGGCCGCATCTTCGCAACAACTGGCAAACGGAAACAGGAAAGGAAGCACGATGGAGATAGAAGCGAGCAACATGATCGAAAAACTGAGCGCTGCTGTGGATCTGCTGGAGAGGACTGTCGCATTGCTGGAGCAGCGCGAGTCGTCGATGAGCGGCGATGTGCAGAGGATTGTCGCCGCAGTCGAGCATGGCACTGAGATCTCGCAGCGCGAGGCCGATCTGGAACGAAAACTGGCCGCTGCCGAACAGCAGATCGCTGAGCTTCGCGCGCAGTCGTCGAAGATTGCCGCCCCAGCGCGCAAAACGCTGCCTGCTGCGACCACGCAACTGCTGGCGAAAGGGGGAATCACGTCGCTCGAATCGATCGAGGCCGGCTCGCTCGATTCCGCTCTCGCAGGATTGAGCCTGGAGCAGCGGATTGCTGTAAAGGCCCAGTTGATCCGTGCTGGGGCCCTGGCATAATTCACGCTTTCACCTCGGACTGTCCGCGATGGCGGACATTTCTTTTTGCGGTAACGAACTCGCGCCCTGGGCGCAGAAGGAAAAGATGAACGCAAATTTTTACGACATTCATTCGGCGGCTGATTACATCGGGCCCGGCGCAATCGAGGTTCCGTTCTATCAGACGGAGATCACCGACATCGTCCGTCGGCGCGGGGCCTTCGGCCAGCGGATCAAGCAGGTCCCAGCCACCGGTCATCCTTCGCGTTTCTTTGAAGAGACGGCAATCCCGACTCCCGGAACTGCCGGTTTTGTGGATCCCCGCAATATCGTTGCTCCGGTGGTCAGTCCTAGCCGGGTTGAGCGCAGCGTTCCGTTGAAGGCAATCGTGGCGCAACTGAATTACAACCTCTTCGATATGGAGCTGGGCACACAGCAGAAGCAGTTTGCATATCTGCAGGCCAAGGACCTGGTGGACACCATCGAGGGCGTCATGCATTCCCATGACGTGGCGTTGTGGAATGGCAATGACACATCGCTGAGCACTCCGACCACAGCTCAGTACTTCGGCGTGGCCGGCCAGATTGCGGCCGGAGGCAACAGCGCGACGATTGCCACAACCGCCAGCATCGTCGACGGCATCAAGTCCACGGTGGCGCTGATGGTAGCGAACTCGAGCTTTGCGGTTCGCCCCACGGCAATCTACGCCAATCCGGTTCTGCTCGACCTGATCGACCGCGAGATGAAGGCGGAGTTCAATGTCGTTCTGAACACGATGGAGATCACGGCGGGACTGAGAGTGAAAGCTCTGTCGACGCAGGCGGGCGAACTGCCGCTGATTCCCGACTGGACCCTCAGCTACACGGGGACTCCGGGATCAGGATCGGCGGTGCTTCCGGCATACATCGTGACCGAGGACATGATCGAGTACCACTGGCTCAGCGATCCGAATCCTCGCGTGTTCCAACTCGGCGTCCCGGGCTCGCTGGCCTCTCAACACGTGGTCGTGAAGTTCGGCGCGCCGGTCGTAAAGGGCGCCAGCTACGCGCATTACCAGGTGCTTGTGAACCGGTAGGCCAAAGTTGCTCCGCATGAATGCGGGGCTAATGAGGGCCGGCTCCAACCAGGGTCGGCCCGTTTTGTTGGTGCAAGGAACGCGCAGAAATAAGAGGCGCGCGAGGAGAGATTCATGGGATATTTGCAGCCAACGCAATACGAGAGCTACGGGCTGTCTTCGGATGTGACCGACGACTGGATCACAGTAGCCTCGGCAATGATCGATACCCATTGCCGGCGCGTGAGCCTGAATCCAACGCAATATACGGAGCGGCTGCGCCTTCAGGAAGGCTCTCAGACTGCGCGCCTGAGCTATCTGCCGCTGACGCCGGTCGCGCCCGCGACTTTGCCGCTGGTAAGCATTCAGGCGCGCTATGCGAAGCCCAGGCGTGGGCAGCTGATTTATCCGTTGCAGGAAGAAGTGCTCTGGGCATTTTCGCTGCCCGGGGCCTGGACGACGGTGGATCCTACGACTGTCGACTTTGTCGCAGATAGCGGCGAGCTTGTCTTTCCGCTGAACATCATGGGACTGCCCTACAACGAGGTCGAGGTGGTTTACACGGCCGGGCTGGCGACCATACCGGATGCCGTGCTGAGCGCGTGCGCACTGATCGTGAAGAACGCGCAGGCCACCCCCGGCCTGAACGTGAAGTCGAGCAAGCTGGACACAATGCAGATCCAGTACTTCTCGAACAACCTGATCGACGGAACGGTGCAGCAGCTACTGGCGCCGTGGGTCGCGAACCGCCTGGGATAGCCGATGAGCTGGGATACGAGTACACAGAACTTCGATGACCATGCGCTGCGGATGGCAAACGCTCTGCTCCGTGGCAATGGCGGTACGACAGCGTCGCTGCTGATGCCGCCGGCTACGGAAGACATGACAGACGCGGGGCAGCTTGGGTTGAATCCTCCAAATTTTCAATCGTTGCCGCTTTCGCCGGCGGTGTTTCGACGCCTGCGCCCGACCATGCGCGAGGGGCAGCCTGCGCGGTATGAGCTGCTGATATCGGGGGTTGCGGTTCAGGGCGCTGTAAGCCAATTGCAGTTAAGCTCTGCCGACGCCCTGTTCGCAACGGCTGCGAATGTCGTCGTGGGTGGCGAGCTGTTTCTGATCGAGTCCACCTCCGTCTCGGAGAGCATGGGAGCGGTCTATATGTACCGGTTACTGTTACGAGAAGCTGCGTCGGGATGGCTGATGCAGCCGCCGTCGTAAAAGGGCAGGCAGGAACATCATGCAAAACGCAAGAGATACTTTCTATGTCACGCTTCGCAACCGCCTCGCGACAGTAAGCCCTGACCGAACGGTCGTCATGCGGGCGGTGACCCGTCCGGGAATCCTCGTGGAAGATGCCGAAGCAGTGGCGGCGCAGCTGCCGCTCGACGTCTTTGTCCTGCGCTGGACGAAGCTGGCAACCGATACGCAACTGCCGTCAATTCTGACGCAACTGACCTGCGAGATTCACTATGCCACGGCGGGAACGCAGTCGAACTCCGGCCTGGATCGCGGCCGCTGCCTCGAAGAGATGGATGACGAACTGTTGCAGATACTATGTCCGTCGTCGACGCCGAAGATGAATTACACGCATACTCCGGCAGCCCAGATGGGCACGTGTGTGTTCTGGTCCCAGGCCATCTTTGACACAGCAACGATAGGCCGCGAGCGGCTGGGACGCGTCGCCACTGTGAATGTGTTTGCCTTTCAGGAGCAAGGAGAGAAATGAGCACAGCCCCCTTGACCGCTGTGAACCCGATGCCGCCCATTGCGCGGCGGGTGCGCGCCTACTTTGCGCCGGTCGATCGCGTGAACCGGAAAGCGGCTATCTTCGATCCGTCGATGAATGGGCAGTTCTCGCTTTCCGCCCCGCCCGCGCCATGGATCGACCTGGGATGGATCGAGAATTTCAGCCGGAAATCGCTGAGCAAGTTCGCAGGTATCTCGACCGGGTCTCCGGCGGTTACGCAATTCCAGGCAAAGCAGACGATCGATGCCACAGTTTCATTTCGGTTCAAGACGTGGAGCAAGCTGTCGATGGCGCTTTCAGCCGGCTCGCAGCACATGAACCTGCTCGCTCCTGCAAACGGAGCTTCAGCAAATGCATCGGGAGCGAAGGCTGCACCTGCGGTGAGCCTGGCGGCTTCAGGTTCCGCAGCAAATTTCGTCGCTTTGAATGCCGGGGCATCGGCTGGTTTCGCTGCCGGATGCATGGTTGCCGTCGATGTCGACTATGCAGGGCAAACCGGCTTTGTGGGCAGCGGAGTCTACGCCAGCTATGTGCAGAGTGCCTCGGCGGTCAACAGCGATCCCGATTATATCCGGCGGGTAACTTTCAATGTGGCGCGCATCTCGCAGGTAACCGCAGCAGGTCTGCAGCTCGCGCAGCCGCTGATTGCGGGCGTTCCCCCGAGCGCGATGCGCGTGCAGCAGGTGCTCGGATTCGTGGATCGCGAGGGCGGAGATTTTTTTCAGGAGTGGTCGGGGCTCTTCGTCATGCAGGGTGAACAGGGAGAGCGCATTCTCTTCCACTACCCTCGCCTGCAGGCGACCGCGGGAGCGGAGGAAACTCCCACCGCGTTGCTTGCTCCGATCGAGCGCATAGCGCTCAGCGCCACCTTTCGCGCGCTGCCTGTCACGGATGCAAATGACGGCCAGCAGGCTGTTTGCTTCCGAAGCTTTCTGCCCAGCGCCATGACGCTGATCTAAGGGCGAGGAAAAAACGTTGAAATTGACCATCGATAACCTTGACGGCAATGGAGCTCAAGACTATTCACAGGCGGTGGTAGCCTCGGACAAATTCCTGATCGAGCGCCGCCTGAATGAGCCGTCTCTCTGCAGTTTCACGCTCGCGCCGACAGCTTTGAATCTTGCGAATCCGGCGCGGTACGGCCGGGTGGTAGCCGCCGAAGATAGCGGGGTCATCCTATTCACAGGCTATGTCCTGGAGGAGCCGGCTATCCTCATGGTCGGCCAGAGCAGTTCCGGGGCTGCCGCGCAGGTGAAAGTCTCTGCCGTCAGTGACGAGGTACTGCTGGATACCCAGCCTTTACCGCAGTCGATGGCCGGAGTGTCCGCGCAGGCAAACCAGTTGCTTCAGGGGCTTAATGCTCGTCTGGGCGTGGCCGGCATCTCCTTCGCGCTGGCGGCTAACAATGGTACCATTGGCCATTTCAGTGCGGATGCGGCCCGGAACTGGTCCCGCAATGCCGGGGCGCTGGCTTCGATAGCGCGCAGCGCGTACCGCGTGCTGAATGGGACTGTCATGATGATGCCGGTGGGCAGCGTGGTACACACACTGAGTGAGGCTGACGGCACGCTGCAGTTAAGTGCGCTCGAGGCATCCATGGTGAAGGCCCTGGCCAACGACATCACCGTATGCGGGGAAAAGGAACCCGGCGCCTATGTAACCGAGTTCTTTCAGGGAGACGGCTCAACAGTCCTGTTCGATCTGACCGACGAGCCATATTTCCCTCCGGCATCCAAAACGAAACCGCTAATTGATCTTTTTCAGGAACCAGCCATCAACACGCAAATCTGGCAGGTGAACGACTCCGGGTCTCACTTTTCGCTCACTGCAAACGGTCTGACCTGTGCCGGCGGAGACGGCATCGACGGCGATACCACGCTCTGCACAGTAAATCAGCTGGAGATGGGCGGCTCTCTGGTCATCGAAGCCGGGGGCGTTCAGTTTGGCTCCACTACCCAGGGCGTTCTGAATGGCGTATACAACGGCGCGGTTTCCATTCCAAACTGTTTCGCTGGATTTCAAATCACGCAGCCGAACGGAACAACGGTTATTTCGCCACTGGTCAACGGTGCAGTTGCGGGGAGTACGTTTACCCCTCTCGCCGGGCATATGTACACCCTGCGGTTACGAATCTACTGCAGCGAGATGCAGCGCGTGTTGCAGGCCTACAACTCGATTGACGACAGCGGGGCACACACTTATGGCGGACTCTTTCTGAACTCTGGCGGAAGCATCCTGCTAGAAGTGCAGGACACGACGAATGGCGTAGCGGCGGCCCCTGTCATCCTCTACTCCGGTTCGACGAATAACCTTCCCGGAGCATTGAAATTTGCGCTGATCAACAGCGCCAACCTGCAGTGCAGTATTGCGAGCCTTGAAATATCCCAGCACGGACCTGTCTGGGTCGTCAGCACGCCGCCCGGTGCAGGACCCGTCGTCCGGCGGCTTGGAACCACAGCAGAGGGCGCAGACTGCAAGATCGAGCGGTCGGGGAAGCTGCGGTTCTACCCAACGAGCATCCCGCAGGCCGGC
>JAFAMZ010000154.1 GCA_019232935.1 Silvibacterium sp.
TTGGTTTTCCATGCCAGAGAGGATGCAACGAAACAGGTCCCAACCGCAATAGCTAAGTTACCGTAAGTCCTTTATTTTCTTCGTGATAATAAATTACTATCATTTTCTCCTTTAAGTCATTGATAATTCGTTGCCGTTGCCGAGAAAATTCCGGACTCCGGAATCCAATCCTGCGCCGATAGTTACAAGGCAGCAATACACCTCTGCCTGCTCGCGGCAGCAGGATCAGTAAGCCATTTAAAATATGGCAGTTAGCGGGATTATTTGGAGGGGTGGTCGATTGATCTTACCTCAATAGACCGTGAAAAAGGCCCGATCCAAGAGGATCGAGCCCTTTTCCTTCTTCGAAGATTCAGCCGTGCCGTACTGGCCGTGCCATGCCATGAAGTGCAAGACGTCGCTGGGCGCTTGGACGCTGGGCGCTTGGACGCTGGTCGCTGGACTCGAAGGTCGCCGGACGCTGGTCGCTATTGGCCGCTGGACCCGCTTGCGTGCTGAATACAGTGAACCCGCCCAACGTGAAAGTCAAGGCCTAAATGATCACCAGCGCCGTGGGATGATCCCGGCGAAAGTCGTCCACGCACTTGGGATCGATGTAGCCGTAGCGGCCGTCTTCCAGCTGGACGCCAATCATGTCGGGAGGCACCCGGATGACCTGAATGTTGAACACTGGCGGGGCCAGGCCGGGCTGGAAGCCGATCTCTTCCGGATCGATGGCGCGGGCGCCCTTCTCCAGATCCGCACCGGTCTTCATCATCAGACACAGCTCGTAGGGGCTGAGCTGGGCAACCTCCGCGTCGCTCATGGCGTACAGCCGTTTGAGGGCGCGTGCTTGAAGGCCGAGTGCTTGCTGGACCTGCCTCCGGCGCATCTCGGCCGTGCCGGCCAGGATCTCGCGGTTGACGGTCTGCGCTTCGTGAGACCTCCCAGGCAACGACGCGAGCCTGCCATTGATGCCGCGCCGACCAGCGCAGGATGAGGCTGGGTGATTTGCTACACGTTTGCGCTACTTTCGATACACTCCGCTGCGGACCGAGGAGGCGGTATTCCTCGAAGGCCGCAAAGGCCTTTGAGCTCTCGGTAGGCAGGCGTTGCCAGGGTGGGGTGGAGGACTGCTCGACGTGGCCGTTGAGAGAGGTCAATTCGTCCATGAAGCATTATGCGCCTCGATGCGTTCCAGTGACGCACGGAACTCACGAATCAGCGCGCTCTCCACAGCGCGCAGCCGTTCGTCGATGTGCTGCCGCAGCTTGACGAGCTGCCGATCGACCTCCGCGAAGTGCTCGTCCATCGTCATCACTGGCCCTTCTCTGACTCCTCGCCGTCGTCTCCGTCGCGCAGGTCTTCTAGCTTCTGCAGCCGGGAAGCCAGGTCCGCGCCGAGGCGCAGCGTCGCGGTGTAGAAACGATCGATGCGCCGGTCGGTTTTGGCCTGCGCCGCGATCAGTTTGTCGATATTTGCGGCCTGCTGCTCAAGCCGGTGTTCGAGATTCTCCACCGTGAGCGTCAGAGCTTCGTGGCGCTCGGTGAGCTTTTCCAGCCGTTCGTCAATGGTCATGCGTCCTTACTCCTCTTCCATTTTAGGCTGGCCGTTTGGTCATCTGAATCACATTCGCGAACTTGCCAGCCGCCGTCCGCAGGTCGTCTTGCGTCAAGTTCGCGTAGCGGGCGGTCGTGACTATCTGGGTGTGCCCGAGCAGTTCGCCTACAACCTTCAGCGGAACCCCATTGAGTACGCAATGGGAGGCAAAGGTGTGCCGCAGATCGTGGACCCTGACGGTGGGCTTGTACCGTTCGAGCGGCTTTCCGCGTTTGCCCTCGACCACGACCACTTCCACCAGGCCGGCAGCTTTGCAGGCTTGGATCCACGGCCTCTTGATGCTCACTCGCGCCTGCTTCCCGTCCCTGCCCACGAAGAGCGGGCCCCTGGCCGGGCTGCTCGTCCCGACCTGCATGCGTCGCAGCAACTCCACCGCGGGCTCCATCAGCGGCGGCTCGAACTGCTTCTTCTGCTTGACGTGATGAGAGAGC
>JAFAMZ010000160.1 GCA_019232935.1 Silvibacterium sp.
CCTGCTCGCGGCGCGCGATGGCACCCTCTGGATTGGGACCTACGCAGGGCTTGTT
The DNA here is from genome assembly GCA_019232935.1 of Silvibacterium sp. GTDB lineage: Bacteria > Acidobacteriota > Terriglobia > Terriglobales > Acidobacteriaceae > Silvibacterium. The sequence continues at coordinate 56 of JAFAMZ010000160.1, forward strand.
AGCTGGAAGGATGACAACCTGAGCCAGTATCCGCAGCTTGCTGGGTTAGAGGTCGGCGCACTTGTTGAAGACCGTGAAGGAACAGTGTGGGCCGGCACGGGGTACCAGACGGTCGTCGGAAAGCTTTGCTCAATCCGCCGCAAAATCGTGCAATGCGTCGGGGACGGCCGCTTCGGCAACGCAGTGTATTCGCTGTATGAAGACAAAGCGGGCACACTCTGGGTAGGAGCAGTAAACGGCCTTTGGCGGTGGAAGCCTGGTCCTCCGAAGTTCTTCCCTACGCCGGATCGGATTCTCTCTCTGGGTGAGTCAGACGACGGCAAACTCCTGCTATTGATGCGCGACGGCATCGAACAGGTGGTTGATGGCACGCTAAAAGCGTATGTTCTGCCATCCAGTGGCTTGCTGGAGCTTTTGTTCCGAGATCGGGATGGAGGTCTGTGGATCGGGATGCAGCACGGGCTCTTGCATGTCCACCGCGGGAACACGGATACCTTCATGAAGTCCGACGGCCTTTCCGGGGAGGTGATCACCGCCATCTTTGAGGATCGTGAAGGCAACGTTTGGGCGGCCACCAATAACGGTCTGGACCGCTTCCGCGAGTTGGTCGCCGTGCCTCTTTCCGCCAAACAGGGCTTTGCTGAGGTCAATCGGACTGCGTCAGTTCTGGCTGGCCGGGATGGCAGCGTCTGGACTTCAAATTCCGATCTCTTGAACAGATGGAGGGAAGGCCAGGTCACGATATACCGCGGTAATCGGAAAGGACGAAGCAACGGCCCCGAGGAGCGCTCAACCGGAGCGCCGGTGCGCGAGGTCATCGACCCCTCATTGCAAGGTGAAATTATGGGGTCGCTTTTTGAGGACCATCGGGGGCGAATCTGGGCTTCAACCATTCCCAGAGCGGTTTATTTTAAAAATGACCATTTCGTTCCTCTCAATAGCACCGCACCGTGTAAATTCATTCATTCCTTCGCTGAAGACAGTGGCGGGGATATCTGGATCAGCGCCCACGAGTTTCTTTGTCATTTGCATGACGACAGGGTGGTGGAGCAGATCTCCTGGGCCCGGCTTGGAACCAATGATTTTGCTGAGACGCTCGTCGGCGATGCCGTGCGGGGAGGCCTGTGGCTCGGCCTTTTCAAAGGGGGTGTGCAATATTTCAAGGACGGCCAGATCCGAGCGTCATACTCAAGCACTGACGGGTTGGGCGAGGGGCGTGTGAACAGCCTGCGGCTTGACCGGAATGGTGCGATTTGGGCGGCAACCGTCAGCGGACTCAGCCGCATTCAGAACGGCCGAGTGACCACACTTTCCCGAAAAAATGGATTGCCCTGCGATAACCTTGAATGGGCCATCGAAGATGACACGCACTCTTTGTGGCTGGACATGGCTTGCGGCCTGGTGCGAATCCCGCGTGCAGAACTGGATGCCTGGGAGGGAGATTCCGAGCGCACGGTTCACGTCACAGTGTTTGACAGTTCAGACGGCGTGAAGAGCCACTCGTTCTATATCAGCACCACCCCACACGTCGCCAAGTCGCCAGATGGAAAAATCTGGTTCACGAATCTGGATGGACTCAGCTTTGTCGATCCGAGGCGCCTTCCCACGAACAAGCTCGCGCCGCAGGTGCATATCGAGAAGATCGCCGCCGACGATAAAACTTACGATGACCCATCGAACGGTCTGCGTCTGCCTCCGCTGGTCCGCGATGTCACCATCGATTACACGGCGCTCAGCCTTGTCGCGCCGGAGAAAATGCGCTTCCGTTACAAGCTGGAGGGCCAGGACACGGAGTGGCGTGAGGGGGTCAATGATCGGCAGGTGCAGTATTCGAATCTACCCCCGAGCCATTACCGGTTTCGGGTGATCGCCTCAAATAACAGCGGTGTGTGGAACAAACAAGGCGCAACACTCGACTTCATCATTCCTCCAGCCTGGTACCAGACAAATTGGTTCTGGGCGCTATGTGCGGCGGCCTTCGCAGCGCTGCTCTGGGGGCTATATCGACAGCGAGTGCGCCACCTGCGACAGAAGATGGAGGAGCAGGAAGAGAAGTTTCGCGAGGCGGTGCAGTCGATGCCCGCCATGGCATTTGTTGCGGGACCGGACGGCAATCGGACCTTCGTCAACGATCGGTGGCTCGCATACACCGGCTATAGCCTTCAACAGGCGTTAGGCTCGGGCTGGCAGTCTGCAATTCATCGTGACGATCGCGAGCGAGTTATCGAGAAATGGCGCGCCTCGCTGAACAGCGGAGAGCCTCTGGAATACGAATTGCGGCTGCGCGGGGTTGACGGACAATACCGCTGGTTTCTGACGCGGGCGGTGCCGGTTCACAACGCGCGAGGGAAAATCGTTAAGTGGTACGGCACCGCCACTGACATCGAGGATCGCAAGCGCGCCGAGGATGCGCTGCGGCACAGCGAGATGTACCTGGCGGAAGCCCAGACGCTGACCCATTCAGGCAGTTGGGTCGTGGATGGGAAAACCCACGAAATTCTTTTTTTCTCTGAGGAGATGTTCCGAATCTTCGGCTTCGACGTGCGGAACGGACTACCGACGAGAGAACAATGCTATAGTCGAATCTATTCCGAGGATCATGAAAAGCTCAGACAGGCGAGCGAGGAGATATTTCTTAGAAAGCGGGATATGGATACTGAGTATCGGATCCTGCTGCCGGACGGAACAAGCAGGCATCTCCATTCTTTAGCCAAGCCGGTCTTCGATCACAATGGATATCTGGTCGAGGTGGTTGGCACCACCGTCGATATAACGGAACGTAAGCGCGCCGAAGAGGACCGCGAGCGGCTGCACCAGCTGGAAGCGGACCTCGCGCATTTCAGCCGGGTAAGCATGCTGGGAGAGATGGCCGCGACACTCGCGCACGAGATTAAGCAACCGATCGCTGCTGCGATTACGAGTGCCAATACATGCGTGCGATGGCTGGAGCGTCAGCCGCCCGAGCTGACAAGAGCGCGGGCCGCGGCCATGCGGGTTGAGAAAGATGGAACGCGGGCGGCGCAAATCATCGACCACTTGCGCGCGCTGTATAAGAAGTCCCCTCCGCAAAGGGAGCTCGTCGACGTGAATGGGTTAGTGGAAGGAATGCTTATCCTGCTTGGCGGCGAGGCTGCGCGTCATTCGGTTTCCATGCATACGGAATTGTTGGAGAGCCTGCCCGGGGTCACTGCGGACCGGGTTCAAGTTCAGCAGGTGCTTATGAACCTGATGCTCAATGGCATGGAGGCGATGAAAGACAATGGTGGAGAACTTACGATCCGCACCGAAATGGCTACTGACCTGGTACTCGTCACCGTCAGGGATACGGGGGTAGGACTGCCCAAAGAGCAGGCAGACCGGATCTTCGACGCGTTCTTCACTACCAAGCCAAATGGCACCGGCATGGGACTGGCGATCAGCCGGTCGATCATCGAATCGCATGGCGGGCGGTTGTGGGCTGCAGCCAGCAACGGGCGCGGAGCGATCTTCCATTTCACCCTCCCATTGCAGCCTTAAGGCGGGGACTTGTTGCCGAAGCTTGAACTCAAACTTGCTAAGGAATGCGGGAGCAACGACCGCAATTTTGGAAAGCACATTGAGCAGCCGGGATCTGTCGAGTTGAAGATGCTCCCCCAGCCGCACGGCCTCGGCAATCGCCTCCATGCCCACGCCGAGCAGCAGGTTTACCACCAGCTTCATGCGGATCCCCGCTCCTGCCGGTCCCATCAGGAACCATTGCCTGGCTATTGACTCGTAGATAGGAGTGCATTGCCCGAAAGTCTTTGCGTCGCCGCCGACAAGCAGGGTAATCGTGCCAGCCTCGACCGCCGGTGTCGACCCGGAGATTGCGAGATCCAACATGCGAATGCCGCGCTTTGCAGCATCGCGGTGTATCTCGAGCGCGAGTTCAGGCGAGATAGTGCTCATTTCAAGCACTACCGTTCCCGGTCTTGCAACCGCGAGCACGCCTTGTTTGCCGAAATACACGTTGCGGACGGCCGCATCATTGGCCAGGCAGGACAGAATTACGCCGGATTCTCCGGCGAGCACTGCAGCAGACTCCGCAGTCTCGATTCCCTGCTTGTTGAGGAGGTTTGCCGGTTCGGGGCTGCGGTTCCACGCCTCGACTTTCCATCCAGCCGCATGGAGGCACTTCTCCAGCCCGCTGCCCATAAGCCCAAGGCCGATAAATCCGATCCTGATTTCACTCTTCTTGAATTCTGTCGCCATTGGCACGATCTGCTCCGTTCTGCGGCTGCGTTTGTGAAAGCCGGCTCTAGACCGTGAATTTGGCTCTTGTGCGAAGCCTCAGTCGCGGCCGGGTATGCGGCCCTGAACGCCGGCGTCTGCCGCCATCGCGAGACGGTGTCTCAATCACACTGGAAACCGTGGCGGAGCTGCAATGCGCTAACATCTGTTTCGTGGGAAGTGAGAATCGGCGAGTTCGTCCCATTGTCGGACTGATTCTCTTGCTGGCGCGCTGTGCATGTGCCGCGGCGCTCGATCGCACAGGCGCGTCTCAGGTCGGGACCGCGCCGACTTTTCCCAGCCAGGCGCCACAAGCAAAACTGAGCTTCACGCATCTTTCCGTTGCCGATGGGCTCTCGCACGCCGATGTGCGGGCGATTGTCCAGGACCACCAGGGATTTATGTGGTTTGGCACGTGGCCGGGTGGGCTGAACCGCCACGATGGGTACTCATTCAAGGTCTACAAGCACGACGATCGGGATGACCGCAGCATCGGTCGTGACAGTATTGTCGAATATGGGCCGATGGCCGTGAGGGTGGCGGGGCAGTATTCCACTTTACTCTGCCGGTAGCCGCCGCGGATGTGCAGGTTTCCGCCTCCGGAACGCGGTTCGATGTCCCTCAGGGCGCTTCTCATGATTGACGCAAGAAAGCAGGAGCCAGGGATCCGGGCCTGATCCGCTGGAGACGGCTCTCGGCCACGGTGGGGCGAACGTGGCGCCGCCGCCCAGGAGTGAGTAGAGCGCATTTCGGCGATGTGGTACAGATGGATGCGAAGAAAAAGGGTCAAGATGCGGTGCGGCATCGCTGCCCGAAAAGAGGACATTCACAGATGCGATACGCGCTCCTCGTTTTCACACTGCTGATTTTGTGCGCTCATCTCAATTCAGAGGCGCAGACGGTGTTGTCATGTGCAGATCTTATGGGCCTCAAAATGGACGATGTCGAGATCACAAAAGCGGCACCGGTTGCCGCGGGAATCACTATCCCGCCGCCATATCCGGGTGCGTCAAGCATCGGCCCGCTGCCGGCGCATTGCCGCGTGGATGGAGTGATTCGTCGCCGCAAAGGAGTGGACGGCGAGGAATTCGGGATAGGGTTCGCTGTGTCTCTGCCGGAGAAAGAAGCATGGAATGGCGACTTCATGATGCAGGGCGGCGGCGGCGGCAACGGGTTTGTCGCATATCCCGTGGGCGCTTCATATTCCGGGGAGAAGCCGGCACTGGTTCGTGGTTTTGCCGTCGCCAGCACTGATACCGGACATAAGGCAAAGACCGGCCCGTTCGATTTTTCTTTTATGCGCGATCAGCAGGCGTATCTCGACTTCGCTTACGTCGCAAACGCGAAGGTTGCCGGGGTGGCCAAAGAGATTATTGCGCGCTACTATGGGCGCCCGTCAGCGTACTCGTATTTCGTGGGCTGCTCGACGGGAGGCCGCGAGGGCATGATCCTTTCGCAGCGCTATCCGACTGCTTTCAACGGAATCGTCTCCGGCGATCCGGCAATGCGGACGGGACTCTCGAATCTCGCCATTCAGAGATGGATTCCGGTGGCATACAATCAGGCGGCTCCGAAAGACGCTTCCGGCAGTCCGGAGATCGAGAAGTTTCTTACAGACGATGATCGCAAGCTCTTCATGGATGGGCTGATGAAGGCCTGCGATGCGAAAGACGGCATAGCCGACGGGATGATTTTCGATCCCATCGGTTGCGGATTCGATCCTGCGGTGCTGGCCTGCAAGGCGGGCCAGAGCGATGGCTGTATAGCTCCGGAAAAGATAACTGCCATTAAGAAGGCATTTGCGGGACCTAAGAATGCGTATGGCACTCAGGTCTATCCGGGCTTTCTTTATGACGCAGGCATTGCCATGAAGGGGCCTGTGTCGGGCCTGCTTGCGTTGGGCGCGAACGGGCTGTTCGGCCCTTATACG
>JAFAMZ010000058.1 GCA_019232935.1 Silvibacterium sp.
TCGGGCAATGATTTCCAAACGGCGGTCATCAAGCAATACAGAAACGTGCTCTGCGATGAAAAGAAGGTCACGCTTCATCAGTCGGACGGGAACCGCGTCACCGACGGCTTTGAGCACGCGCAGCCCGGTTGCCTGAGCTAGCGCCTCCTCGCGGCGACGCTTCTCCTGTTCTGCTTTGAATGCAGTATCGGAGTGCGTGCGCTGCTGCTGCCTCTTGGGGTGATGGACGGGACATTCCGGATTGGCGCACACCCGCTTAATCTCGCCCTTCTCGCTACCCTCAGTGACGATGGCTTCCGTTGTGTACTTGCATTTCTTGTACTCCGGCCAGTCGCGCTGGTGCTTGTTCTTCGGCGGCTCTTGCCGGATTTCGAGGTATTTATTGCGAGGAATGACCGTGCTGCCATCGTTCCGCGTTGCAAAGCCCGTGCTGATCTGTACCAGCTTGGGCTTGGCTGCGATGGTCTGCTTTACGTGCGCGTCCAGCTTGCCTTGGTAGCACTTCGGATCGCTGCACGAATCGGGCTGGCTGGCTCCGATCTCGGCAAAGAGCATCGTGTTGTGTCCGGTGCGCTTGGGGCATTCAAGGCAGGAACCCGCCTCCGACACAAGCTGCGCGTCCTCTTTCGAGAACGGTGCGGCTGTAAGATCGAGCAGGATGTTGTGTTCAATCCACTGCCTGAGATGGCTAACGGGCAGCAGAATGCGTTTCGGCTTTCCGCCGCTGGCATAGCTCTCCTGATAGCAAGCTGAGAGCGCCTCTTTCTGCTGATCGCGTTGAAGCCTCGCCAGCAAGAGAGCATGACCTACGCCGATCTCATCCTTGGCGAAGGCCTCGGTGACGGCGGGCGCAAGCTCTGCGAGGCGCGCTCGGGCTCCCACGTATGTCGGCGACTTGCCGCACTTGGCGGCGATCTGTTCCACAGTGTAATCGAGATGGATCAGCGCGACATAGCCGTTGGCCTCATCCAGCGGATGCACGTCGCGGCGTTGCAGGTTCTCGACGATGCTGGTTTCAAGAGCCTGCGCATCGGTCAGTTCCACGATGCGAACAGGCACATATTCAAGTCCCGCCAGCTGCGCAGCTCGGAATCGCCGTGCTCCAGCGATGATCTCATAGGTCTGCGGGCCTTTGGGCCTGACCAGCAAGGGCGAGAGCACGCCTTGCGCTTTGATCGATTTGGCCAATTCGTTCAGGGCTGACTCTTCAAACGTGCGCCGCGGATTGGACGCTGATTCAGTGAGACTCACGATAGGCAAGTTGCGGTATTCGGATGATGTCTGAACTGCGGTAGTCATTTCGGTTCTCCTATTCCGGTTGTCGAGAGTGGATGGGAAAGCGGGCGTGTCCTGAACGTACCCGCTCAGGACACGGCCTTAGCTGGCCGCCGCGAACTGTTCTGGTTGCGCCGTTTCTTCCGGGCGGATCGCGCCGAGAATGATGGCAGACGTGCGCTGGATTACTTCAAGGCTTTCAGCCAGCAGAGCCGCATTGCCGTGGTAAAGCTGGATGTAATCGCTGGAAGCGTTACCCATCTCCAAGCTGATGGCTTGGCCCACAATGAAAGCGACTGCCTCTGCTTCCGTCTCGCGAACGGTTGCCGTGGTCATGGTGCGGCGTTCGGTCTTGTGCAAGAGCTCGTGCGCCGTTTCGTGTACCAGCGTGGTGAACTCCTGCGCTTTCGACTGACCCGGCAAAAGGGCGATCTTCCCGCCATAGCTGACGCCAAGAGCGGGGGCGATCTTCTCGTTGAATTCAAGCTGGATGTTTTGCAGGCTGAGGAACTCGATCAGCCGGTCACGATGCTCGCCTGCATCACCGGAAATGCTGTGATTCATCTCGGGTAGCTCTGCGCCTTCGGTCTGGCTGATGTCGAAGACGTAGACTGCCCGAAAGCCGATCAGGACGGCCTGAGGCTTCGTCTCCGACCTCTGCTCGGCATCGTCGGCATCTTTCCGATTGCGGCTGTATCCAAGCATCGGGGCGAGAATCTGAATGCCCTTCTCGCCCTTCTTCACGAAACGGCCAAGCTCGTTCCCAGTGCGGATACCAGCGACCCGCGTGGCATCGGGCTTCTGTCGAGCGATGGCGAGGATATTCCCAAAGCTGTAGTTGTGGAATCGCGCCATTGCGGTGAGATAGGCGGTGAGTGCTTCACTCTTTCCGGCCTCAAGCTGCTGGATGAGGGAGTCCACGGCCTGCTTGATAAGTACCTGCGCGGGATTTTCGCGCTGCGTATTGCGCTGCTGATAAGGCGAGTCGCTGCGATGCCCTAGCGCCGCTTTTTTACTGTGCGGCGCGGCGGTGTGGCTGGATGTTGGGGCATTGCTGGCTGCGGTGAGTGGGTTGGCGAATGGCATATCGGTGCTCCTATGTGCCCGCTCGCGGGCGATTTGGCGTCCATGAGGGAGAGCACTGCCTGAAACCCAAATTTCTTTCGTTGAGTGCCCCCGCTTCATGGCTCTTTGCAACGGG
>JAFAMZ010000239.1 GCA_019232935.1 Silvibacterium sp.
GTCTGAGTGCGCCAGCGCCTCCAAGTCTCGAGCATGGAGGACACGATATCATCCGAGGCAGGCCCGACTGTTATGAATGGGATTTGACTGCGAGGCGGAAGCCGCTTTAATCGAGCTTGGCCAGCACGTCGTCGCCTTCGATTTTGAAATCGTAAATCGGAACGCGGGCGCGTGGCTCGTGCTCGGCCTGGCCTGTCTTCAGATCGAAGGCCCACGCATGCCACGGGCAGACGATCTTTCCGTTCTCAATGATCCCCTGGCCGAGCGGGCCTCCATTATGGGGGCAGATGTTGTTCATGACGGTGATCTCGCCGTTCAGCCTGGCGACGCACAACTGGTATTCGCCGCATTCAACCTCGCGCGCCTCGCCCTCGGCGGGCAGGTCCTGCTGGCTCATGATGCGGACGAACTCGGACATGATGCGCTCTCGTGCGGAGTGCCGGCCCACTCACGCCAAAGGCAGGCTTGAGTGGGGTACCCCGCACCGGATTTTAATAATTCACAATTTTCGCAAAGGATACCGGATCGAGGCTCGCGCCGCCCACCAGGGCTCCGTCGATCTCCGGCTGATTGGCCAGCGCCGAGGCATTGTCCGGCTTCACGCTCCCGCCATACAGGATGCGCATCGAATCCGCCGCCTTGCGCCCCAGCAGCCGCGCCACCTGGCTGCGAATGTAGAAATGCGCCAGCCCAGCCATCTCCGGAGTCGCCGTGCGGCCCGTGCCGATTGCCCAGACCGGCTCGTAGGCGATGATGAAGTTTTCGGCGGCTTCCGGCTCCACGGCCTTAAAAGCAATCTGGCATTGCCGCAGCAGGACCTCTTCGGTCTTGTTGGCCTCGCGTTCCTCGAGCGTTTCACCCACACAGATAATCGGCGTCAGTTCGTTCTTCACCGCGGACAGAATCTTGTGGTTTACCATCTCGTCGGTTTCGCCGAAGTACTGGCGGCGCTCGGAGTGGCCGATGATTACGTGCGTCGCACCGACCGCTTTCAACATCAGGGGAGAAGTTTCACCGGTATAGGCGCCTTCTTCGGCCCAGTGCATGTTCTGGCCGCCGACGGCGAGGACTGAGCCTTGAACGGCTGCGACTACCGCAGCCAGGGAGGTCGCTGAAGGGCAGATCACAATCTCGGCGCGGTCCTTGTCTTCGATCAGAGGCAGAAATTTCTTAACGAACTCCTCGGCCTGCGCCGGGACCTTGTACATCTTCCAGTTGGCTGCGATAAGGGGCTTACGTGGCATTATGGTGTGGTGATCCTCAAAGGGATTCTAAAACAGCTTTGGGTAGTCCGCTCTCTTCATCACGTTGGTAATGGAGTCAATTCAGTATATATTTGATATATACTGGATTATGACACGGGACCGATTAGATGATTCCACCGACCGGTGCGTCGGTTTCGACTGGGATGAGTGGAATATCACTAAGAACTGGGTCCGTCACCGCGTTACGCCGGAAGAAGCTGAAGATATCTTCTTTCACGAGCCCAGGCTACTACTCGCCGACATCGGACACTCGCGTACTGAAAGGCGGTATCAGGTTATCGGCGAGACTCGTGATGGACGCAGACTGGTGGTCGTTTTTACTGTGCGCAAGAACTTAATCAGGGTCATTTCTGCAAGAGACTTGAACCGCAGGGAACATGAGGCATACAGGCGAGATGAGAAAGAAAATTCCTGAGTTTCAAAATGAGGACGAGGAGTTTGAGTTCTGGTCAAAGGCGGATACAACTGAGTATTTCGACTGGTCGAAAGCAAAGCACGTCAAATTTCCGAACCTGAAGCCAACATTACGAACAATCTCCATACGCCTGCCGGTAGCCATGCTGGAAGACCTTAAGGTGCTTGCAAACCAGAGAGACGTACCGTACCAGTCATTGATGAAAATTTTCCTAGCCGAGCGAATGGCGCAGGAGCGGCCAGTGAAACGCCGCCGAGCGTGACTGCACGCGGCCGCTGACTTACTTATCCGTCAGCGCCTCGACACCCGGCAGCTTCTTGCCTTCGAGAAACTCCAGTGAAGCGCCGCCTCCCGTCGAGATGTGGGTGATCTTGTCGGCTACTCCGGCCTGCTTCACCGCCGATACCGAATCGCCGCCGCCCACAATCGACACCGCATCCTGATTGGCCGCGACGGCTTTGGCGATCTTCGTCGTCCCGACGGCAAAGGCAGGCATCTCGAAGACGCCCATCGGTCCGTTCCAGACGATCGTTGAGGCATCGCCGATCTCTTTCGCAAAGAGCGCGACGGTCTGCGGGCCGATATCGAGGCCCATCCAGTCTGCCGGAAACGGCCCGTCGCCGGAGAAGACCTGAGTCTTGGCGTCGGCTGCAAATTTGTCCGCAAGAACATGATCGATGGGCAGCAGGAAGCGCACGCCTTTTTCCTCAGCCTTGGCCAGGGCTTCTTTGGCTACATCGATTTTGTCGGCCTCGAGCAGCGATTTGCCCACTTCCTGCCCCTTGGCCTTGAGGAACGTGTATGCCATGCCGCCGCCGATGAGGATCGCGTCCACCTTCTGGAGCAGGTTGTCGATTACCTCGATTTTGTCCGACACCTTGGCGCCACCAAGGATTGCGACGAACGGCTTTGCGGGCTCTTCGAGCGCCTTGCCCAGCCAGTTCAGTTCTTTTTCCATCAGCAGGCCGGCGACGGACTTCTTGACGAAGTGCGTGATGCCTTCTGTCGAGGCGTGCGCGCGATGGGCGCTGCCAAATGCGTCGTTAATGTAGATCTCGCACAGCGACGCGAGCTGCTGCGCAAATTTCGGATCGTTTGCCTCTTCTTCAGCATGGAAGCGGAGGTTTTCGAGCAGCAGCACCTGTCCGGACTCGAGTTGCCGCGCCATCTCAGTCGCGAGCTCACCCACGCAGTCGGGCGAGAAGGCTACATTGACCTGCTCGCCGAGGTGATGGTCGAGCAGCATGCGTAGCCGGTCGACGAGCGGCCTGAGGCTGTATTTCGAATTGGGCTTGCCTTTGGGGCGTCCGAGGTGCGATGCGAGGATCAGCTTTGCTTTGTGCCGCAGGGCGTATTCGAGCGTCGGCAGCGTTTCTTTGATGCGCGTGTCGTCCATGATCTCGCGCCCGTCTTCGCTCAGGGGCACGTTGAAGTCCACGCGCATGAAGGCGTGTTTATGCGCCAGGTCCACGTCACGAATCGTTAGCTTGTTCATGCCCTTTGGCTGGCTTTCCTGCTGCTCAGTTTGTATCGCTGATGACTGCATCGGCTTCGACCTCCACGCGCCATGTTGGATTTAATAATTTGGCAACGACAACCATGGTCGCTGCAGGGCGAATCGTTCCGAAAATTTCTCCGTGTGCCTTGCCTACAGCTTCCCAGTCTTCTACGTGCGTCAGATAAATCCGCGTTCGGATTACATCTTCCAGCCTTGCGCCGGCTTCCTCCAGAGCGGCGCGGACAATCTCCAGTGTATGCCTTGTCTGGGTTGCTGCGTCAGCGTCGTCGGCGCCCACCGGGCCGGTGCCGGACACGTGTACGGCGTTGCCGACGCGGACCGCGCGCGAGAAGCCGATGATGGGTTCAAAGGGTGACGTTCCGGAGATGTTCTGACGCATAGCCGGGGGCCGCTCCGCATCGGGCATGAAGTGAACCGGGAAAATGCAACGTGGACCGGGCAAACGTCCCAGCAGCCCGGTCCGGGTGTGAACTTCTATATTACGGGCATTTCCCGCGAATTTTTAAAGGCCTTTTTTCGCGAGGAAGAGGATAAGATCGCGGACGCGATTCGAGTAGCCCCACTCGTTGTCGTACCAGCTGATCACCTTGACCGAGCTGCCGATTACCTTCGTGAGCGGCGAGTCGACGATCGACGACCGGTCGTCACCCTTGAAGTCGCTCGACACAAGCTGGTCGGTCTCATAGCCAAGGATACCCTTCAGCTCTCCGTCGGCTGCTTTCTTGAGCGCGCCATTTACCGACTCCACGCTTACAGGCTTTTCGGCGATGAAGGTCAGGTCGACGACCGAGACGTTCGGGGTTGGGACGCGGATCGCAAAGCCGTCGAGCTTGCCGGCCATTTCGGGGATGACGAGCTTGAGAGCCTTGGCCGCGCCGGTCGAGCTGGGAATCATGTTGATGGCTGCGGCTCTGGCACGACGCAGGTCCTTGTGCGGAAAGTCGAGGATGACCTGGTCGTTGGTGTAGCTGTGGATGGTGGTCATGATGCCGGAGACGATGCCGAAGTTCTCATGAAGCACCTTGACCACAGGCGCGAGGCAGTTGGTGGTGCAGGAGGCGTTGGAGATGATGTTGTGCCTGGCCGGATCGTACTTCGATTCGTTGACGCCGAGCACGATGGTAATGTCCTCGTTGGTCGCGGGCGCCGAAATGATGATTTTCTTAACGGAGCCCTGGAGATGGGCCTTGGCCTTGTTCGCGTCGGTGAAGATGCCGGTCGACTCGACGATGACTTCAGCGCCATTCGAGGTCCAGTCCAGCTTGGCGGGGTCTTTTTCGGCGTAGACCCGGATTTTCTTGCCGTCGACGGAGATCGAATCTTCCGAGCACGAAATTTCGTTCTTCAGATTGCCGAGAATCGAGTCGTACTTGAGCAGGTGCGCGAGCGTCGCCGGACTGGTAAGGTCGTTTACCGCGACTACATCGATTTCCGGATTGCCCAGCGCGGCGCGAAACACGTTGCGCCCGATACGGCCAAAGCCGTTGATTCCAACTTTCACAGCCATAGAAAGCTCTCTCCTGATTCGTAATTCTGCGTAGTTCTGTTTTTCCTGGAGTCTCGCCGTATTTGCCGGGCGTCAGCCGCGAGCGTGGCAAAGGTCAAAACCGCCCATGTAGCGATGCTAGCACTGTAGTCAACACCGCTGCATAAGAATTTTCTATCGGTAAACGGGCCCTGGCACCCTGGCGCACTGTCAATTGTGCCAGTATCACGCTGCGCCCACTTCCGGGTACGTTAATCGCAGGGAAAGCTGCGCGTTTCGAAGTGACTACGCTGGAGTACGCCGCGGCGGGAGGTCAGCATGCGCCATGGGTTTACCGTCAACAACAGGGTTCTTGCCTTCGTTCTGAGTTTTGCCCTCACCTTTGCGACATTGCCCGAAGGAGCTTTTCCCCAGTCCCAGGACTCCTACAACGGCCAGGGCGCGCCAATGACGGCGGACGAGTTGAATTCGCTTGTCGCCCCCATTGCCCTTTATCCCGATGCCCTCGTAGCGCAAACCCTGGGAGCCGCAACCTTCCCCGATCAGGTATCGGCGGCGGCAAACTTCGTTCATCAGAATCCGAGCCTGCAGGGACAGCAACTCATGCAGGCAGTGGATGCGCAGCCGTGGGATCCAAGCGTCAAGGCGCTGACGCAGTTTCCTTCGGTGCTCGACAATCTCTCGAAGAATCTCAGCTGGACCTCCGCGCTGGGCGAGGCATACAGCACACAGTCAGCTGACGTGATGGCTGCAGTGCAGAGGCTTCGCGCTCAGGCTTACGCCGCGGGGAATCTCAAGTCCGGGTCGCAGATCACGGTGGTGCAGCAATCGCCACAGACGATTGTCATCCAGCCGACCAATCCCCAGGTGGTCTATGTGCCGACCTACAATCCGACAGTGGTGTACGGAGCTCCTTACTCTCCTCCGGGTTATAGCGCCGGCGCGGTTGCGGCCACCGGCCTGCTTGCATTCGGCGCGGGCATCGCGGTGGGTGCGGCAATGAGTGGTGGAGGCTGCTGTGGCTGGAGCTACAGCTCCTGGAACTGCAACTGGCATGGCGGCGCGGTGGTTTACGGAGGCGGTGCCTACTACGGAAACAATGCCTGGCACGGAGGCTACTATGGCTCGAGCGCGTACGGCCCGAACGGCAGCGCTCATTACAGCCAGGGCTATAACCCCTCGACCGGGACTTATGCTCGCGGTGGATCTGTATCGACTCCTTACGGTACGAGCGGGGCCGCTCAGGCCTACAACCCGAACACCGGGGCTTATGCGCAGACCCACCAGACCCAGACGGCTAACGGAAGCTACGGCAATACTGAGGTTTCGAAGAACGGCCAGACGGCCTACGGACAGCATTCGACGAACGCGAATGGAACCACCACGGGCAGCGTCACGAGCTCAAATGGCGGCCAGGCATATGGGGCGACCGGCAAGAACGGCAACAGCGCGGCCTACGGCGAATCGGCCAACGGCAACAAGTACGCGACGGCAAACGGCAACGAATACAAGAACACCGGCAGCGGCTGGGAAAAGAACAACAATGGAACGTGGAGCAACGTCCAGAAGCCGAGTTCCGGCTCGTACGGCTCAAACTCCTCTGAATCTCGAGGCTGGGGGGGCTCGAATGAATCGAGTCATAGCGGATCTTCGGCGTTCGGCGGCAGCAGCAGCGGCTGGGAGTCACGGGCAGACAGCGCACGCGGGTCCTATAGCCGCGGCGGAGGAGGCGGTTGGGGTGGCGGCGGAGGAGGCGGACGTCGCAGATAACCCTTGCCCAACCGAAATGGAAAGCACAATCCGGAGGATTCCGATGCCACAGAAAGTCCGCAACAAATTATCCCTGGCGTGGTTGCTCGCGCTGACGCTCGCTCTCCCGTTCGGATGCAAATCCAATAAGTCTTCGACAAGCGGCTTCGCCACGCCGGACGAAGCGGGCAATGGCCTGATCGCAGCAGCCAAGGCTGGGGACCACAACGCGCTGCTGGGGATTTTCGGACCTGACTCGAAGGACCTGTTGGATTCCGGCGATCCCGTGCAGGACAAGAACAGCGCAAATGCCTTTGTGAGCCGCTACGATGTGATGCATCGCTGGCGCAAGATGCCCGACGGATCGCAGATTCTCATCGTCGGTGCGGACAACTTCCCATTTCCCATCCCGCTGAAGAAAAATGCCGATGGCCAGTGGTTCTTCGACACAGCGGCCGGCAAGGAGGAGATCCTCAACCGCCGCGTGGGACGCAACGAGCTGGCTGTGATCGATATCTGCAGGACCGTGGTCGGTGCGCAGTCGGAGTACTACTCCCAAAAACATGACGGCGTGAAGCAGTACGCCCAGAAGTTCATCAGCGATTCCGGAAAGCAAAACGGCCTTTACTGGCCAGATGCGCCCGGACAGCCCAAGAGCCCGGTGGGACCCGCTGCGGCACAAGCCACAGCCGACGGGTACAAAGCCGATCCGGCGCATCATCAGCCCTTTCACGGCTACTACTTCGCCCTGTTAACCAGGCAGGGCCCGGATGCTCCGGGCGGAGCCAAGGACTACGTCGTAAACGGCAAAATGACGGGCGGATTCGCCGTGGTCGCTTACCCGGCAAAGTACGGCGACTCCGGCGTGATGACCTTCATCGTCGACAAGGACGGTGTCGTACTGCAGAAGGACCTCGGCAGTTCAACCGAACAAGCCGCTGCTGCGATCGACTCCTTCAATCCGGACAAAAGCTGGACCGTGGTGGACTGAAGGGCCGGATTCCGCTGGATTCCACGTTGCATTTCTTCCCTGCTAGGCTTTGGACAGGATGTCTGAAGATGTAACTCTGCCTGAGAGGCCGCCGCGACCGGATGGATTCTGGTGTCCGATATGCGCGCGGGTGGTCGATGACCCACTGGTGTGCGGCGACTGCTCGGCGGTGATCTGCCGGATATGCGGAACTCCGCTGGAATCTCCCGACGAGCTTGCCTTTGGCTAAGAAGTCTCCAACAAAAGGCCCTGCCAAGCAGGCCGGTCCTGCGCCAAAGCCAGTTCAGGGATCTTCCCGGCGAACCTCTGCCCCGCCTCTAGTGGTCAGCGGGCGATGGATGGGAACGGCGCTCGGTATCGTGCTCGCGGTGGCAGCCGTGTGCGTTTACGCGACGCTGTGCCTGCTGTTTTACCAGGGACAATGGCAATTGGTGCTGCATCCGTCGCACGCCATTACCATTTCCCCTGCCTCAAAGGGATTGAACTTTGACGAGGTGAAGTTCGACTACACCGAAACCGGGCAGGCACAGCTTGACGGCTGGTGGGTTCCGGCAGAGGCAGGAGCGCGTTGGAGCGGAGTCACCGTGCTGTATCTGCATGGGGGTTCCGGGTCGCTCTCAGACACGATTGACGACATCGCTACGCTGCATGCGATGGGCATCAACGTCTTTACCTTTGATTATCGAGGTTTCGGACGGAGCCAAGGGCGGGTTCCACATGAGAAACGCATGGATGAGGATGGCGACGCAGCATGGACGTATCTGACGGATACGCGTCACATCGCTGCGAACAAAATCGTGGTGTATGGCGTGGGTGTGGGGGCGAGCGTGGCAGCGGAAATGGCGGCAAGGCACGATCCCGCAGGGCTGGTCCTGGATGGGCCGAGTGAATCGGCGGGGAAAATCATCGGCGCGGACGCAAGGGCGCGGATCGTACCGGGTTGGCTCGTGCGGGAGCGCTTCGATCCCGAGCAAAGCCTGAAGACGCTGGCGGTGCCGAAGCTGTTTCTGGACCGCGACGGCGGTAGATCGCGAACCGCGGAGCTTTACCGGGCTGCCGCCGATCCGAAGGAGTACTTTGAGCTGAAGCAGGGCGGGTATGAGGCGGTCATGCAGCGGTTTCTGGATGAGGTTTTGAAGTTAACGAAATAAAAGCAAAAAGAGGATCGCGAATGTTCAGTGGAGTGGAGCGGATCAGGCCTTTTGCGGCGCTGGTGGCGCGGCTGGTGCTGGGAGCCATCATGGTGGTGCACGGATCTCAGAAGATTTTCCCACGTGGGGCGCTCTATCAGTTCGTGCAGTTTGTGCAGCACCTCGGGTTGCCGGCCTGGACTGGATACCTGGCGGCATTCACAGAGCTGTTCGGCGGGGGACTGATCATTCTCGGGCTGCTGGTGCACCTTGCGGCCTTTGGAATTGCGGTAGACATGGCGGTCGCAATCATCAAGGTGCATCTTCACCATGGGCTAACCGGTCAGAGCGGCTATGAGTTTCCCCTCGCCTGCTTTGCGCTTGCGGTGGTGTTGATGGGGACCGGACCTGGGCTTGTGGCCGCAGATCAGTATGTGTTCAGGGGACGTTCGATGCGGTGAGCGACCGAAAGGCACACAAATATGAGTGCCATTCACTCAATCTTCAAGATTTCGATCCTGACTGCCCTTGACAATCGCTCCGTACTGCGACTAACTTAGCAGTCGTAGGGCGTAAGTGCTAACAGGCCGCCCTGGTCTGGTTTAGGGTTCACGCCTCAGGGACCTGCAAGTCCGAGCAATTTTCTTCAACAATACACCGCGGGGCGGAACCCCGCGCGAAGGAGAAGCAACGCAATGCCAACTGCAACAGCATCTGTAGCGACCACCTTCACCCCGCTGCACGATCGCATTCTCGTCCGGCGTATCGACGAAGGTGAGAGCGTCCGTGGCGGCATCATCATCCCGGACAGCGCAAAAGAAAAGCCCCAGGAAGGCGAAGTGATTTCCGTGGGCAAGGGCAAGTCGAAC
>JAFAMZ010000243.1 GCA_019232935.1 Silvibacterium sp.
CGATGGCGCCGATCCGCAAAAATTGGCCGGCTTCGGCGAGGTACGCAGGCCGTCGATCTCCGATCTGTTTGTCGCCATGATGAGCCCCAATCATGGCCATGCGTAATTTGGCCGCACTTAATAAAGGGAGGGCCGGATGGATTCTCAATTCAACGTAATCTCGGGACCGGGCATTCAATCGCGGGCGGCGGTGCCGGGGCTGCCACCCATTGCCCGAACGCTGTACTGGTCCATCAAGCGCGAGCTATGGGAGAACCGCTCCATCTACATCGCGCCTCTGATCGTCGCCGGGCTGATCCTGCTGGGCAACGCCATCGGAGGCATTGGCGGAAATTTCACCAGCAGCATCAATGGCGCGAATCATACTCAGACATTTTCATTGAGGTCTTACGACTTCGCCGCGGACCTGATCATGGGCACCACGCTGCTGGTGGCGATCTTTTATTGTCTCGACGCCCTTTACGGAGAGCGCCGCGATCGCAGCATTCTCTTCTGGAAGTCAATGCCGGTCTCCGATACGGTCACGGTCCTGGCCAAAGCATCCATTCCGCTGGTCGTGATACCCCTGCTCACTTTTGGCCTGACCGTCGTGACGCAGGCGATCATGTTCCTGCTGAACGGCACGATCTTCCGAGGTCTGAACCCGGAGTGGGTTCACCCGCGTCTTCTGCAGGACTGGGTAGGACTGCTTTACCATCTCGTGGCCATCCACTCTCTTTGGTACTCGCCGTTCTTTGCCTGGATGCTGCTGGTCTCCGCCTGGGCGCGCCGCGCCGTGTTCCTGTGGGCTGTTCTGCCCCCCGCAGGCATCGGCATCCTCGAACGGCTGGTCTTTCACTCCTCCCATTTTGCCGAGATGTTGAAGAATCGAGTCGATGGCCCTCAAGGCAGCATGAATACGCATTCCATGACCCGCGTGACCCCGGCGGAGTTGCTCGCGGCTCCCGGCCTCTGGATCGGGCTGGCCATCACGGCGATTTTCCTTGGATTAGCCATTCAGCTTCGCCGCTACCGCGGCCCGGTGTAGAGCACTGCGAGGCTTAGTTGTGGAGCGGTGCGCGCATGACCAGCGGCGCGGTAGGGTTTGCGCCGGGCTTGCGGTGTCCGTGGTCGTCCAGAGTATTCCAGCCGGAGTTCGCGATGTAATAAAACATGTCTCCGACGATGACACCGTGGGTGGGATCGCCGAGGGTTGGGGTGGCGCGCTCGATTAGAGACTCTGCGGTGACATGGGTGTTTCCGGGATCGAGGGCGAACTCGACGACACGCTCAGGCGAGGTGCCGTTCTGGGTCGCGATCATGGTGTGGCCTGACAGGTAGAGCCCGTCGATTCCGTTAAGAGCGAAGGCGTTCATCGGAATCCACGCGACGCGCCTCGTCGCGAGGTCCAGGATGCCGATGCCGCGATCATAATCGGGAACGTAGACGTTCTTGCCATCCGGTGAGATCGCGGCAGTCTGCGGCGAGACAAATTCTCCGGCATCGAGCCGTTCGAGCGCCAGCGTTTCCCTGTGGGCGCGATAAACGACGCCGCCATTGCCGTCGGAAATAATAGCGTCGCCGTCTGGAGTGAGTGCCATGTCGGCGAGCGCGCTCTTTGCCGGGCCTTCGATTCGGTGCAAAAGCTTGCGACTCGTAATGTCATAGATGAGGATCGCCGACCGGCCCCAGTCCTGCTTTGGGCAGATTTCGAAGCCGTCGAGAGCCACCTCGGTGGCCCATAAAAGATGACGGTGCAGGTCGATCTTCAGGGCCAGCATCGGCCAGGAGTCGGGAGCATCGGCGAAAAGATCGGCCCTTCCTGAAGCGTCGACGGCGATGATCTTCTTCTCGAGGACGCTGGTGAAATAAAAGAGCTTCGTTGTGGGATCGTAGTCGATGTCCTCGGGCAGCAGGCCCGGATCCGCCAGGCTGAAGGCCTGTGTGGCGTGCGACACGGCGCCAGTATTGCCAGCCATTCTCGCGTGAATGGCAGCGAACCTGGGATCGGCACGCAGCTTTTCGAACTGGGGCAGCTTCAGAGTGTCTTCGTCAGATTGCCCCATGCCGACGAATCGCTCGAAAGTAGCGAGGGCGGCGGTGATATCTCCGGAGAAGGCCTGGGCGCTCATCAGCTGCAGAAGAGAATCCGGGGAACCATTCAGGAGTTCGGCGTTTTTCCGGGCAGCGGCGAGGAATCCGGCTGCATCCTTGTCGGTATGAGTGCGTCTGAGATCGGCTTGAATTTGCTGGAGCTGGTCGCGGGCGACCGTAGAGGAGTTTTGGGGATACATACGCGGAAACCCCGGGAGGCATAAGGCGAGCCAAAAGATCAGGATCCGATGGCGGTTCATTGGGCAACAGATTAGCAGCGAGCACGGGGAATGGAAGACCCTTTGTCACAATCATCGCGCCGTCGAAATTGGCCAGAGCCGAGCCGCTTGCCACGCCGGGACTGTGGCCAAGCCTGGCCGTTACGGCGATTTTCCTCAGCGGCCATTCAGGTCCGGCGATATCGCGGACCGGTGTAGAGCTTTCCTGATCCCTGCACCGGCCAAAAAGAAGGCTTGTGTATGCAATCCGCCGTCTAAAGAGTCAGCTTCTGTTTCGGGCTGGAGCGAACTGCCTCTTCAACGAGCCATTCCTTAATGTTCGCGCCGATCACATCCGGATGGTCTTCCTGCACGTAGTGAAGGCCGGAGCTAAGGTGCACCAGGCGGCAGTTCTTAAGCTGCCTGGCAAAGCTCTCGGCGAAAGCAGGAGAGATAAGCGCGCCTGGATTTCCTGCGAAGATCAGCTTCGGGTAGCTCGAATGCGCCAGAGCCTGATGTGCCCTTTCAATCGTGGAATAAACGTCCGCCGGTTCCCCTGCGATGGGCAGTTCGTTGGGGAAACGCCAGACCGGCCGCCGCGACTCTGGTGTAGGAAAAGGTGCTCGGTAGACGGACATCTCCTCCTCGGTCAGCTTTCGCGCAGTTGCCGCCGGGAGCACTGCTTCGACGAATAAGTTCTCATCGAGGATCATCTTCTCGCCCACTCCTGGTGTCCTGAATTTCTGGAAGGTTTCGACCTGAGCGGGGTGAAAATCCGCCCAGGTGGGCATCGGCCGAATGAACTCCATGAACGCGAGTCCGCGCATGAACCCAGGCCTGCGGGCTGCAAGATGAAACGCCAGTCCGGATCCCCAGTCGTGCGCTATAACATAGGCCGAGGTGATACCGGCCTGATCGAGGAAGGCTTCAAGATAGCGGACGTGATCGAAAAAGCGGTACTCGATATCCGGCTTTCCTGATTGGCCGAAACCGATGAGGTCTGGTGCGACGCAATACGCCGCCGAGGCAACATAGGGAAGAATATTGCGCCATAAGTACGAAGAAGTCGGGTTGCCGTGCAGGAAGAGTGCGACCGGTGCTTCGGGATCCCCGGCCTCGCGGTAGGCCATCTTGGAACCCAGAACATCGATCTGCGGAAGAGCTACATCAGACAGGACGGTCATTTCAGCTCCTTGAACACGGTTTGAAAAGCTATGGTCTTGAAACGCTCGAGCGCAGCTGGACTGCGTTCGACCTTCATGCGTAGAATGGCGCCCTCCCAGGACGCCAGGAGAAATTCGGCGAGATCTGTCGGATTAAAGGTTGAGTCGATCTCGCCGATGGCTTGAGCTTCGGCTATGCAGTCGGCAAACGGAGTGCGCCACTCCGCAAAGATTTCCTCCAGCCTTTGCCGCAGCAATTCGCTGTGAGAGGTCGCCTCCAGGCTGAAGTCGCCGATCAGGCAGCCCAGATTCCAATTCCGATCGGCGGCGACGGCGCTGATTAAGTCCAGATACCGCTTCAATCGCTGCCGGGGGGACAAAGACATATCATCGAACGCCCGCTTGACGTGCTGCTTCGTCCCCGCGAAATAGCGGTCGAGCACTTCACGGGCAAACTCCTCTTTGGAGCGGAAGTGATTCGTGAATGAGCCCTGGGGGGCTCCGGCTGCTGCGCAAATGTCGCGCACAGTCGCTCCCTGATAGCCGAACTGGAACATGAGTTTCAGGCCGGCGTTGAGGATGTTTTCGCGGAGGGAGTGCCTGCTCATTCTGCTTTAATACGCTCGTACGTATTAAATGTCAACATCGATCCTCCGCGCTATTGATTTTTTGGAGACATGCTGCTAACTAATATTTTAGTTATTCGTCGAAAGAGGGTAAGCAAGACTGCGAGATGCCTCCCAAAAGATCCATTACGTTGACCGAAGCTGAGCTGCGGCTGATGAAAATCCTGTGGCGCCGTGGTGAGTCGGCTGTGAGCGACTTGGTCGCTGCCATGCCGGATGGTGAGGCGCTGGCCTACAACTCCGTGCTCACAACCATTCGGATTCTCGAGCAGAAAGGTTATGTCACCCACCGGCAGGAAGGGCGGGCCTTCCTGTACAGCCCGTGCGTCGCCGAGCAGGAGGCGAGCCGGACTGAGATCCGTCATATTATGCAGCGGTTCTTTGGAGATTCACGGGAGCGGCTGCTGCTGTCGGTTTTGCGCGATGAGGAAGTAACACCCGAAGAGTTAGATCGTCTGAAAGAAGCGATCGCGGCTGCCGAGCGGCGCGCCACGGAGGTTGAAAACCAATGACCGCCGAAGCAATGGGACCCGTTGTCCTGCAGGCGATTGCGAGCGTGGCGCAGGTGGCCGCATCGGCTTTCGTTTCCAGCCTATGGCAGGGATTTCTGCTGGCCGCAGCCGTCGCATTGTGCCTGCGCTTCCTGCCGAAGATGACAGCCGCAGTCCGCTTCGCTGTCTGGAGTGCGGTATTTGTCGTGGTTCTCCTCCTGCCCTTTGCCCAGGCTGAATTGCACGGGCCAACCAGCCCGTCGGGATCGGCGTTTCAGCTCGATGTACGCTGGAGCTATCTGATCCTGGCAGCCTGGGCAGGGATCTCGCTGGTGCGCGGCGTCAAGCTCGCCGCGAGCGCGTTGCGGCTGCGGCAATTGTGGAAAAGATCGACGCCCATTCCGGCGATTCTGCCCGAAATGAAAACTCCCTCTCTCTTCGGGACACGCCGGGTCGAGATTTGCACGTCTACCGAAGTCGATCGGCCAAGCGTCATCGGTTTTTTCGCCCCGAGAATTCTGGTCCCTGCGTGGCTCTTCGAGAAGCTGACTCCGGCGGAGCTCGAACAAATCGTCATGCACGAGTTTGGGCATATCAGCCGCTCGGATGACTGGATCAATCTGTTCCAGAAGATCGCGCTGGCGCTTTTCCCGCTCAATCCTGCGCTCATCTGGATCGATCGCCGCCTCTGCTTCGAGCGCGAACTGGCCTGCGACGACGGAGTACTGAAGCAAACGCAGGCTCCGCAGGTATATGCAACTTGCCTGGTGAGCATGGCGGAGCGTGCCAGAAATCGTCGCGCAGCGATGCTGTCCCTGGGCGCCTGGGAGCATCGCTCGGAACTCGGCCGGCGTGTCGAGAGCATTTTAAGTGCCGACAAACGAATGAGTCCGCGGCGAGCGAAGATGGCTGCCGGAACCATTGGCATAGCGCTGATCGGCATCGCGGCCGGACTGTCGCGCGTGCCGCATTTCGTTTCCTTCAGTGAGGGACTCCCCACGCGTACCATCGCCGAGCGCCCGATTCCGATGCCGCCGAGTGTAGCAGTTCCGGAATATCGTCCTGCTCTGTTTCATCCTGAAGGAGCTGCACACCAGCAATTGCTGAAGGCCACCATGCCTTCTGCGACGCAATCAGTGTCAGAGCATAAAAAGAAGACCGCCGCCCTTCGGCCTAAGGCAGCTGTGAACGCGATTCCTGCTATACAGAGCGTCAAGCAGGCGTCTGCTGACCGCCGGCGCTGGGTCGTGCTGACCTCCTTCAGTGTGAGCGCGGCGAATGAATCCTATCCATCCATCATCAGCCCAGGAGTACTTCTCACGGCGGATGGTGAGCGCGCAATTGCTGCAGTGCCAACCGCGGACGGCTGGCTCGTCATTCAACTTTAACCAAATGCAACACCTGAAAGAGGACTTAGCTATGACTACAACACCTAATAAATTAGTTGGCAGGACGGCGCGTACAGCCGGGATTGCCGGCACTGCGGCCGCCCTCGTTCTGGGAGCTGCCTTCTTCATCCACCACAACGGGGTGCATGCCTCCGACGGCTATGGCACCCCTATCGAAGACAGCAGCGTCGCACCGCTGACCGATCTCGATCGCGCCATGGAGACCGTCGCCGCGCATGTCACGCCGGCCGTCGTAAACGTCGCGGTGACGGCTCGAGCCACTGGCGAACAGGTTTCATCCGAAGATCAGGAACCGGACGAAGGCCCAGGTCAGCAGGTCCCACCACAGTTCCGCCATTTCTTTGCGCCAGGCGGCCCATTCGGCCAGTTCGGGTTCGGCCAAGCTCCCCCGCAGCCGCAGATCGAGCACGGAATCGGCAGCGGCGTGATCATTTCGCCTGACGGCTTCATCGTCACCAACAATCACGTTGTCAACGGAGCTACAGACATTCGCGTTACCATGAACGACCGTCGCACCTTCAAGGCAAAGCTCATCGGCACCGACAAGCTGACCGATCTGGCGGTGATTAAGATCGACGGCCATGGTCTCCCCAATATTCCCTGGGGCGACTCGACAAAGCTGCGGCCAGGACAGACGGTACTGGCCTTCGGCAGTCCATTTGGATACTTCCAGTTTTCGGTAACGCGCGGCATTATCAGCGCGCTCGACCGCCCCAATCCTTATGCGAACGATGCGCGCAAGCCGGGCGGATTCATCCAGACCGACGCGGCGATCAATCCGGGCAACTCGGGCGGCGCTCTTGTGGATGCGCACGGAGAGCTGATCGGCATCAACACCTTCATCATTTCCGACAGCGGGTCATTCGCCGGCGCAGGATTTGCGATTCCTTCGCAGATTGCCCATAACGTCGCAGAATCGCTGATGAAGACAGGTACGGTGCATCACGGATATCTGGGCATCAGCATGAACGATGTGAACCCGGATAACTACAACTTCTTCCATCTGCAGGAAACGACCGGCGCGATCATCACCCAGGTCACTCCGGACTCTCCCGCCAGCCGGGCCGACCTGAAGACGGGTGATGTCATCACATCCCTGAACGGCAAGCCTATTCCCAACGGCAGCGCATTGCAGGTAGCTGTGAGCACCATTGCTCCGGGAAGCACCATCCAGCTCGGCATCGTTCGCGACGGCAAATCGCAGACCATTGAACTGAAAGTCGGCGAGTTCCATGGCGGAGAGCAGGTAGCGAGCGCAGACCAGAATAGCTCCGCTCCCGGCAAGACCGGCAAGCTGGGACTTGCGGTTCAGGACCTGACGCAGGATGTGCGCCAGCAGGCGCAGATTCCCTCTCAGGTCAACGGCGCCGTGGTCGCGAATGTGCGTCCGGGCAGCCCGGCCGATAACGCAGGCCTTGCCCCCGGAGACGTGATTCTGGAAGTCGATCGCAAGCCGGTTTCGAACGCAGAGCAGTTCGTGAACGATGTGCGTGCCAACGCTGGCAAGGACACTCTGCTGCTCGTCTGGTCCCACGGCGGAGCCACCTATCGCGTGCTGCATCCGGCTGACAGCAGCGACAATCAGAACGGCATGTAATCTCAAACCAGAACAAGAACATATGCGCGGAACCCGCCCTTGTACGGCGGGTTTCGTGCTTTGCGGGCTCTGCCTGCCCAGAGATTGCTTGGATATAATCCACTCGATATGGCTCAGAGTCTTTACACCATTGCTAACCCGATTGTCGATCCGGTAATTGAGTGCGCCAGCACCATGCCGTCGAGCTACTATGTCGATCCCGGCCTCCTGGAAATCGAGAAGCACAGAATCTTCTGGCGGACCTGGCAGATCGTGGCGCGCTCCGAGCAGGTCCGTAACAGCGGCGATTACATTACCGCAAACCTGCTTGGCGAGTCTCTGCTCGTTGTGCGCGGAAGCGATGGCGTGCTGCGCGGATTCTATAACGTGTGCCGGCATCGCGCCGGACCGGCGGCCGAGGGATGCGGCTCGCGCAAGGTCTTTCGCTGCCTTTATCACGGATGGACCTATGGACTCGACGGACGCCTTCTGAACGCTCCGGAAATGGAGGGCGTCGAAAACTTCTGCGCCGAAGATCTGCGACTCCGGCCAATCCAGGTCGCTGAGTGGGAGGGACAGGTGTTTGTGAATCTCGATCCTGGTGCTTCACCGTTAATCGAGTCGCTGCGCGAATTGCCGGAGCAGGCGCGCAAATACCGCTTTGCCGAAATGCAGCTTCGCGGACGGCGCGAATACCACATGCAGTGCAACTGGAAGATATATATCGACAACTATCTCGAGGGATATCACCTGCCGAGCGTGCATCCCTCGCTGAACCGCGAGCTCGATTACGGCAGCTATGTGACAACGCTGTTTGAAAAGCATTCGCTTCAGTCGAGCCCCATCCGCGGGCCCGAGAATGAATCGACGATTGACCGCCGATACAAGCAGGCGGAGGGCGACCTGAGCGCCGAGTACTTCTGGGTTTTTCCCAACTGGATGCTCAACTGTTATCCCGACAATGTGTCGCTGAACATCGTGTTGCCTACCGGCCCTGAAACCTGCGTGGCCATCTTCGAGTGGTACTTCCTGCCCGAGCAGAGCCCCGCCATCGAAGAGACGATGCGCTTCAGCGATGAAATCCAACTCGAGGACGGTCACATCTGCGAAGTCGTACACCGCAATCTGAAGTCGCAGTCCTACGATACCGGACGCTACAGCGCGAAGCAGGAGAAGGGCGTACATCATTTCCATCTGCTGTACTCTGAAGCTATTCACGCAGGCGAGTAGGCTCGGATTCCGGGCACGTCGCCCGCCGGCTGTACGACACCTCGACCCACCACGCATCGTGTACGCCGCGATGGAAGGACTGACGTTGATTTTTCAGAAACATTGGTCTTTTTTGAAAGCGGCAGGCCTGTTTGTCTTCACGCTACGCCTGTTCGCAGGATCGGTCCTGGCTCAGCAAGCCGCTGGCGTCGTCCAGGGCACCTTACAGAATGCTTCCGGCGCGTCCCTGGCGGGCGCGGTTGTTCATCTGAGCGGCGCAGGCAGCGAAGCCAGGGCCACAACGAACAGCGAAGGGCGCTTCCAGTTCAGCGGACTGGCGGCGGGGCAATATCAACTCAGCGTTGATGCGAGCGGCCACGCGTTCGAGTTATCGCGCCCGCTGGATGTGAACGCCGAGACTCAATTCATCGCGCTGACGATAACCGAGCAGGGCCTGGCACTGAGCGCGGGGCCTCAGGAGCAGGCCGTCAATGAAAAGCTCACCAGCCAGAAAGCCAATGAGCTTCCCCTGAACAAGCGCGACTTCAGCCAGTTATTGCTGATGGCTGCGGGCACCATGACCGACGCCAATGGCGCGACCAACTTCACGCAACAATTCGCCATTAACGGTCAACGCGGAGTCGAGGCGGTGTTTGCAATGGACGGTGCGGACATCAGCGATCCCGAGATGGGCGGCTCGACCTTCTCCAACTTCAACGTCGACGCGGTGCAGGGATTCCAGTCGAACGCGGGTTGGATGCCCGCGCAGATCGGGCAGGGCGCGGCCGGATTCACCAACATCCTCACACGATCGGGAAGCAGCGGCTTTCACGGCTCGTTCTTCGAGTTTCTGCGCAACTCCGCTCTCGATGCGCGGAACTATTTCGACCATGCCACGCCGGAGACGCCGGGCCGCATTCCCCCCTTCCGCCGCAACGAGTTCGGATTCACGAACGGCGGCCCCGTAGTACTCCCGCACCTCTATGATGGGCGCGAAAAAACCTTTTACTTCGGGCAGTATCAGGGCTTCCGGCAGGTGCTTGGAACGACTCAGGTATTTCCCGTGCCCACATCGGAAGAGCGGAAGGGCTATGACAGGACGGCCTATCCGGGCGATATCTTGCTTGTGCCGGTCGACACAAGCATCGCCGCCATCCTGGCACGTTATCCGCTGCCGAATCTGCCCACGGGATCATACGGGGTGCACACGTATGCGGCGTCGTCGAAGGTGGACACCGATGCCGACCAGTTTTCCATTCGCCTGGACCATAAGCTTTCGTCAAAGAACCAGTTCTTTGCGCGGTTCAACTTCAACAACATTACGGGGCCGACCACGAACCCCGACCAGACCGCAATCGATCCTTCATTCGGCGTCACGTACATCGACAGGCAACGAAATGTGGCCTTTACATTCACGCGCACTCAGTCCCCTGACTTCTCGATGCAGACCGAGTTCAGCATTACGCGGAGCACGCCGGGCTTCCCGACGCCCAACCGAACGGATCCAGCGACGAAGTTCAACGATGCCCTCTTTGAGGGATTCAATACGGCTGGCGGATCCGTCATGAGCGCCTTCGGAAACCTCTTTCAGCTCCAGCAGGGCTTCAGCATCAACAAGGGCCCTCACACCATCTCCGCCGGCGGAGAAGTGCGGCTGAATCGGGACACCACTTATTTCGGCACCAGCCCCAACGGAGAATACGATTTCGGCGGCGGCACGTCCTACGCACTTACCGAGATTCCATCGCAGAGTGGAATGCACAACATTCGTGCCGGTGATCCGCTGCCCGACACACTGTCGAGCTTTCTCTCCGGCAGCCCATTCGTTTACATCGTGGCGATAGCTCCGCCCTATTTTTCCAACGGGCCGCACATTGGCCCCGCGGCAATCAATCGCAATATGGGCGCGGTGTACGCGCAGGACACATGGAAGATATCTGACAAATGGGTCTTGGATTATGGACTGCGCTGGGAAATCTACACGCCGATCTCGGAGCGGGCGCGGCGGACATCAAGCTTTCTGAATTTTAGCCCGGATCAGCAATTCGCCATCAATCCCCAGCCGGGATACAAAACGAATTTCGACGGGTTCATGCCCCGCGTCCAGTTGACGTGGAAGGCGACAGACAAGCTGCGGGTGCACGCGGGCGGCGGGCTCACCGTAGTTCCGCCGAACATCTGGCAGGACAATTTCCTTACGGGTTCCACGCCCTTTGTGGTCTATCCGCATCTCACGGCGGCCAAAGGTGCGCCCATCCAGTACGGCTTCCAGATCACGCCGGCGCAATTGCCCGGAGTGTACACACCGGGAGGGGCGAATATTTTCCCAAGCCACAAGACAAAAGATGTACCCCCAAACACGGTGATGGATGTGGAGCGCTATCAGAATGATGTCGCGGCGCTCACGCCAAGCAAGGTCGTGAGTCCGCTGAACCTCAGCGCCATCGACCCAAAGTTCGGCAATGCCTGGCTGCATTGGTGGACAGCAGGTGTCGAACGCGACATCGGCAAGCTGACCGCAGACGTGAATTACGTGGGCACGGCGGCTGCTCACCTGCCGCGTATCTCCTTCCCGAATGCCTATCCGGGAGCAGGCCCGGAATTTGCGCCACACACGAAATTCGACAGTTCGGGAAATATCATCGGCGGGTTTGGCGTCGAGAACGTAATCACGGGGACGGCTCACTCGACCTACCACGCGCTGCAGACGTCCCTCTCGGGAACCTTTCCGCACGGCGGACCAGGCGTGCAGGCGAGCTACACCTGGAGCAAATCGCTCGACGACACCAGCCTGGTGATCGGAGGAACAGGAAATACCGGCGCGCAGGCTCTTCCATTTTCGCAAAATCCGTACGATACGCATCCGGAGAAGGGGCCCTCAAACTTCGACGTGACGCATGCCTTCACGATCAGCGCA
>JAFAMZ010000294.1 GCA_019232935.1 Silvibacterium sp.
ACAGGCTGAACGTCCCGCACCTCGCGCCTCCACGAACCAGATTTTCAGCACGGCAGACTTTCTGACCTGGACAGTCCCGAGAAGGTTCTTGAGCAGGGGGCCGGAAAACGGAAATTTCCCAAAAAATTTTGGGAAAGGTGACGTTTAGACCCCTCGAAACCAGGTTGGGCTTATGCAGGCAGACCACGCCCGGAGGCTCCCCGCCCCTTCGTTTCTAGCGGGATTTCAAAGGATGCTTTTTGGCGGCAAACCGCTGTAGTGAAAACTGTAGTGAGTATGCGTAAATCTGGGGTTGCATGGGTTGATCGGGCGGCAACTTCGGTCCTGCAAATACATCCACTTGCAACCCCAACCAAACCTATCCAACTACGCCCGAGAGGTCTGCAAAACCTTTATGCGTCGGTTCGATTCCGACCCGCGCCTCCAATTCCCTCACTCAGGAGTGAGCCGCCTTTGATGCGCTCCTCCCATCACTCTTGCAGAATCCAGCTTCACTGTAACCGCATCAATCGCTCCAAACGCCCTCGCCTCAGAAAAAGCTTGTCAAAAGTCCACAGGTGCAAGTTCGAGAACACGAATCCGGCGAACGCAAGGGCGGTCTTCGCGATAATGCTCTGCATGGCCTCTCGAGGCCGCAACCATTTGAGCAGGGGAACAAAAATTCCCGCGACTGCGAGCACAACAGCGATTGCCAGTCCTCGAACTGACATTGAGAAAGGACCAACCTGCAGAGACGAATTCCAATATTCCCGCAGCACCCAGCCGATCCCGGCCAACGCTGCCGCACCCAAAATCGCGGCGGTAGCCCGAAGCACCGGTGAAAGCCGCCATATTTTGAATGCCCCCGAACTGCTGACGCGGATCTGCTCGCCTAGATCTTTCCGGCGCAGATCCGAACTGTCCGAAGGCAGTCGCACCAGGCTTTCCAGAGCTCCTCCTTTACCTCGAAAAACCCATTCGCCGCGACGAGCATGGATATCGAACCCTCCCCAGCTTCCAGGTTCTCCGTTGGCCCGATGTTGCTTTTGCAGCTCTTCCAGTTGGCGGGCCGTCATAAGGTAGCCGCTCAACATCAGCGTGTAGGCCTCGACCTCCGTAAACGAATCCAGGTCAGTGCGTACCGCCGATAAACTGCGTTGCAGGTCTTTGTCCACGCCATAATCCGTCGTGGCTGCCGTGATCTGTGGCGGGACCGTCGGGTCCTGGCAATCGATCCAATCCAGCGGCGCAGACTCCAGTCCTCTTTTCAGATGGATAAAAAAGAGTCCCTGTATCGCTCTGCTGTCCACGCGTCCCTTCAGGTCCTGGTATCTGGCCTCCCGCACGCAGCTCTGTAGGATGCTGTTTGAGCGCAGTGCTACTCCAAGGCTTGCATCGGCTGGTTTCGCGACGTCCGCCATCTGACCCGAGGCATCGCTGCAGAACAGCAGTGTGCATCCTTCATCGAGCAGCGTGCCCGCCCCTTGGTTGTCGTGCACGCCGCCGTCTACCAGCCGCACCGCTCGCCCCGGATATAAGTCGGTAAGCACCAGGGGATCAAACAAGCCCGGGACACATGCCGAAGCCGCTACAGCGTACCCGAGTCGGTACTCCTCGAACTCGGCCCTGGGCGCCTGCTCATAATAAAGTCTGCGGTAACGCTCGTTGACATCGACTTCTTGTCCAACCAGACCTGGAGCTTCTCCCATCCAGCGCGCCGTGAACTGCCAGCTATGTCCGGAGTTCAACGATGTGCTGTTCAGAAGTATCACCGGAACTTTGGCCCGGCGTCTCCAGTTGGAAAACTTCGGATTGAATTCCTTACCCTCCGGAGCAATGAGCAGATCTCGCATCAGGTACTTTCCATCTGCTGGACTGTTCCGGATCCCGCTATACAAATGTTTCTCGTAGAGTTCCCCGATGCGATGGCTGCGCGAGTAGGAACCCAGAATCATCTTGAGATTGATCAACAGATTCGAAACAACCCTGGTGCGGAGGTTGAGCTTGACTCCAGCAAGGAAGTTTTCGATGATCCTCTGGACGATCTCGATGTAGTCTGCGCGTTCGATATCTCTATCGGCTTTCTTTCGAAGCAGCTCCCGCACTTCCAGATAGTAGTAAGCTCCGACGATACTGCCTCCGGAAACAGTGGATAGAACTTCAACGCTGGGGAGTACGTTCGTCTCTGCCAGTCGCGCTAAAACGCCCAGATGAAACAGCGAAGCGCGAAATCCCCCTCCGGAAAGTGCGAGCCCCACCCGGCCGCGGTAGCAGGAGAGAGCGCGCTCGGTATCCTCACCAAGCAGCTCGTATAGCGCAGCCCTCGCCCTCTGCCCCAGCGTATTGATCGGGGTGGTGTCGAGCAGGTCGACGTCCTGGAAGCGCGCCAGCGTAACGAGCTGCCGGAAAGTGGTTTGCAGCTCCCAATCGGAGGCGAGCTCGTTCCCCAGCACATCACGGTTGCTGGCCTGGCGGAGCCACGTCCCCGCTTCCTCGTACTCCTGCAGCCCAAAATGAATCTCCGCCATCGTTACCTGGTACCAGTACTCGTTGGTGATGCCCGGGTATTCTCCTGTCGCCTTTTTTTGGGCTGCGATCTCAGGCAGCTTTTCCTTCATCTCCCAGCGCAGGGCTTCGGCGTCCTCTCTCCAGGAACTCAGTCCCGCCGCCTGAAGTCCGCTGCGCAGCGCAATGATCTTTGCCCGTGCCGCCAGCACATCTAGGATGTACGCGGCATTCACTCCTCCATAGCCCATATCCTCGCTGGCATTGAACCGCCATGCGCCGCGATAAAAAATTAGCGCCTGATAAAGGTGCTCTATCTGGCCGTCGTTCTCCCACTTGCGCTTGTAAACCGCACCGCCGAGGGCGAGAGTCTCGGGGAGCGTGGATGGCGGAATCTCAGCTGGATTCACCCCGTCGGGATCGCAAAGCCCAATCGACTTAAGCAAGTCCAGTGCTTTATCGAACCGTCTCCCCGGTTGCAGCTCCTCGTCTTTATAGGTGCACAAGGCTAGCTGTTGAATAATCCAAACCTTCTCCTTCGGCGGCCATGATTTCGATTTGGCTAAAACGGTCAACGTTCTCCAGGCCGCGCGAAACGCCAACACTCCCTTGAGCTCTTTAATCACAATGTTCTTTACCTGGGCGAAAGTCGGCGGATCGCAATCCTCTCGTTCAATCTGGCGTGCATATTCGACGGCGCACGTTCCCAGCCGATCTTCTACCCATCGATCCGGAGTCTCACTGCGGACCCTCTGCAGCACCGCGCATGCCACCGGAAAATATCTACCCTCTTGCAGAGTCGACAACAGTCCTTGCAAGTCTTCCGATTGAGGTAAAGGAATCTGTTTATTCACAATCTGTTGGGCTGTTTGAAGCGCTTCAATAAAGCGGGTAGATTTTTGATCAGGCACGTTCATGTCCATTCGGAAATGGGATACATTTCACGCCGAAACTACGTTTTCATCAAGCTCGAAATGGCAAACCCGACAAGAAGAAGGCAGCGGCCGTTACAGACCGCCTGTTCGGAGCGGCCCGCCACTTCACTTCAAGACGAAAAAAATCAGGGCCACCCGCAGGCGGCCCCTCTGTAAACAATCCGTTAAATCCTCAAGCGCTCTTGCGCCCCTCGCGTTCCAGCCCTTCGCTACCTTCCACTTGCAATTCTTCCCGGCGTACCTGATCGCTGACGTTCTGAGTGTCGCTCACCGGCTTCTTGCCCACCCGAACTTCCTCGCGCACTACCGGAACTTTCTCCACACGGACCTGTTCCTCGGTTAACGGAACAGTGATCTCCTGGTCGGCGCCAATCGCGTCTGCGGCTGGCCGTTCACCGGATACCGGTGTCCGCTCAATGACGATCTCCTCGCGCGTGACCGGTACCTGAATGTTCTGAGTCTCGGTCTGAACTTGCTTCTTCAGCCGCACTTCTCCGTGCGCTACGCGTTCTTTGTTCACACGCAGCACCTCGCTGATGAGTTGAATTCGGCGTTCGGGCGTTCGCTGGTCGACTCCGCTCACGTCCGGCCGTGTCCCGGCGCTGTTCGCAGGCGTGTCCACTTCCGAGTAGGCCGCTGCACCACTCTGCTGCTGCCAACCTGAGGCAGATTCACGATCTATTTCCCCATGATTGCGGATAAGTATCTGTTCCGCTTCAGCCTCACGGCCTTCAGCACGAACGCTGATCAATCCACCACCCTGGTTCATGCGGTCGTAATACCGCGCGGGAATATTCATTCCGGCGCTATCCCACGTTGTTGTTTTTCCGGTTTCTCTTGTCTCGTAGCCGGAATCGGATTCCCCGGAGAAGAAATCCTTTACCTTTTCCCAGAAGGAACGATGGTCGTGCTCCCCGGCAGCGGCTCTGGTTTCTGTGTCCCTCCCGTAAGTCTCAGTACCGGCCGGGTAATCGTCATTCAGGTCCGAGTCGTCGTAGGACGAACCGATCTGGTCGGAGCGAAAGCCCGCGCTCTGCAAGTCTCGAATGGCATTCTCAGCATCCGAGTCGTTTCGAAAGTACGCCATGATAATGTTTTCAGTCGAAGTAGTCGCCATGTCAATTGCTCCTAAGCTGGTTGGCTGGGATTGAATTGCTTGAATTCGTGAGCGCTTTTTCCGCACCCCTGAGGTATGATGCCGGGCCACAGCGTATTGTGTGCCCTCGTTACCCGATTCCCCAGATCGCCAGGCTTCTCCCCGGGCCTACTGCGCCACCAGGTAATTCCCGTATCCCACAACCACCGTAGACGCAATCAGCAGAAACAGCCCGCAGCTCACCAGCAGCCTGGTGCGGCGGCTGGTATCCTGCCACTCCTTCAACGCAATACCCCACAGGGTGGCAAAGATGATGATGCTGGCCATATGCAGCGTCCAGCTCGAAAAATCATACTTTCCCATTAGTGTCTGGCCCATGGAGTAGAAGAAAAACTGGAAATACCAGATGACCCCTGCCGCTGAAGCCAGCAGATAATTCGCCACCAGCACTCCAGGCCTGATACGGCCCTCCCTCGCAAGGTGACGTGGATCGACTTCCATCAGGGTTTCGCCGGTCGCGGTGGAGGTCCCCATCGGATTGGTGCCCGGGGCTCCCAGAAACTGTGCGCCGGAACGGTTGCGCAGAATAAGGATCGCCGAC
Source organism: Silvibacterium sp. (assembly GCA_019232935.1). Lineage (GTDB taxonomy): Bacteria > Acidobacteriota > Terriglobia > Terriglobales > Acidobacteriaceae > Silvibacterium. Next base: position 5,117 of record JAFAMZ010000294.1, read on the forward strand.
CAAAGGAAGTTTGTGAAAAATCCGCCCCACAAGACCACCACCAGCACAGGCAGGTTTTGCCAAAGGTCGGCCCCCCCATGGGCTCTCAACTCCCCGCGCGCGATCAGTGCAATGTCCTTGCCCGACGCGAGCCCGTAGGCAAAACATGAGCTCATGATGCCCGCGAAGATAGCCACAGCCAAACCTTTGCCGAACGAATAATCGCGCTCCCCCAGGGCCGCCTTCTCTTCAGCCGGAACCTCCTTTTCCTTCGAATACCCTGCTAGCCCGTTCACCGCAATCGCAGCCATGCACACAGCAACGCCGAGAAGGATCACCTGACCTCCGGCCTGGTGCGAAATAGCAACAATCTGTCCGCTGAAAATGGGCGGCATCAGTGTCCCGAACGCAGTGCAAAAACCCAGCGCGATGGCATACCCCAGCGCAATGCCTAGATAGCGGATCGACAGCCCGAAGGTAAGCCCGCCGATTCCCCAGAGTGCCCCCCAGATCGCCGCGTGCCATAGGATCGCGCTCGGCGTTGCGTGCAACACACCGGCAAGATTCGGCACCAGCAACAGAGCCATCAACAGCGGCGCCACAATCCACGCTGCAAATCCCTGAATAATCCAGTAAATTTCCCAAGACCACCGCCTTATCGGTCGAAATGGGATAAAGTTGCTTGCCGATGCCAGACCACCGATCCAATGATAGATAACACCGACGAGCGGATTTGGTCCCAACCATACACCTCTCTGGCTGTGGCGATCCGAGTATTCACCTGCCGCGCTGAGCCAATCGCATCCTATCGCACTGGAAAAACGATTGTGAAACAAAATTTCTATTGAAAAACACGTTCCCGAACAATTAGACTGCGCTTGTTTGTTGCTGGCCCCGCGCACTACTGGAGGAATCCATATGAGAATCGAGGAGCCCGCCCACCTCGTGGGCGTCCTGGAAAACCTGAAAATCGAGATTCCTTCCTGGGGCTTCGCGAATACTGGTACTAGGTTTGGAAAGTTTTTGCAGGCCGGCGCCGCAACCACCGTCGAGGAAAAATTCGCAGACGCCGCCGAAGTCAACTCTCTCACCGGAATCACTCCGCAGTTGGCGCTGCATGTGCAGTGGGATCTCCCCGGCGGCCTCTCCGATACAACGAAGATTCAAAAACTCGCGGCCAAATACGCCATCCAGCCCGGCTCCATCAACCCCAATCTGTTTCAGGATCAGGACTACAAGTTCGGATCGATCTGCAATCCCGATCCCGGCATCCGCCGCAAAGCCATCGATCACTTGCTCGAGTCTGTCGAGATAGCTACTGCGCTCGGCTCCAGAGATGTCTCCCTTTGGATATCGGACGGATCGAATTATCCCGGCGCTCAAAGCATTCGCAAGCGGATAGGCTGGCTGCAGGAGGCCCTTCAGGCCACCCATGACCGCCTCAAGCCCGGCCAGCGTATGCTTCTGGAATACAAACCCTTCGAGCCCGCCTTCTATCACACCGATCTTGCCGATTGGGGAATGGCGGCGCAGCTCGCGCAGTCTGCCGGCCCGCAGGCTTACGTGCTCGTCGACACCGGACATCATTATCAGGCGCAGAACATCGAGCAGGTTGTTGCCTGGCTGCTCCACCTGCGGCTGCTCGGAGGCTTCCATTTCAACGATCGGCGCTACGCCGATGACGATCTCACCATTGGCTCCATCGATCCCTACCAGGTCTTTCGCATCTTCCACGAGATCTTCAGTGAGCCTGACGCCGAAGCGTCCCGCGGAATCGCCTATATGATCGATCAGAGCCACAATATCAAAGGCAAGATGGAGGCCATGGTGCAGACCGTGACAACCGCGCAGGAGTTGTACCTCAAGGCTGCCCTCGTTGACCGGGAACAGCTCGCCTCCCTGCAATCGGAAGCGAAAGCCGTCGAAGCCGAAGAATGCCTCAGAGCGGCCTTCTGGACCGATGTGCGGCCGGCGCTGCGCGAGTGGCGATGCAGCAAGGGGTTGCCGGAAAACCCCCTGCAGGCCCTTCGCGAGAGCGGATATGTAAAACGCATCGAGAAAGAGCGCAAAGAGCGGAACGCTATGCTCTCAGTAACCTATGCCTGAGTGCCTCGCGGAAATTTCTGAAGCAGAACTCTCTTGAGATAAATAAATCGACCTCCGCGTGGGCCAGTAGCAGGAAATGAGGTTGTATGCCAGTAGCCGTTGAAACCAAACGCCGTCTTAAATTGCAGCATCTCGAAGATCTGTGGGATAACACGCTCGCCGCCGCAATGGATGAGCCGGAGCTGCTGCGCTACCGCTCCAACCTGCTCGGCTCCGATCTGCGCATCACAAATTTTGCCGGCGGCAATACCAGCTCCAAAGTGCAAATGGCCGATCCGCTGAATGGCCAGAGCACGGAAGTCCTCTGGGTCAAAGGCAGCGGAGGCGACCTCGGCAGCATCCGTCGCGCGGGATTCGCCACTCTCTACCTTGACAAGTTGCTTGCGCTCGAAAAGCTATATCAGGGCGCGGACCGCGAAGATGAGATGGTTGAGTTTTATCCGCTGTGCACCTTCGGCATCAATCCCGTTGCCGCTTCCATAGACACTCCCCTGCACGGCTTCCTGCCCTTCCGTCATGTCGATCACCTGCATCCGGACTGCGCCATCGCCGTCGCCGCCGCTGCAAATGGTCTGGAGAAGATGGCGGAATTCAATCGCGCGTATGGTCGCAAGCTGATCTGGGTTCCCTGGCAGAGGCCCGGCTTCGAGCTCGCCATGATGCTGAAGAGCGCCGTGGAAAAAGCACCCGGCTGCGACGGCATCGTTCTCGGCGGTCATGGATTATTCACCTGGGGCGACACTCAGCGCGAATGCTATGCAAATACCATTTCCATCATCGACGAGCTCACCAGCTTCATCGAACAGCACCAGCAAGAGAAAGCATCGACCATCTTCGGCGGCCAGCGCCACGCGGCATTACCGAACCGAAAGGATATAGCGATCGAGGTCCTGCCTTTCCTGCGCGGACGCGTATCGCAGCAGAAACGGCTCATCGCGAACTACTCCGATTTGCCCGAGGTTCTCGAGTTCGTCAATTCCCGCGACGCAGAGAAATTCGCCTATCTCGGAACCAGCTGCCCGGATCACTTCATCCGCACTAAGATTCGCCCCATGTTCGTTCCCTGGGCCCCGGCCAGCGGTATCGACGAGCTGCAGAAAGCAATCGACGCGCGTATCGCCGTCTATCGCACCGAATACGCCGAGTACTACCGCCGTCACGCCGAACCTTCCTCGCCCGCGATGCGAGATGCAAACCCGACCGTCGTCCTGGTCCCCGGTGTCGGCATGTTCAGCTTCGGAAAAAGTAAGCCTGAGGCGCGCATCACCGGCGAGCTCTACGTCAACGCCATTCACGTGATGAAAGGCGCCGCCGCCCTCGAAGAAGGCTCCACGCCTCAAGTCGTCCCGCAATGCGGGTCCGAAGCCCTCGCTCAGGCCTTCCAGGTCTACGGCAACTACGTGGCATTACCGCCTTCGGAAGCCTATCGCATCGAGTACTGGCAGCTCGAAGAGGCAAAAATCCGCCGGCAGCCTCCAGAAAAAGAACTGAGCCGGCAGATCGCCCTCATCGTCGGCGCAGGAAGCGGCATCGGCCGCGAAGTGGCTCTGCTCGCCGCCGAACGCGGTGCCCATGTAATCGTCGCTGACCGCGACCACGAGAGCGCCGCTCGTGTCGTCGACGAAATCCGAGCCATCAGCGGCAAAGAATCCGTCATCTCGTCTCCTGTTGACATCCGCAGCCGGCAATCGATCCGCGAAGCGCTGCATCGAACCATTGCCGAGTTCGGAGGCGTAGACATTCTCGTCAACACCGCCGCGCTCTTTCCTTCCTCGCCCAGCGGTGTAATCTCCGATCAGCAGTGGGCTCTGACCCTCGAAGTCAATGTCACCGGGAATTACCTGTTGGTGGAAGAAATCTCCAAAGCTCTGCGCGAGCAGGGACTCACCGCCAGCATCGTCCTGACTAGTTCTGCCAATGCCGTCGTGTCCAAGCGCGGAAGCGAGGCATACGACGTGAGCAAAGCCGCGCTCAGCCATCTCATTCGCGAGCTTGCAGTCTCACAGTCCCCACACGTCCGGGTGAACGGCATCAGCCCCGCCACCGTCGTGAAAGGCTCGACCATGTTTCCCCGCGACCGCGTCATCGCCTCGCTGAAGAAATACTCCATCCCCTTCGAAGACACCATGACCGACGACGAACTGCGGGATCGCCTTGCCGGCTTTTACGCCGAACGTACCTTGACGCACCGCCCCATCGATCCGCGCATATGCGCCGAGGCCATTCTGTTCCTGGCCGGTCCCAAATCGCCCTGCACCACCGGCCACCTCATCCCCGTCGATGGCGGTCTCGTGGACGCATTTCTCCGCTGAGCGGAACATTGCATGCCCAGCGATCATCCTCACCTTGTCGCCGTCGATCTGGGCGCCGAAAGCTGCCGCGTTTCGCTCCTCCAGTGGCGCGGCGAAACGCCGCACATCGAACTCGTCCATCGCTTCGCCAATGCTCCGGTCACGACTGATGGCTGCCTTCGCTGGGACTTCAGCCGCATTCTCTCCGGTGTGGAAGACGGACTGCTGCGCTGTGCCCAGAAGACCTCCGCCCCGATCGCCGCCCTCGGTGTGGATGGCTGGGCTGTCGATTATGTGCGTCTGACTGATACAGATTTGCCCCTCGCGCAGCCCTTCTGCTATCGCGATCTCCGCACCGAAGCGATGGAATCTGAGCTCGCCCAAAAGTGTTCCCGCGAAAAGCTGTTTGCGCTTTGCGGCGTGCAGCCCCTGCGCATCAATACGATCTTTCAGCTGATGGCCGACGAGCGCGCGGGCATTCCCGCAAGCACCCGCTGGGTCAATCTGCCCGAGTATCTCCTCGCGCGGCTCGGCGGCAGGATTGTCGCTGAATTCACCAATGCCACCCACACAGGCCTCGTCGACATTCAGGCCCGCAACTGGTGCGCTGAGGCCTTCCAACTCTGCGCATTGGACCCCGCCGCAGCGCCTGAACTCGTCTCCACCGGCGCCTGCGTAGGTACCATGCAAACGTCTCTGCGTAGCCTGCACCCCTTCCGGGAGACGCGCCTGCTCGCCCCCGCCTGCCACGACACCGCATCTGCTGTAGCCGGCATTCCCATGAGCGGCAACGACTGGGCATACATCAGCTCGGGTACCTGGTCGCTCGTCGGAGCTCTGGTCGACCAGCCTATTAAGACCCCGGAGGCATGCAACGCAGGATTCACCAACCTTGGAGCCGCCGCAAGCCGCATTTGCTTCCATAAGAACGTGAACGGCATGTGGCTACTTAAGCAGACGCTCAGTCAGCTTTGCCCGGAAGACAATCCCTGGCCGATGGCCGAGCTCGTTGTTGCAGCCGAGCTGGTAGACGAGCCGGAAGGCACGATCGACGTCGACGATCCAGAACTCTGGGCCGCGGGAAACATGGCATCGCGCATCAACGCGCAGCTTCGCAGCCGCGGACTCACGCCCATCGAGGAGCATCCGGCATCCCTACCCCTCTTCGCCCGCCTCATCTTTCATAGCCTCGCCGAACGATACGCCACCGTGCTCACCGACGTTCAGACGCTCACCGGGAAGAAACTCAAAAAGCTCGCTGTCGTCGGAGGAGGCAGCTTGAATGCCTTTCTCAACCGGCTTACCGCACAGGCGACAGGCCTCGAAGTGTGCAGAGGAGTTGTCGAAAGCTCCACCCTCGGAAATTTCGCAGTGCAGCTCGCCAGTCTTGAGAATTGCGCCGGCTCGCCGGATAAAATTGCCTACTGGGCGCGCACCCTGGCGTCCGGTCATTGCTGAGAAATGCGCATTTCGCTCTTCATCACGTGTTACAACGACACGCTCTTTCCCCATACCGGAAAAGCCGTCGTCTCCGTCCTCGAACGCCTGGGCCACACCGTCGATTTCCCGATAGATCAGACCTGCTGCGGGCAGATGCACTTCAACACCGGATACCGGCGCGCAGCTTACCCATTGGCGAAACGCTTTGTTTCGATTTTTCGGGATGCCGAAGCTGTGTGCATTCCATCCTCATCCTGCGTTGCCATGATTCGCGACTACTATGCAGACCTCGCGGACGAAAACCACGACCAGGAATTGGCTGCAGACCTGCGCACTCTTCTGCCCCGCATCTTCGAATTCACCGAACTACTGACGGACTGCCTGCATCTCGAAGACGTCGGCGCTTCATTTTCTCATCGCGTCACCTATCACGCCAGTTGCCACGGATTGCGCAGCCTTCATCTTGGAGACAAGCCCATTCGTCTCCTCCGCCACGTACGCGGGCTCGACCTGATCGAGTTGCCCAACTCCGACCGCTGCTGCGGTTTCGGCGGAACCTTCGCCGTCAAAAACGCTGGCGTATCAACAGCAATGCTGGAAGAAAAACTCGATGCTATCCTCGGCACCGGCGCAGAAATCTGCACCGCCTGCGACAACTCATGCCTGATGCACATCCAGGGTCGCCTGCATCGCCATGGCGCAGACGTCCGCGCCATGCATATCGCCGAGATCCTCGCCTCTGAGAACAGGGAACGAGAAGGCACGCCATGACCCTCATCACCGTCGATCCCCTCAAGGCTCCGTCCTTTCCCAAAGCTGCTGCAGAGCTCCTGCGCGATACACAACTGCGCAGGAACGTCGCCCACGCCACTGACGTTATCCAGCACAAGCGAGCAGCCCTGGTCGCCGAAAAGTCCGACTGGCAGGCCCTCAGGACCGCCGGCGCCGCGATCCGCGCCGAGGCCCTGCGTCATCTCGACCGCTATCTCGAGCAGTTTGAGAAGCAATTCACAGCTGCGGGAGGACATGTCCACTGGGCCTCAGACGCCGATGAAGCGCGGCGGATCATCGCCGGCATCCTGCACGACGCGCAGGCGGACGAAGTCATAAAGATCAAGTCGATGACCACCGCGGAAATCGATCTCAATCGCAGTCTCGAATCCGCCGGAGTCAGAGTCTACGAGACCGATCTTGCCGAGCTCATCCTGCAGCTCGGCCACGATCAACCCTCCCACATCATCGCTCCGGCCCTGCATAAAAACCGCCACCAGGTCAGAGATCTCTTCGCCCGCGAGATGCACCTGCCTGACCTCGCCGATGATCCCCCCGCGCTCACCGAAGCCGCACGCCTTTACCTGCGCGAGAAATTCCTGAAGGTTAAAGCCGCCATCTGCGGCGCAAATTTTCTCATCGCCGAAACAGGCTCGATCTGCATCGTCGAATCCGAAGGCAACGGTCGCATGTGCCTCACGTTATCCGATACCCTCATATCCGTCGCAGGAATCGAAAAAGTCATTCCCACCTTTGCCGGCCTCGAAGTGCTGCTTCAAACGCTTCCCCGTGCTGCCACCGGTGAGCGCATGAACCCCTACAACTCGATCTGGACTGGCGTCACTCCAGGCGACGGCCCCCACAACATGCACGTCGTCCTGCTCGACAACGGCCGCAGCAATCTTCTCGAAAAAGAGATCACGCGCCAGACGCTGCAGTGCATTCGCTGCGGAGCCTGCCTGAACACCTGCCCCGTCTATCGCCAGACCGGCGGCCACGCGTACGGATCGGTTTACAGCGGCCCCATTGGCGCCATCCTCACCCCTCAGCTTTTTGCGCTGGAACATGCGCAATCTCTTCCCTACGCCTCCTCGCTTTGCGGCGCCTGCTACGAGGTTTGCCCGGTCAAAATCAATATCCCTGAGGTTCTCGTCTATCTGCGCTCGCGTGTCGTAGACAAAAACCGGAACAATCTCAGCTCCGTATTTAGCCAGGAGCGGATCGGGATGAAGATGATGGCGCGCATCTTTCTCAACCACGAGCGATTCGAAAAAGCCCAGCGCATGGCGCGAATTTTCGAAAAGCCCTTCATCGGCCAGGACGGCTGGATTCACAAGCTTCCGGGCCTCGCTGGCCAATGGACCGCCGCGCGCGACTTGGCCCCCATTCCCGCACAAAGCTTCCGCGAGTGGTGGCGCGGCAGAAAGGCGTCGCAATGAGCCGCGAAGCGATCCTTGGCCGTGTGCGCGCCGCGCTGTCTGCCGATCGATCGGCAGAGTCATCCCCTCTGCTCTCATACCCACGCACCGGCACACTGAACACCGAAGAGCGCCTCCAAATGCTCGAAGAACGCCTTCATGAATACGACGCGCGGGTCTTCCATTGTCCCGAACAGGCTCTTGCCCAGCGAATCTTCGAAGTCCTTTCCGCTGCCGGCCGGCTCAGAATCATCCATCCGGCGGCCCTGCCGACCTCATGGCATGCTGCGCAACTCGACTGGACGCCCGACTCCCCCGGCTTGTCATACGCTGAGATCGAGGCCTTCGACGGCGTCCTTACCGGAGCCACTGCAGCTGTCACCGAATCCGGCAGCATCGTGCTTCAGCATGGCCCGGCGGAAGGCCGCCGCGCTCTTACCTTGCTGCCCGACTATCATCTCTGCGTCATCTTCGAGAATCAGATCGTCGAAACGCTCCCCGAATGCTTCGACCGCCTGAAGGCGAATGCCGCGGCTCCCACCACATTCATCTCCGGCCCTTCTGCTACCGCCGACATCGAGATGACGCGCATCAAGGGCGTTCACGGTCCCCGCTTCCTCGATGTCATCCTCGTTACGCGACCCTCTAATTTTCCCAAACTCACCTTCCAATAGGGAAACTGATATAATCCGCGCCATCGGAGGCGCGATCGTTTGTCACGTCCGAAAATCAAACGGCTCTATCTCATCCCCATCCTCTCCAAGGCCCTCGATATTCTCGAACTGCTCGAAGCCGAGAAAAAGCCCCTGACCCTCGAGCTCATCTACCAGCGTTCCGCCATTTCGAAAACCAGCGTCTACCGTATCCTCAAAACCTTCGTGCATCGCGGATACGTCGCCCAGACCCAGGACGGCGCTTACCGCCTCGTCTCGCGCCCCAAGAAGATGCGCTTCGGTTTCGCCGGCCAGAGCGCAGAATTGCCGTTTTCCGAAGCTGTCACCCGCAGCCTCAGGGCGGCTGCTTCCTCTTCCGGCATCGAGCTGGTTATTCGAGATAACCGCTACGAGGCCGAAACCGCCATCAACAACGCAAACGAATTTGTCGCCGAAGGCGTCGATCTGGTCATCGAATTTCAAATCGAGGAACACGTCGCCCCAGCCATCGCCCACATCATCGCCCGGGCCGGCATCCCCCTCATCGCTATCGATATTCCTCACCCTCACGCTACCTATTTCGGCGTCGACAACTACCAGGTCGGTTTTGAAGCCGGCGAAATCTTGGCCCAGCATGCCATCTCCAAATGGAAATCCAAGGTCGACTGGATCATCGGACTCGACGTCGCTGAAGCCGGCGCCTTCGTTCAGAGCCGGATCAACGGAGCCTTCGTCGGTGTGCGCTCACTCCTGCCCGACATCCCCGCCGATTGCTATATCCGCCTCGACGGCCGCGGACTGCGCGAAACCAGCGCGCGCGTGCTCGGCGACTTCTTCAAGAGGCACCCTCGCAACGACCGCCTTCTGATCGCCGCCGCTACTGACACAAGCGCGCTCGGCGCTCTCCAGATCGCACGCCAGACCCAGCGCGAAAAAAATGTGGCCATCGTCGGGCAGGACTTCATTCCCGAAGTCATGGAAGAGATGAAGGATCCGGCCAGTCCCATCATCGGATCCATCTCGCACGAAGTGCACACGTATGGCCCACGCCTGATCCAGCTCGGAGTCGCCATCCTGCGCGGCCATGCCGTTCCACCCTATAACTACGTGCAGCACCGCGCCGTGACTGCGGCCATGGTGCGGCAGGGCGAGGTGGAAACATGATGGTGCGACCGCGGCCATCTCCTAATTCAGATCACACACATCTTTCCTATTGACACTATCGTTTTCCCTCAAAGATAGTTGTGGCCATGCGAACTCGTGCCGCACTTGCATTCTTGCGCCTCGAAAACCCCTTGAAACAGTGGCTTTCTCAGGCCATTGTTGCACTTATGGTTTTCACCCCGGCGATCGCAGCAAGCGCCGCATCCGGCCCCCAAAGGCCGTCAAGTCTCACCTGCGACGCCATGACCACCCCCATCGGATTGGACATCCCCCACCCGCAGCTCTCATGGCAGTTGCAAGACGACCGCTTCGCGGCGAAGCAGACCGCCTACCAGGTCCAGGTTGCCACCACACCCGATCTGTTACTCGGAGGAAAGGCCGATGTCTGGGACTCAGGCCGCATCGCATCCGACAAATCCGTCGGCGTCGTCTACGGCGGGCCGGCGCTCAAACCGGAGCAGCGTTACTACTGGCGCGTACAGACCTGGGACAAGGACGGAAAGGCATATCCGCCGAGCGACATCACATGGTGGGAAACCGGCCTCATGCAGCCCGCTGAATGGCGCGCCAGGTGGATTGGCTTCGAAGAGCCTGAGGAGAAGGCCATCCGCGAATCCGGTGCCATCTGGATCACCAACGAAGGCGGAACGGGCACGGCAGGCTCCGACAGTCATCACGACTTTCGTTACGAGTTCACGCTGCCCTCCACCGTACGCAAAGCACATCTCTACCTAACCGGTAGAGACACCGCTGCCGCGTGGATCAATGGAAAGCAGGTGCTTGCCGCCGACCCGCTGCCGCCCTACAAGCAGATGCCATGGAAGCGCTACAAAGTCATCGACGTCACCCCCGAAGTCAGGCAGGGCAAAAACCTTGTTGCGATTGACGTTACGCTCTATGCCACCAGCACCGGAAGCAGCTTCACAAGTTCGACGGTAAGCACCACCCCCATGAGTGCGTGCCTCTATATCGAGTTGACAGACGGGTCGGTCAAGGTCATCCGCAGCGACGAGAGCTGGAAAGCCATCCTGAATGCGCCCACCGGGTGGAGCGATCCTGCCTTCGCCGACGTGGGCTGGAAAAACGCTGTCCGCTACGTCTCTAACGATCCGCAACAGCAAGGCTCCGAGGTAGGCAGGCCATGGCCGAATGGCCCGGTCAAGATGCTGCGCAAGGCCTTTGACGTCAGCAAACCTGTGCGCTCAGCCCACCTCTATGCCACAGCCCTCGGCTCCTATAAGTTCTGGATCAACGGCAAGGCAGTGGGCGACCAGATTCTCTCACCCGGGTGGACCGATTACCGCTTCCGCGTCTCCTACCAGGCCTATGACGTCACTGCTGAGATTAATTCCGGCGCCAATGCTCTGGGCGCATACCTCGCGCCCGGATGGTACTCGACCCCGCTGGAATGGCTGCAGCAGCCCTTCAACTACGGAGCCACCCCGCCCGCGCTCAAAGCGCAGCTTCGCATCGAACACACCGATGGCTCCGTCGATTGGATCGCCACCGACGAAAGCTGGAGGGCCGACGTAGCGCCGATCCTTTCCGCGGAAATCTACAACGGCGAGACCTACGACGCGCGCCGCGAGCAGTCCGGATGGAGCACAGCCGGATTCTCCGCCGCACAGTGGAAGCCCGCCGAGATCATCGAGCCGCAGGAGCCCGCGATTTTCGCGCAGGATTTCCAGCCCATCCGGGTGGACCGCGAATTGCATGCGAAAGCGTTGACCAGCCCCAAACCGGGTGTCTACATTTACGATTTCGGACAGAACTTGGCCGGAGTGGCGCGCATCCATGTAGACGGCCCCACCGGAACCCAGGTGCAACTGCGTTTTGCCGAAGTGCTCAATCCCGACGGCACCATCTACACCGAGAATCTCCGCACCGCAAAAGCAACAGACCGCTTCATCCTTTCCGGCAAAGGCCCCGCCGACTACCAGCCCCTCTTCACCTTCCATGGATTCCGCTACGTCGAGCTCACCGGGCTCAACACAAAGCAATCGATCGGAGCCGTTACCGCAGTCGTATTCCACACGAGTGCCCCGCTCACCGCCGACCTGCGCACCGGCAGCGAAATGATCAATCAGCTCTGGAGCAACATCCTTTGGGGCCAGCGCTCCAACTTCGTCGGAGTTCCGACCGACTGCCCGCAACGCGATGAGCGTCTGGGCTGGTCCGCGGACGCGCAGGTCTTCTGGCGCGCCGCCTCCTACGATATGGACCTGACGCAATTCTCCAAGAAGTTCGCTGGTGACCTCCGCGGCACCCAGTCCGGAACTCCGATGTATGGGATCTACGCGCCCGGCACATCAACGCCGAACCCCGGCTTCGGAGCAGGCTGGAGTGATGCCGGCGTCATCATCCCTTGGACCTCCTGGCTGCAATCCGGCGATACGCGCACCATCGAGCAGAACTGGGATGCGATGGAGAAATATCTCGCCGCCATTCAGGCTGAGAGCCCCGATTACATCTGGAACGCCTCTGGCATCCCGTTCGGCGATTGGCTCTCGCCCGAGGGCCGCACGAAACAGACCCTGATCGCCACCGCGTATTGGGCTTACGACGTAACCCTCATGAAGCAGATGGCCCGCGCCCTCGGTCGCGCGGATGAGGAGAAGAAATACGCGGACCTCTTTGACAATATCCGGTCTGCATTCCAGAAAACCTTCATCCACTCCGACGGATTCATCGATAGCGCCGACAACAGCCCCTCCCCGTTCGGCCAGATCAACAATCCCAACGCCAAAAGCACAGGCGGCGACACCCAGACCGGGTACGTCCTCGCCCTGCACATGCGCCTTGTTCCAGACACCCTCCGCAGTGCCGCCGCCGATCGCCTCGTCACGAAAATTCGTGACAATGGATGGAAGCTCGGCACTGGCTTTCTCGGAACACCCTATCTCCTCGCCGTGCTCGTTGACACCGGACACGCCGACCTGGCTTACCGGCTTCTTCTGAACACTGAGTACCCTTCGTGGGGCTATCTCGTCGGCCATGGAGCCACCACCATGTGGGAGCGATGGAACGGCGACCAGATGCGTGACGATCCCAGCATGAACTCCTACAACCACTACGCTTACGGCGCCGTCGCCGACTGGATATATAGCTATGCCGCCGGCATCGATGCAATCGATACCGACGCCGGATTCCACACCATCTACCTGCACCCGAACTTCGATCCCCGCCTGGGAAGCCTCGACCTCCGCTACGCATCGCGTTATGGCAGCATACGCTCGGCCTGGCAGGTGAAAGGCGCAACCACCGAGTGGAACGTCACCATTCCACCAAATACAACTGCGCAGTTGCCCCTCGACAGCCATCAGCAGACTGCCTTTACTCTCGATGGAGCACCCCTTGCACAAAGCACCAGAATCCACGCCGCCGGGGAAAGCGAAGGCCGAACCATCTACGTACTTCCCGCAGGCACATATTCTTTCGCAGTCACAACCGGGAAATAGCCACCCGCGATTTGCGTTACCTACCTCCCAGGGTGGATGGTTGTACTGTGGAGGAAATGAAATAAGCATGCCGGCCACGCTCTCCGTTGCCATGATTGCCACCAACGAGGAGAAAAACCTGCCCAGAACGCTTGAGGCTGTGAAATGGGCAGATGAGATCGTTATTGTCGACTCAGGATCGATCGACCGGACGCCCGAGATCGCAAGAGCCTTCGGAGCAAAACACTCTTTCAACCGGGATTTTCGCGGACATCCGGAGCAAAAGACCATCGCCATCAACAAATGCACCCGTGACTGGATCCTCTTGCTCGATGCCGACGAAGTAGTCACGCCGGAACTGGCGACCGAAATCCGGCAGACCATCCAGAATCCCCAATACGATGCCTACTGGGTCCCGCGCCTTAATCTTTTCATGACCCGCTGGATTCGCCACGGAGGCTTTTATCCCGACCACAAGCTGCGGCTGTGGCGCAGAGGCGCCGCCCGCATGGAGACCAACGTCGGCCCCCACGGAACCCCGCAATACGACGGCCCCATAGGCACTCTGAAGCACGACCTCGTCCACTATGCATACCCGAATTTCGAGCTGTACCTCAGCCACATGAACGACTACAGCTCTGAAAACGTCTACGCCCTTGTAAACAAGGGAAAGGCGAGGTCAACGCCCGCAATGCTCTGGCTCGCCATCGTCAATCCCATCGCAACATTTGTGAAGAACTATTTCTTCCGCCTCGGTTTTCTCGACGGCGTCGAGGGATTGATCTATCACCTGAACCACTCCGTCTACATCCACTGGAAGTACGTCAAGGCATGGGACTCCCAGAAGCGGGACATGCGTGCTTTACGCGACTCAGCTGATGCTAAGCTGCCTCTCGCCGCCTTGGTCGCGCCGACTGGAACAGATAAACAGTCAGAATCGCGATCAGCGGCTCCAGCGAATGTCGAAACCGTGCATTCACAGTTACAAAATAATAGGTGAGCGGCAGCAGCAGAAATGCCCAGGCGAAGAGCCACGCCCCCAGCACTCGATTCCTGACAGACAGCAGCAGCCCCAGCCAGCCGGTGACGCTTAGAAAGCAGTAATTCAGCTCCCTCACAAGGTCGCCCCCCCGGGATCGCTGGTCCGGATGCGGCACGCTGACCCAATAGAAATAAATCCGGTTCAGCGTGATGAGCGCGTAATGCGCCGGATTCGCCGCGATATAGACCCTTGCTTTTGCGCCCTGCTCGCGAACCCAGGCCATTTCGCCCATTTGCTTGTAGCGCAGCACCTCGGGATCGCGCTCCACAATCGGCAGAGTCGCAACAAACGGAAATCCATTTGATCCCGGACCGCTACCCGCATAAAACTCGGCTCCCAGATTCGACCGCAGCGGAACGAAGGCGTGAAACACCCGCCAGTTTCTCCATATCCACGGCCCGATCACAGCAAGGAAAATCACCACCGCCAAACCCGCGCGTGCCACAGAACTCTTCTGACCGCCTGCCAGAATCCACAACCCGCACGCCGGAAGAAACAGCAGCAAACTCGAGTTCGACAGCGCCATCAAACCCCACAGAAATCCAAACAATGCCCATCGTGCCCATGTCTGGCCTTGCCCCGGGTCTGCACCCTCCCCGATTCTCCGCATCCGCAGCGCCAGCACCAGCACGAATGAAAACAGCATCGCCGTCAGGGACATCTCCCATATCCAGTGCACCGCATACTGCAGCGCAGCTGGATACAGCGCCCACAGCCACGCCGCCCACATTGCTACCCTCCGGCTGTAGCATCGCGCAGCAATCTCATAAATCGCCGGCGCGATGGCCGCAGAGAAGACGCTGTTCATCGCCAGCAGAATCCACGCGGAAAGCGCCGTGTAAACTCCGGCAATCTTGAACACTCCCGCCATCAGCAGCGGATAAAGTGGCGGGACCCACGCCGTCGGGCCCGTGTGTCCCACAAACGGATCGGCATAGCCATATCCCGTTACCAGCGCGCGTGCCACTCGGCCCATCTCCCAGCCAAACTGAAAATGATCCTGAAACACACGGACGCGATAGGTGTGCGCGACGGTAATAGTCAGAATGCGGAGGACGAGGGCCGTCCAGAAAATAGACCGCGGCGCGCGAAAGCTCCTTCGCGCCTCGTCGTGCAAATTTGATCCTGCAGGCAAGCGTCAGTTTAACGCAGGCTGTTTTCGCCGCGTGGCAGATTTAAACAGGTACACCGAAAGAATCACGATCAGCGGCTCCAGCGGATGTCGGAACCGGGCCTCCACCGTCACAAAATAATATGTCATTGGGACAAGCACAAATGCCCAGGTGAATAATGCCGCTGCGGGAACTCTTCGTTTCAGCGAGAGCCCCAGCCCCAGAATTCCCGTGATCGACGGCAGGCAGTAGTTGACCTGCCGCACAAAATCCAGGATCCAGTGTTTGTCGGTCGGATGCGGCACGCTCGCCCAGAAGAAGTAAAAGCGCTTCACCGTGAGCGCAGCAAAATGCCGAGGATGCTCCCTGATCCATGCCTTCGCAAGCTCGCCGCGCCGCTTGACATAAGCCAGTTCCCCCAGCTGCACGTAAAGGCGGTGCTGCGGGTCCCGCTCGGCCAGATTGATCAGCACCCCGTAGCGAAAGCCGTAAGAACCCGGCCCGTTGCCCGCGTAAAGCTCGGCTCCGAAGTTTGACCTCATCGGCACAAATGCATGAAAGACCCGCCAGTTGCGGAAGACCCAGGGCGCCACGCACCCCATGAACACCACGCCGGCAAGAACGGCGCGCGACAGAGCAGCGCCTCTCCGCCTGGAGCCCAGCAGTATCCACACTCCGCACACCGGCAGAAACACCAGCAGCGTCGAATTGGAAAGCGCAATTAGCGCCCAGAGAAGCCCAAAGAGCAGCCATCGCGCCGCGGATTGCGAATCAGAGGTCGGCTTTTCGTTCCCCATCCCGCGCAACCGCAGCGCAAGCACCATCACCGCAGCAAACAGAAAGGTGGAAAGCGATGTCTCCCATACCCACCGGACGGCATACTGCATCGCCGCGGGATAAAGCGCCCAGATCCACGCCGACCACACCGCCACACTGCGGTTGTAGCAGCGTGCGCCTATTTCATAGACGCAGAGCGCCGTCGCCGCCGAAAAAACGCTGTTCACGCTTAGCAGAATCCAGCCCGAAGTGGGGGTATATACTCCCGCAATTTTGAAAACTGCCGCGATCAGTAGCGGATACAGCGGCGGAACCCATGCGGTCGGGCCCGTGTGCCCACTGAACGGATCGGCGTAACCGTAGCCGGTAACCAGGGCGCGCGCGATACGCGCCATCTCGTAGCCGAAGGTGAAATGGTCTTCAAAGGGACTGAAGCGGTAGGTGTGTGCCAGCGTGATATAGCCGACGCGGACCAGCACGCCGGCCCAGAAGACGATTGCGGGTGCACGGAACCGTGATCGTTCCTGGAGCCCTGCATCGAGTGGAGTCATCACTCCACATCTTACGTTCCTGATTACCCAGGGATGTCCCGGCAACAAAACGTTTCAGCAGCCGTAGTTGCGCGCCTCAGTGTTGCTCTCCCAGGGATAGCTCTGAAGCGGAGTAAATGTGCGCTGAAAGAAAGCGTCGTCCACAACGTAGCATTCGCCGTCTTCACCCCTCACAACCCACTCTCCGCGTTTCACATGTCGAAATCCCAGGTCCGTGGTGATCGTCTGGTCTTCCTGGCATTGTGTGGCATCGACGAGCAGGGGGCGGCAGGTGCGAAATGTACCCATATTCCTCCGCCGGCGAATTGGCCGGCAAAATTATTCAACCAGGCTCGGCAAAAGGGACGCATAACCCGTTTATAAATATTCCATAGTGGATTGTCCTCCATACTGCATATAACCATCAGATAAGTCTTTCCTCAACGAACTCCGCAGCGTCGCCTTGGCCGATGAACTTCACGCCCTTGAAGCACAAGATGATTCGCACTCTGCTCCGCAGGTCTCCTGACCTCAGAGACGTGAGTGAGAAGCAGTGGGAGCTTGCACCCGCCTTCAGTCGCTTCTCACCGCCTGCAATCTGCCTGGAGGGTGATCTCGACCTCGTTTCGGCACTCATGGAAGACACCACGCATGAGCGGGAGATGCAGCGCGTTCATGGCGGCATGATTCAACACGACCCCACCATTGCATACCAACTGCAAAACGCGGAGATCGCCGACGAGTCGGTCTACAAAGCTGGACTCAGATATATGCTCTGCAGACGCGCAGGCAGATCGCCACTCGGGTCCGCACCTGGCGAAACCATTGATGATGCGGCCCTGGCCTGTACTCTTTACGGCAGCGTCTATTTCGCTCATTGGATGACCGACGATTTGAGCCTCCATATTGCTGCGGAAAAAATAGCAACGCCCCTTTTTGCCTCAGGAAAGCCCTGGGTACACGAGACCGGATATTGCCGGCTCTTTCATATAAATCGCCACGAAGTGCGCAGCGCGCGATGCAAGAGCCTTGTCGTCGTTCACGACGTCCAGAACGAATTCAAGCGCGCTCGATATGAGACCATACGATCCAGATTGCGCTCCTCCATCCCTCCACTCAGGTCACAACGTCTGGATCCGTCGCGGGAAGACTGGGAAAAGCCGCCCCCTTCTGAACACCGGGCAGGTCGAAGAATACTTGCAATCTCAGGGATTTTTTATAGTGGTTCCCGAAAGTCTGTCCCCGCCGGAGATTGTCCGCCAGCTTCTGAGGGCGCGTGTTGTCCTGGTCATCGAAGGAAGCCACATGGTTCACGGCTTCTACACTCTCCTGAAGGAGGCGCCATCTGCGTCATACAGCCTCCTCATCGCTTCAACAACGTGTTCAAGGACTACACTGACTGATTGGACATGAAATACGCCTTCTTGACTGGCCGCCTCGCTGAAGGGGGTTTTACCGTCGAACCCGATCGCCTGAAAATGCTTCTCCACAAAATTCTCGGCTGACATTCCCGTGCAACAGGCTGGCGAATAGAACACGAATCCCGGGCTTATAATCTGCCAATGGCAGCTTCCGCCATTCCGGCTCTCAACACCGCAGCTTCGGATCTCCCATGGGCGCACCCTGTCGTGCGCGAGTGGTTCTTGCGCCGGTTTGGAAGCCCCA
The DNA here is from genome assembly GCA_019232935.1 of Silvibacterium sp. Taxonomy (GTDB): domain Bacteria; phylum Acidobacteriota; class Terriglobia; order Terriglobales; family Acidobacteriaceae; genus Silvibacterium. Next base: position 23,502 of record JAFAMZ010000294.1, read on the forward strand.
CCGAGCCGCAGGAGCTGGGCTGGCCGCACATTCTGAACGGAAGGCCGACGCTGATCTCCGCGCCTACCGGTTCTGGCAAGACCCTCGCCGCATTTCTCATCGCCATCGACGGTCTTTTGCGTAAAGCCATTGATGGCCGTCTCGATCAAATCACCGAAGTCGTTTATGTCTCGCCGCTCAAGGCGCTCTCCAACGACGTCCAGAAAAACCTCGAGACACCGCTGCGCGAAATCCAGCAGCTTGCTCTCAATTGGGGCTACCTGTGCCCGCCCATCCGCACCGCAGTGCGCACGGGCGACACTCTGCCCGCTGAGCGCCGTGCGATGCTCAAGGACCCGCCGCACATCCTGGTCACCACGCCCGAGTCTCTCTACATCCTGCTCACGTCGGAGAAGAGCCGCCAGAACCTCCGCCGCGTCCGCACCATCATCGTCGATGAGATTCATGCCGTCGCAGACGACAAGCGAGGATCGCACCTGGCTCTTACCTTGGAGAGACTGGACGCCCTCGTATGCGGTGAGAATCCGCTGAGTGCCTCGGACTTTGTCACCGGACACGAGCCGCCCCAGCGCATCGGGCTCTCTGCCACGCAAAATCCCATCAAGTTGGTCGCAGAATTTCTCGCAGGCGCGCACGCCGGTGAAGTCCAGATCGTTCAGGCCGGCCAGCGACGCACGATGGATCTGCGGATTGAACTACCAACCGACGAGCTCGGGGCAGTCGCGACGCAGGCCATTTGGGACGGCATTCACTCCCGCCTTGCCGAACTCGCGCTTGAACACCGCTCCACACTGGTCTTTGTGAATACGCGCCGCATGGTCGAGCGCCTGGCCTTTGCGCTGGCAGAGCGGCTGGGCGAAGAGAACGTTGCCGCCCACCACGGCAGCCTCTCGCGCAGGCTGCGCCACGAGGCCGAACACAAATTGAAGACCGGCAGAATTCGCATTCTGGTCGCCACTGCATCGCTGGAGCTTGGCATCGACATCGGAACCGTCGACCTGGTCTGCCAGATCAACACTCCACGGGCAATCGCGACAGCCATGCAGCGCGTCGGTCGCGCAGGTCACTGGCGCGGCGCTGTTCCCAAAGGCAGGTTCTTCCCCACTACTCGCGATGACCTGATCGAAAACGCAGCGCTGATTCGCGCCATGCGCAGTGGCGCCCTTGATTGCCTGCAGATTCCGCCAAAGCCGATCGATGTCCTCATGCAGCAAATCGTTGCTGCATGTGCCGCAGAACCATGGCAGGAGCGCCGCCTCTTCGACGTCCTCCGGCGCGCGCTTCCCTATCGTGATCTCACCTGGGAGGAGTTCGAAGATGCGCTCCGCCTTCTGACCGACGGCATCGAAGCGAGCCGCGGCCGCTACGGCGCATACCTGCTGCGCGATCGCGTCCATGGGCGCATCCAGGCGCGGCGCGGTGCGAGGCTCGCTGCCGTAATGAATGGCGGCACGATTCCCGAAACTTCCCTGTTTCCGGTCATCATGCAGCCCGAGGGCGTCCAGATCGCAACCCTGGATGAGGATTTCGCCGTCGAAGCATCCGCTGGCGATATCGTTCTGCTCGGCAATACGAGCTGGAGGATCCAGCGAGTCGAAGCAGCCGGCGGCCGCGTCCTCGTAGAAGACGCCCACGGCCAGCCTCCCACCGTGCCGTTCTGGACGGGCGAAGCCCCGCAGCGCACGACCGAATTGTCCACATTTGTTTCCTCACTCCGTCTGGATATAGACCAGCGGACCAAAGACGTTCTGCCCGGATACATCAGCCAGACGAACCGGCAGGTCGCCGAGACCGTTGCCTGGCTCAAGCAGGAATGCTTTGTCGACGACGCTGCCGCCGAGCAGATGATCGGCTATGTTGTTGCCGGCCGTGCCGTCCTCGGAACCGTCCCATCTGTAACCACCATCGTTGCAGAACGCTTCTTCGATGAAGGCGGCGGAATGCAGCTCATCCTCCATGCACCCTTCGGTGGAAGAATCAATAAGGCCTGGGGCCTCGCCCTCCGCAAGCGGTTCTGCCGTGGATTCAACTTTGAACTCCAGGCCGCGGCAACCGACAACGGCCTCAACATCTCTCTCGCCGAGCAGCACAGCTTCCCGCTCAGCGATGTCTTTCAGTTTCTGACCACTCAGACCGTAACCGAACTCCTTGAACAGGCCGCGCTGGCCTCTCCCATCTTCAAATCGCGATGGCGTTGGGCCGCCAACCGCAGTCTGCAACTGTTACGGTTCCAAAAGGGCAGAAAGGTCGCGCCCCAGATTCAACGGACCCGCTCCGATGACCTGCTGGCCAGCGTATTCCCCCAGGTCGCAGCGTGCCAGGAGAACATCGAGGGCGACATCGAGATCCCCGATCACCCTCTCGTACACGAAGTCATGAAAGACGTGCTCACCGAGGCGATGGACGTCGAAGGTCTTAAAGCTATCCTCGCTGCCATGGATGAAGGCAGCATCCGCTGCGTAGCGGTAGACACGACCACCCCCTCGGTTTTCGCCCATGAGCTGCTGAACGCCAATCCCTATGCTTATCTCGATGATGCGCCGCTCGAGGAGAGGCGTGCACGGGCCGTAGCCATGCGTGGCCTTCTTCCGGACAAAGAACTGGGCGAGGCGGGACATCTGTCTTCGGCGGCCATAGCCGAAATACGCGAGCAAATATGGCCGGATCCCCGCGACGAGCACGAGCTTCACGATCTCCTGTGCGCTCTTATCATCGTTCCCGAAGATCTGGCTGCCGAACCGCGCGCGGT
>JAFAMZ010000383.1 GCA_019232935.1 Silvibacterium sp.
TCCCCGGCGCTTGCGGCTTGTTGTTGCCGCTGACACCGTCGTGATCCACGCCGGAAACTCCTCCGGTAAGCGCCCCGCACCAGACAGCTGTACAGAGGTCCCCGATGATTGTCCTTTCACACCTATCATCGTCCAGCCGCAACCTTATTGGTTGTTGTTGCTGACTGCTCTCGCATCTGCTCCCCGCGTTTCATTGTTCAACTGAACACAGAGATTCATCAGGAGTGCAGTCATGCATCGCTTCCGCGTTTCCAGAGGCCTGTTCCTACTCTTTCTGATCGAAATCGTTGCCTTCTGCCCGACGTTCGCCGGCGCCCAAATGGTGGGCGGCACAATATCCGGAACCGTTATCGATCCCTCGGGTACTCCCCTCAATCAGGCGAAAGTTGTCATCCGGAATGAGGAGACCGCCACGGAACGCAACCTCACCACGGCCGCTGACGGCACATTCTCCGCTCCTTCAATTGCCGTCGGGGTCTATTCCGTTTCCGTCGAAAAGGACGGCTTCGCTCCGCTCAAGCGCACCGGCATAACGGTCGCTGTCGCGCAGCACGTGCAATTGCGGCTTCCTTTAACTGTGGGTGCTGTGCAGCAAATCGTAACGGTCGTGGATACACCTGCGGCTGTCGACGCGTCCACACTGCAAACTTCGGGACTGATAACCGAACGTCAGGTTAAGGATCTGCCCCTGAACGGGCGCAGCTTCGACCAGCTTCTCGAGCTCAATCCGGCATCTGTGAGTTACACAACCCAGCGGCAGGGGGCAGTCGGCACCTCCAACTCTTCAGTCGGCAACATGTTTTCCATCTCGGGACGGCGTCCTCAGGACAATCTTTTCCTCCTCAACGGAATCGAGTACACCGGCGCGTCGCTGATCAACGTGACTCCCGGAGGAACCAGCGGCCAGTTGCTTGGTGTGGAGGCCGTTCGCGAATTCAACGCGGTCAGCGATACCTACGGCGCCAACTATGGGAAACGCACGGGCGCGCAGATATCGATCATTACGGCTTCCGGCAACAACGATCTGCATGGGTCGGCTTACGAATTCTTCCGCAACAGCGCTCTTGATGCGCGCAACTACTTCGACCAGTCCCACATCCCGCCTTTTCAGCGTAACGACTTCGGTCTTGCGCTCGGCGGCCCTGTGCGTCGCGATGAAGTCTTCGCTTTCGGAAACTATGAAGGCTATCGCCAACACCTTGGTCTAAGTGCTGTAACGTTTGTTCCAGATGCGGCCTCACGCGCCGCCACGGTGCCAAGTGTTCAGCCATTGCTGGCCCTATGGCCCGAGGGTACGGTCGACCTCGGCCAGGGCATCGCGGTCGCCTATTCTAATCCGCCGCAGCATGTGCGTGAGGACTTCGGTACGACCCGCGTCGACGCGAATCTCACGTCCAACGACCTGCTCTTTGGCGTATATACGATCGACGACAGCGACGCGACAACTCCGACCGCCAATCCGTATTCCGCCATTTATGAGCAGCTTCGCGAGCAGGTGGCTAGCGTGCAGGAGCAGCACGTCTTTTCGCCACGCCTGCTCAACACCTTCCGCTTCGGATATTCGCGCGCCAGCTTCTTCTTCGACGGCATCGTTCCCAGCTCCGTCCCCGGCTGGGTCGCGGGCGCTCCCGTCGGCTCTATCGTGATTTCAGGAAGTACCGCGTCAAATGGCGCATCGCAGATTACTCTGGCCGGCGCCAACACGGGCAGCAATAACGCGACCACGCGCAATCTCTTCACCGTCGACGACCACATCTACTGGACACGGGGGCGCCACCAGGTCGAGGCCGGCATCTGGCTGCAGCGGCTGCAGTCTAATGACTTTCTCGCGCAGAACCAGTATGGACAAGCCTCATTCTCGACGCTCAGCGCATTCGAACAGGGCATCGTCTCGAAGTACACCATTGTCCCCGGCCCCACCGAACTCGGCTGGCGTTCACTGTTCGCGGCCGCCTTCATCGAAGATGCCTGGAAGGTTACACCCCGACTCGAACTTCGCGCTGGCATTCGCACAGAATCGTCTACCGGATGGAATGAGGCGCAGGGCCGCGCCTCCAACTACGGATTCACAAACGGCGTAATCAACACGAGTCCGACCGTAGGCTCATCGGCTCTCTTCGATAATCGCGCAAAATTCATGCCCGAGCCGCGAGTGGCGATTGCGTGGGACGTTGCAGGCACAGGCAAAACCGCGGTCAAGGCCAGCTTTGGCCTGCACCGCGCCATTCTCGATACGCTGGACTACCGCCTCGACCAGACCGCGCCCTTTAACACTACGCTCTCTTACAGCAATACCACGGTGAGCAAGCTGCCGGAGCTCTCAACCAGCTCCGCGACAGGCGGACTCGTCTCTCCCAGCAATGTCCAGCCGGACATTCAGACGCCCACTGTTCTCACGTGGACACTTCGTGTTGAGCAGCAGATCGCTCCGCGCACCTCGCTGACCGTGGGCTACGTGGGATCTCACGGCTATCACCAGATCCTCTCCGAAGACCAGAACACGCCGCCCTGGGTCGTTTGCCCCGCAGCTGAATGCCCCGGTTCGCTTCCGGCGGGGACGATCTATTACACAACTACGAAGCTCGCCAATCCCAAGGTTGCCAACACGACATCGTGGGTTTCGCAAGGCGTCAGCAACTACAACGCACTTGAAGTCGATGTCCGCCGCCAGTATGGCAACGGCCTGCAACTGCGCGGCGTATATACATGGTCGAAGAATCTCGACGACGGCTCGGCCTGGAACACCAGCGTCTCAGCAAACACGCCCGCCTATGTTTCTTTCCCCGGCAATCCGAAAGTAGACTACGCACTCGCTGCCACCAACATCAGCCAGGCCGCGGCGATCAATGGCACGTGGGAGCTACCGCTCGGGCAAGGCCACGCACTGTTCGGCAATGTCTCATCGATCGGCCAGCAGTTCGCAGTAGGGTGGACCCTCAGCGGGATCGCGACCATCCAGAGCGGATTCCCCTTCTCGCCGCAACTGGGGTACAACCCTAGCGGCAACGGAGACACCCGCAATCCCGTCCGCCCCTCGATTACTCCAAACTTTCGCGGGCCGCTCTATCTGAGGAAAGCATCCCAGTGGTTCAACCCTGAGGCGTTCACCGCGCCTTACCCCGGAACCCTGGGAAATGCCGGCCGCGACTCCCTCACTGGCCCGGGCCTTGCGGACCTTGACCTTTCCATAGGAAAAACAACCACCGTTCATGAGCGTCTGAGGGCCCAGTTCCGCGCCGAATACTTCAACATTCTCAACCGCGCCAATTTCACGACGCCGAATGCCGTAGTTCTCAGCAGCGGCCCCACCCCCTCAAAACCATCCGCCGCGGCGGCGATATCTCCGACGGCGGGAGTCATCACTGCAACCGCGACCACCTCGAGGCAGCTACAGCTTGGCCTTAAGTTTCTTTTCTGAGCCATGAATCCTCTGTATCCGCTTTGATATCATATGGGCCAGAGATGATTGGGGCTTCTCAAACCCGCTTCTGTTGTCGCCTGTCGAGCACTTCCGACGGGTGTATGCAGTAGTCTCTGATCCTTATTAATCCGATCCAGAAGACACACCCGCAGCTGATCCGCCGGGTTTGTGTCGTTCCAATTCCGGCTTTCAGCACTCAGCACGAGGTCCTGTATGCCGGTTCCCGAAGACGAGTCCGAATCACTATCATTGAACACCAACCCGGCTTTTCCGCCGCGCCTCAGTCAACCTCGCCTCGACCACCTGCGATTGCTTGAGGCCGAAAGCATCCACATCATCCGCGAAGTGGCGTCGGAGTTCGAGCGGCCCGTGATGCTCTATTCCATCGGCAAAGACTCCTCGGTTATGCTGCGCCTCGCGCAAAAGGCCTTCTATCCCGGACCAATTCCCTTCCCGCTGCTACACATCGACACCGGGTTCAAATTCCGCGAGATGCTCACCTTCCGCGATGCAATGGCCCGATCCATCGGGGCGGAACTGCTGGTTTGGCGCAACGAGTCCGCCATTGCTGCCGGAACGAATCCCATAGTTCTCGATACTAAACGCTGCTGCGCGCTGCTCAAGACGCAGGCGCTGCTGGACGCGCTCCGCCACTACAAGGTCGACGCTGCCTTCGGCGGCGCGCGCCGCGATGAAGAGAAGTCCCGATCCAAGGAGCGCATCTACTCCTTTCGCGATGAAGCCGGCCAGTGGGACCCGAAGAACCAGCGCCCCGAGCTCTGGAACCTATATAACGCCCGCATTCATCCGGGCGAGAGTATCCGTGTATTCCCGCTATCCAACTGGACCGAAATCGATGTCTGGCAGTACATCCATGAGGAAAAGATTCCCGTCGTCGATCTCTACTTCGCCAAAGAGCGACCAATGTACGTCCGCGGCGACGCGCTGCTTCCGATCGAACAGGAGTTCGTCGCGATCCCGGGGGAAAAGCCTCAGCTAGTCAAATCGCGCCTGCGCTCTCTCGGATGCAGCCCCTGCACTGGAGCGATCCGCTCCGACGCCGAGACCATCCCCGAAATCATCGGCGAGCTGCTGTCGTTCCGTTCCTCAGAACGCGCGAATCGTGTGATCGATCACGACCAGGAAGGCTCCATGGAGATCAAGAAGCGGGAGGGCTACTTCTAAATGTCCGCTGCAACCCTGCCGGGCTTTTCGATCTACGAGTTCCTCCGCGAGGAACGCGAAAAGGACCTGCTGCGCTTCTCTACGGCCGGCAGCGTGGATGACGGAAAATCGACGCTCATTGGCCGCCTGCTCTACGATACGCAGTCCGTTTACGACGACCAGGTGCGATCGATCGAGGGCAAAGGAACCACGGCTCCGGGCCAGCTCGATTTCGCTCTTCTCACCGATGGCCTGCGAGCCGAGCGCGAACAGGGCATCACCATCGACGTCGCCTATCGCTATTTCTCGACAGCACGGCGCAAGTTCATCATTGCCGACACACCGGGTCACGAGCAGTACACGCGCAATATGGCAACCGGTGCATCAACGGCGGACGCTGCCGTAATCCTGATCGACGCGACCAAGGGCATTCTCGGGCAATCGTGCCGGCACGCCTACATCGCAACGCTGCTGCGGGTGCGACACCTTCTAGTCGCGGTAAACAAGATGGACCTGGCCGGCTACAACGAAGCCGTCTTCCGCAGCGTTGAGCGCGATTTCGCCACCGCTCTCGACCGCATCGCCGAAGACTCAGGAACTTCAGTGGAGGCAGCGTTCGTTCCGATAAGCGCCCTGATCGGCGATAACGTTGTTGTCCGCTCCGGCGGGATGCCGTGGTATGACGGCCCGACGCTGTTAGATCTGCTAGAGTCGCTGCCGGCATCGGGGGGAACTCGCGCCGCATCCTTCCGCTTTCCCGTGCAGCGCGTGCTGCGCCCCCATCCTAACTTTCGCGGCTTCGCCGGGCAGGTCGCCTCCGGAAGCGTCCGCCCTGGCGACACAGTGAGAATAGCTTCTTCGCACCGCACCGCTACCGTCGAACGTATCGTTACCTGGGATGGCGATCTCGCCGAAGCATATGCGCCGCTCTCGGTGACGCTGGTGCTCGATCGTGAACTCGATATCAGCCGCGGCGACCTCATCGCCTCCGATGATGACCCCCCAACGCTGTCGAAATCGTTAAGAGCCGCGCTTGTCTGGATGGATCAGCTTCCGCTCGACCTCGATCGCCGCTACTTGCTCAAACACACCACACGCACCGTGCCGGCATTCGTCACGTCGGTTGAACACCGCGTGAACATCTCCACTCTGACCCACGAGCCCGCCGAAACGCTGGAGATGAACAGTATCGGAGTGGTGAATCTCTCGCTGTTGCAGCCCATCGCTGTCGACCTCTATAGCGAGAATCACTCAACAGGCTCGTTTATCCTCATCGACCCGATCACAAACGGAACCATTGCGGCGGGAATGATCACAGCGACATGGGATCACGCCGCGAAATCGCCAGGAACCGTTACCGGCGAAGAAAGGTTCGCCCGCTTCGGCCATCGGGGCGGGGTCCTCGAACTCACTGGGCCGCCGGCACTCATTGATCTGGCCGAGCGCTCACTGTTCGAGCGCGGTGCGATCACCGTGCGACTCGGAGAGGACGCGTCCGGTCTGGTGCAGCCAATCGTGGACGCTGGCCTCATCGCCCTGGTCGTCAGAACCATCGAAGCAGCCGCGCTAACGGCGCGATTGGGAGACCACACCGTCACAGCAGTCTCCGCCGATCTCAACGAAGCTCTGCATCGCCTGCTCACCGAATGCGGAATTTTCATTTTAGGAAAGGTGGATCATCCATGACGGTCGCTGCCATTCACAACGAAGTCGGGACAAAGCTGAACCAACTCCGCTCGTTGCTTGCCGAAGTACTTCCCGGCAGGGACGAAGTTTGTCTTACGTGCAGTTTCCAGGCAGAAGACGTTCTGCTCACAAAGCTCGCCATTGAACTTGATCCCGGCCTGCCGATTCTCTTTCTCGATACCGGCTACCACTTCGCCCAAACCTACGCCTACCGCGACCAGATCGCCAGCGAGTGGCAACTGAACCTGGTGAACCTGCTGCCCGATAAGACAGTCGCTGAGCAGGAGTCCGAATACGGACTCCTGTATCAGACTTCACCCGACCTCTGCTGCAAGCTGCGCAAAGTCGAACCGCTCTTTAAAGCCGTTGCCAATTACCGGGTCTGGCTTACCGGCCTGCGCCGCGAGCAAGCGAGGAGCCGCACAGCCCTCGAAGAATCCGCCCTCTTCACTCTTCCTGGCGGCAAACAGGTGCTCAAGCTCGCTCCGCTGGCGGGGTGGACCACCCGCGATGTCTGGTACGCCTGCGAGCACCTCGTTATACCTCTGCTGCCGCTCTACGCGCGCGGATACACCTCGATCGGTTGCGAGCCCTGCACGTCGCTCCCGCCCGACCCCAATGATCCGCGTTCGGGGCGTTGGGCCGGACGCAAAGTTGAGTGCGGCATTCACATCGAGGAAGCGGCTAAGCAGCCCTGAGGGACTTGCCCATGCAGTACATGATCGGGTTCTTGATCGCGCTCTTCATCGCGCTCACCGGAGTCGGAGCGGGCACCGTGACCGTACCTGTGCTCGTTCTCTTCCTCGGTGTGCCCGCCCCTGTCGCGGTGGGCATCGGACTTACCTTCTCGGCCGCTGTGAAACTGATTCTCGTTCCCGCGCAGGTGATTCGCGGCAACATTTCCTGGCGGACGCTGGGTTACATGCTCATGGGCGGCGTGCCCGGAGTCCTCATCGGCTCGCTCTTCCTCAAGCACCTTGTAACTGTTGGATCGCAAAATCTGCTCAACGCGCTTCTCGGAGCCATTCTCGTCGGCACCGCGGCCTGGCAGCTCGTCTATTCGTTCCGTCCCATAAAGCAGAACCGCGATGCCCGAGATCGCAGCCACTTCCTGCCCTGGCTCATGCTTCCCGTCGGAGCCGAAGTGGGTTTCTCCTCTGCGGGAGCGGGAGCGCTAGGCAGCGCCGCTTTGCTCAGCCTGACCTCGCTGGTTCCCGCTCAGGTTGTCGGCACCGATATTGCTTTCGGGTTTATCCTTTCCTTGATCGGCACCGGAGCCCACTGGTTCTCCCGAAATCCAGACTCGTCGCTCCTGCTCCATCTAATCGCGGGGGGAGCTGTCGGCGCTCTGAGCGGCGTGATGCTCAGCACACGTATTCCGCGCCGGCCGCTGCGGCTTGCGCTCTGGATATGGCTGCTTATTCTGGGCGGACAATTTCTGCTGAACAGCTATGAGAGCGCGGCGCTTCCGCCTCGCCCGATCACCGGCCAGATCAGCAGGACACACTTCAATTGATTTTAAGCCTCTACAATCTCAAGCTGATCGCCGCACTCAATCTGGCACGCATCAATTTGGCCCGCAGGCAATTCGAGCACGCTCTTGATCTTAAGACTCAGACTGGTCATCCGAAACGGACGCAATCGTCGCCATACCTTCACAACGCGCATAGCCTTGTCCAGCCCGACCACATCGATGGAGAACAACATTCCCATCGTGTGAACACCCGACGACGGACGAATCAGCAGTCCGCATCCGGGCTCCAGCCCTGTTCTTCCGAGAAGGCCGAACAATCGCGTCAGGAATGTATCAGCAGGTACGATTCTGGTCCCGATCGTTACAGCCTTCCCGGCATTTCTAAGTGTTAATTGTTTCATTTTCGCCACCGGTTCAGTTCGAAGGATGAACCAGCACCTGGTGGACAAGTGCCGCCACCGCGCCAGCAACAATGACTACCAACATCGTTTCGGTCACTGCTTTTCCTCCTTCACAGCTCAAATCAACACTTCGACCCCGAACTCAGGCGGTCTTCTTGCGGCGATATACGATGATGCCTGCGGCCAGGACAGCCAACGCAGCGGCTACAATGCGAACAATAATGGTCGCTTCCATTTTTTAGTCTCCTTTCCCGGCATGGCCGAAACTTTCCCCGGAATTCCTGTCAAAAAAACCTGCTTATGTGGTCTTCTTGCTTCTGCGGAAGGCAATCACGGCTACTGCAAGCACTGCCAGCGCGCCCGCGACAATTCGAACGATCGTTGTCGGTTCCATTTCCGTTCTCCTTTCCGGCACGCGCTCAGTTGCGTACCATCTTTCCGCTACTTCGCTGGTTTTCCGTCACTGTCCCAACGTCTGCATCAACGACAGAACCGCCGGACCGATCAGCACAATGAAAATACAAGGGAAGATAAACAACACCAGCGGAAATAAAATCTTGATCTTTGTCTTGGCGGCAGCTTCTTCCGCGCGCTGCCGCCTCTTCGTGCGAATCTCCTCCGCGAAGCGGCTCAGTGCGCGCACAATCGGAGTGCCGAAACGATCTGTCTGAGTAAGCATCGTCACCAGTGACGAGAACTCCTGCAGCTTGGTCCGATCCGCAAGGCCTTGCCATGCATCGAGCCGGGGCTTGCCTGCTCGCTGCTCCAGGTTGATCTGCATGAATTCTTCGTGCAGATCGGGATGGCTCACCTTGATCTCCTGCCCGATCCGCAGCAGCGCCTGGTCGAGTCCGAGGCCGGCTTCTACGCAAATCACCAGCAGATCGATCGCGTCGGGAATGCTCTTCTGAATCCGCTTTTGCCGCCGCTTCACGATGCGAGTGAGCCAAATATCCGGAATCAGATAGCCGAGACCCCCGAAAACCAGGCACCACATGAAGGTGCTGCCCGGGATAAAGCTGCCGCCTGCGATACCAGCCAAGGGCACTAGAACGCGGGCCGTCAGATAGACATCCTTCGTGTTCGAGCCACGCAGGCCAGCCGAAAGCATCTTCGCTTTCAGCTTGTCGTCTCCCGAGAAGCCGATCCGGGAATGGAAGGCGCGTGCCAAATTGAGAACTTTTTCCCGCAAAAGCTCCTTGTCGCTGATCGTTCTCAGGTCCGGCCTCTCGCTTTTCACAATGTCGAGCATCCGTCTCTCGTGGCGAGCGGGCCGGAGGAACAGGGGAGCGCAGAGCAACGCGACCATGGAGGCCACCATTACTCCGATCGCAATGTAGAAAATCAAATCCATATCGACCCGCCGTCACAACTGCTCTAGACATCCACTCCGTTTACGATCTGCCGGATGATCAGCCCACCGAGCACGATCAGCCCGAGCCCCACATAGCAAAGCTTGCGCCCGAACGGATCGGTGAGCAGAATTTTGGAATATCCCGGATCGATGATGTTCAGGATCCCCATTAACCCAATCGGCATGAGGCTCAAGATCCATCCGGTCAGCCTCCCCTGGGCTGTCTGAACTTTGATTTCACCCTGGATTCGCTGTCTCTCCCGGATCAAGAAAACCGTCCGGTCCATCACCTCGACCAGGTTGCCGCCCGTCTCCCGCTGCACCAGGATCGCCGTAATCAGTACTCGCAGGTCCGGCGATGGTACGCGCTCCAGCAATTGCAAAAGCGCCTCGCGCAATGGCAATCCAAAGTTCTGCTGCCGGAACACCTCGGCAAACTCCTTTCCTGTCGCTGGAGGAGCTGAGTCGCCGGCCATCTCGATTGCGCCCGAAATCGCGTGTCCCGCGCGGAGCGCGCGAGCCATCATATCGATCGCCTCAGGCAGATCCTTGTTGAATGCCTTCAGTCTCCGCGATCGGGCCCAGGCAATCCTGATCCAGGGCAAGCTTGCCATTACACAAGCCGCGATTATTTCCACCGAAGGCTCGGGGTAGACGATCGATGCAGTCAGCAGCCCGATCACTCCCATCGCCGCCGACTGGACCAGCACGGCAGATGCGTTGCTATTGACGCCGGATTGCATGACAAACCGTTGCAAGTTTTTCCAGAGCGGATACTTCTGGAACGAGGTATCGAGCCAGCCGAAACGGTCTGAAGAACTCGCACGCAACAGGCTTGTCGCGTCCATATCCATGCCATCGATGCGTGCAGTTCCGGCCTGAATCACAGCTATTCTCTGTTCCACGCGCTTGGCATCGCGGCTGGGACTGGCAGCCAGCATCATCACGCCGAAGGTCACGGCCAGAATCGCGATAAATCCTGAAATCAGCATCATCATCGCAGTCACACTTCCATGGAATGGTCCATCAATCCCGCAGGCACCGGCACCCCTGCAGCCTTAAGCCGCTCAGTGAATTTCGGCATGATGCCTGTGGAGCGAAATCTGCCCTTTACCTTCCCGTTAGGTCCCAGGCCTTCTTTCTCGAAAACGAAGAGGTCCTGCATGCTGATCACATCGCTGTAGCTGCCGGTCAGCTCGGTGATATGCGTGATGCGGCGAGAGCCGTCGCTCATTCGGGCCGCCTGCACAATAAGGTGGATCGCCGAGGAAATCTGCAGGCGAATCGCCTTGTCCGGCAGGCGGATGTCGCCCATCATGCACATTGTTTCCAGACGCGCGAGTCCATCGCGCGGTGTATTGGCGTGAATCGTAGTAAGCGACCCGTCGTGGCCCGTGTTCATCGCCTGCAGCATGTCCAGCGCCTCTTCGCCGCGCACCTCGCCGAGCACGATCCGGTCCGGCCGCATACGCAAAGCATTGATCACCAGCTCGCGCTGCCGTATCGCCCCTTTTCCCTCCACGTTCGGAGGCCGGGTCTCGAGCCGCACAACGTGTTCCTGCTGCAACTTCAATTCGGCTGAGTCTTCGATTGTGACAATGCGCTCTTTTTCCGAAATGAAGCTTGAAAGCATATTGAGAAGCGTGGTTTTGCCGGCGCCCGTGCCGCCTGCGATCACGATATTGAGCCGGGCCTGGACTGCTGCGCGCAGGGTCTCAAGCATTGGCTGGCTCAACGCCTTATAGTGGATGAGATTGTCTGCCGAGAGAGGAGACGACCCGAATCGACGAATGGAAAGAATGGGCCCATCGATTGCCAGCGGCCCGATGATCGCATTCACGCGCGATCCATCCTTCAGACGCGCGTCTACCATGGGCGTCGATTCGTCCACGCGGCGCCCCACCGCGGAAACGATCTTGTCGATAATCTGCAGCAGGTGGCGATTGTCCTTAAAAGTGACACTGGTGCGATGCAGAACGCCCTTGCGCTCCACATAGACGTGACTGTATGTGTTCACCAGAATGTCGCTGATCGTTTCATCCTTCAGCAGAGGTTCCAGCGGCCCAAGGCCGAAGAGCTCATCCATCACTTCATTGGCCACTCGATCGCGCTCGCCGGAGCTCAGCGGGACGCTCTGTTCGCCGATGATCTGCTGAATGAGAGAAAGCAATTGTTGCTGCCCGGTGCGCGTTTCCTGCGCCTCGCTGAGCTTCTCGAGATCCAGCCGCCGGATCAGCTCCTGGTGCACAGCGGATTTCAACTCCTGCTGCTGTTTTTCCTCGAGCGGCCTCGTGGGCCGGTTGCCGTTGCGCAGGCTCGAGCCGTTCTGCCGCAAAGCTGCAGACTCTGGCCGCGCAGAGGCGATGTCAATGCCGGTATCAGCCATGGAAATATCCCCTCATTCTCTTCTCTATCCCCACAGCGAAAACTTCTTACGCCCATTTTTGGGGGCATGGGTTCCGTTAGTTCCAGCCAGAGTCCCTGCCCACTTCGATAGTTGCTCGATGAAGTCGGTCTTCTTCTCCGCCGAAACCGGCTCACCAAGATTGATCGCCTTCTGGCACTCCGAATAATTGTTGGAGATTCTGGTCTGCACGGGCACGCGGATGGCCTTTTCGATTTGCTCGATTCCGATGGCTCCGGTCGAAGAGTACCGGTTGATGACAATGTGCAGCTTGGTCGTGGCCTGCTCGTTGCGGCTCAGGTTATCGATATAACGGGAAAGGTCGCGTACCGCTCCGATCTCCGGTGTAGCTACGAGGCAGATCTCGTCCGAGCTATCCATGACGGCAAGGTTGACTTCGGTCAGATTTGTCTCGCAATCCAAGATGAGGTAGTCGTATTCGCCGCGAAGAAAATCAATTGTCCGCTCGAGGGCGTCGGGATCGATGCTGCGGTTGGGGTCGTGCAATTCGGGCGAAGACAGCACCTCCAGCCCGCTCGAGTGCCTGGCGATGAACCCCCGAAGAAGTTCGGAATCCAGCCGGTTCACATTACGAATCAGCTCGTGAAAGTGATAGCGGTTCCCATCGAGTCCCAGGTACAGGCATACATGCCCGAACTCCGCGTGATTGTCGATGAGCAGCACCTTCTTTTGCAGCCGTGTGAGGGTGTGGGCGAAGTTCACGGCGATTGTTGTGGTTCCCACTCCTCCTTTACATCCGAAGAACGACAACACTTTGCCGGCGCTGCGGTTGTGGCCCATGGTGGCCAGCCAGTGCGTGTTCTGCCGTTCGAGCATTTCCGCAAGTTGCGTCTCGTCGAGCGGGTTCCGGAGCACTTCGTTGCATCCAGCTCGCATGGCCTTCAACAGCAGATCGCTGTCATGCCGAGAGGACAGGGCTGCGACAAAGGTCTTGCCGTGAAAGAGCTGCTTAAGGAAGGTCGCCGATTCCTCGGCAGCCTGGGGGTCACGATCGAAGTCAACTACGGCCAGGACCGCGTTTGCCTTCTTCGCTTCCAGCGAAATGGCCGGACGCCGAACAGCCGAGATATATTCGGTCATGCTCTCGTGTGAAGTGTTCCAGTGCCGGCGTTGGGTCGCTTGCTCCAGCTTTTCAGTCGAATCCTGGTCGACACACACGGTCAGCACGGAGATGTCAAGCGAAGGGGTATTCCGATGTGCGCGCCTCATTTCTGCACCGTGCCTTCTGGGGTCTGGCCGGCAGCCGGCGCGGGAGCAGGTGTCTTCGGCACCATGCCCTTATCGAACTTGGAATCCGAAATCTGCGGAATTGGTAAATTGGGCTCAACCGGCGTGGGAAGGTTCTCAGTCAACGGATCTACCAGCGTGGGGGTGACGATTACGGCGAGTTCCGTCACCGATTTCTTACCGTCCTTCGACTTGAATAGATTTCCGAGAACCGGAACATCGCCAATGCCGGGTATCTTCGAGAGCTGATCCGTTGTCCGGCTGTCCAGCAGACCGGAGATGATGAAACTCTGGTCGGTCTTCAGTTCCACTTGAGTTTCGGCCCGACGAGTCGATATTGCCGGGACGGTATATCCGGAGAGACTCACGGCGTTGGTGTAGTCCAAAGCGCTTACCTCAGGGGCTACTTTTAGTTGAATCGTGCCATCAGCCAGGACGGTCGGGGTGAAGTCGAGTCTTACTCCATAAGGCCGGAACTGAATGGTCACTGAGGTTCCGCCATTGCTGCCCTGCACGATTGGATAGGGGAATTCACCGCCAGCCAGGAACGACGCCTTCTCGCCGTTCATCGCTGTAATTGTCGGCTCGGCGAGGATCTGCAGGATCTGTTTGTCCTGAAGCGCCTGAATGGCGGTTCCGATGCCGAGATCGTGGTTGTAATAGAACAGATTCAGAAGGCTGCTGAGCGAAAGCAGAGAGCTGAGGGCGCCTCCGCCCGAACCACCCGAACCGCCAGAGGACCCGCCGGATGAACCACCGCTCGAAGGAGCTGCGGTGATCGAAGAGAACTGACCGGTGGTCGAGTTGAAGGTGTTCTTTCCTGTGCCGAAAAAGTTGAATCCAAGATCCTGCGCCCGGGAGCGGTCGATCTCCACGATGCGAACTTTGAGCCTAACCTGCCGCGCATGCTGAGGAGCAACAAGAATGGAATTCGCAACACTCTTTGAGAACAATCCGGCCAGCTTTACCGCCGCCTCGGCCGCTTCAGGACTGGAAACCATTCCGGCAAGTGCGACCTCTTCTTCGTGACCCTCCGCCCGGATATTTTCATACGGCAAAGCGTCCTTCAGGGCTTTGCTCAGTTGCCCGACATCGATATCGGAGCTAATGAGGTAAACCTGCGATTGGCCGAGTTCGTCCCACAGGATTACAGTGCTGATGCCGGGCCCCTTCGCAGTAATGACGATCTGATTGGGACTGGCAGTGAAGGAATCCAGAACGGCAGGATTGCTGACGTAGACGCGGCGCATCCGGCTCGGCGTGTTGATGAACATCGAGCGGCCCACAACCAGGTGTGTCATCGTATCCATCACCTGCGTGCCAGGTATGTCGGGCGTAACTGCCGAACCCGGACCATCGGCGCCGATCGCTGGTGAAGCGAGCAGGAATGCCCCCAGCAGCACCGAAATCGCGTTCCAAATTGTGCCTTTGCGAATTCTCATGCCGCGCCTCAGTTAAATGTCTCCGTTGTTGACTTGGTGCCCATCAGGGTTTCAACCACCCAGGCCTTGTCGGTCGTCTTCACTTTCTTAGCTGGAGGTGCAGCCACCGTTATGGGCTTCTGGGCCGGAAGATCCGCGAGTTGTCCAAGAGCGACCGGCTTGGCTCCTGCCTGCTCGTGATCGCCTCCGTTGCGGAGCACGAAGTGAATGCTCCCCTGGGCGCTCGCCAGCACTGCCTTTTCCGCGTCCTCTGGGGAAAGCAGGAGCGTGACTACATCCACGCTCGATGGCTTACCAGTCGGATCGGGCTGCACCTGGTGCCCGGCAGCCAATATCTCTGCGTCCTGCAACACCGTTGCTGTCACTGGATCCGGATGTACTCCATCCCGGTAAGTCACCAGCACATCTACATGCGTTCCCGGCATCAGAAATCCGGCCACACCAACCACTTCATCGGAACGAAGCGCGATTCCACGCATACCGCTTGGGATCTTTCCGGTGAGCCCTATACCGGATCCAGGAGCCGCAAGATGGCGGTCGAGAATCGGTTCGCCTGCACCCAGTGGGTAAAGAACCGCGCGCCCGACTACGTCCTCCACTCTGTTAAAAGCACCGGCGAGGGGCATCGATTTCGGCCATTCCACCAGCGCAACATCCTCGCGTTTCAGGGTCGCTCCCGGATCCACCGGTCGCACGGCAGCTACATAGGTGTTCGGCGCCTGCGCGGCAGTCCGGCTGCGAGCCATTTTCCGGCTCAGCCAGAAAGTGAAAAGACCGGAGATGACCAGGGCCACAACAAGAGCGAGTGTCAGACGGCGCGCCATTGGGTACCTACCTCTGCACCGCAGCCAGACACAGTGCCAGCGCGCAGCCGGTCGCAATGGGCACGGCATACGGCAGGCGCAAAGTCTGCGAATTTGAAATGTTCAGTGAGGGATGCGGCGTAAGCCCCTCGATCCGATGATGAACAACCAGCGCTCCTACATTCAGGAGCGTCTCTTTCGCCCGTCCGCGCCACAGGGCCATAACGATGGCCATTACACCACCGGCCAGCGCAGTTGAAACCAGCAGATTGCCGACGTGCGGCAGTCCTGCCAGGCAGCCGGCAGCCGTCATCAGCTTCACATCGCCGGCCCCCATTCCGCCGGCGAGCCAGAAAATCAGGAAGATGCCGAAACAGATCAGCCCTGCTAAAGCTGCTGTACCCAGCTGGGCCCATCCGCCAAGCACCAGATGCATCATCAATCCACAGCAGATCCCCGGGAGTGTCAGGAAATTGGGTACCCGGCGGCTGCGTATGTCGAAGGCCGCGCCTGCGAAAGCGCAGACACACGAAGCGGCCGGGTAGATCAACTCGTTAACTGGATTCACCATTTCGAGATTCCCCAAAGCAAATCGCTCCGAATGTTGTGGAGCGAAAAACATCAATCTGGCACGTAACTCTTTTTCGACTGCCAGGTGGTGGTTTACGTCGTGAAGAGCTTTTTTACTGCGTTCTGGCCGGCTCTTTCATCGCCGCGGTTTTTGCTCAACGCATGCTGTCCGCGAGGAGCGTGGAACGACTGCTATACACCGTTGGTGAAATTGTTAGTGACACTGTAGTATGCGTTCACGACCGGGTTGGCAATGCCTCCGATGGCTGCGATACACCCGAAACCGATAGCCGCAGTCACCAGCGCGTACTCAATCATGTCCTGACCGCACTCATCTTCGAACAGCCGTTTCGTCAGGTGCATCATTTCACTGCTCCCGATTGCTTGCGCCTTGCTCCAGGGCTTGATTGCAACTACCAGCTGCCCTGTTTTCTCCCGCAATTTGCTCATCGCGATTACCCCCGGAATGAGCCGAACTGATTCCGACCCGAGTGACCTTCCTGAATCTGGCCGGAAGCTGAAGGTGATAGCGTAGGGCGGCCCCTTGCCTGCGAACTGCCCCAGTGTCCTCTCCCGAAGCGCCCGGTTAGACGTTGTTCGAGAACTGGTTGCCGACGTTGTTGAAGCCGTTGCCGATCGAGTTCGCAAGGCTCTTCATCGCCGCCAGTGCTCCCAGAGCGATCACTGCCGCCACCAGAGCGTACTCAATCAGGTCCTGACCCGACTCGTCCTTCAGAAGGTTCTTGATCAATTGCTTCGCCATGTTCGTTCTCCTTTGAGTTTTCATAACTGCATTCACAGCCTCACCGAAGTAATGCGTGATTGCCGTTCATGAGTACCAACTATCGACACGAACAAACAAAACGACAATCACCCAATTGTGTTACTTACGATTACATTTCTCTTGATCTATAGTTCGGTCGGTAACTGAAAATCGCTACGAGTGTGTTGAAACAGTACACCTTTCAATGATTTTAGGTAACTTGAGTTACTTTTCCCCCAGTGACTCAACAGCCGATGCCGATAAACAGCAAGTAACACGCTTGGGACGGCACGGAATGGGGAAACACATAGAATGCAACCAGGCAATCCTTCATCGTCAGCCAATCAAATCGCGAGAGCCTTGCTCCTCGCCATGCTGTGCGCCGCTCCAGCTCTTATTTGCTTCCGAACTGGAGCCGCGGCCTGCGTCGGCGATCCCGATCTCGGATGGCATCTCCGCACCGGCGAGTGGATCCTGCAGCACCATGCCGTACCGCGAGCCGATATCTACTCACGCTTCGGAGCGGGTAAGCCGTGGCAGGCCTACAGCTGGCTTTTCGAAGTACTCCTAACCAGGCTTTATCAGTGGTTCCGATTCGATGGCGTCATGGTCTACATGGGCATCATGCTGTCCGCCATTGCAGCCGCACTCTTCCGCCTGACCAGTCGCCTGCAGCCCGACTTCACCAGGAGCACGCTGCTCACGATGGCGATTTTGACCGCACTCTCGCGCCTCTACACGCCACGCCCCTGGCTGTTCACGATTCTGTTTTTCATCCTCGAGATCGATATCCTCATGCACGCGCGCCGCACCGGAGAATCCCGCCGCCTGCTCTGGCTGCCGCCGCTCTTTGCGCTCTGGGCCAACATACACATCCAGTTCATCGATGGGCTCATGGTGCTCGGCCTAGCGGCATGCGAGCCAGTTCTCGCGCGGTGGTGGAAGCCCTCCCTCAGCCGCCTTTCTGCGCGCAGCCTCTGGATAGCATTGCCGGCATGCATCGCTGCAGCCTGCGTGAACCCTTACGGCGCCGGCATTTACAAAGTTGCGCATGCTCTGGCCGCGCAACCCGGCGTATTGAACACGATCAGCGAAATGCATGCGCTTCCCTTCCGCTCGATGATGGATTTCCTGCTGCTCTTTCTCGCTATGGCAGCGGTTGCTGTCATGTTCAGGTTCCATCGCCTCTTCCCATTTGAGACCCTTATGCTGGCCATGGCGTTGTGGCTCTCATTCCGGTCCCAGCGGGATATCTGGTTCCTCGCCATCGTAGCCGCCGTCATTCTCGCCGAGGGCCTGCCCATTCGATCCAGCTCGCAGCAATCCGGACGAGAGTCGCTTTGGACAGTGCCATTAAGCTTTGCTGCCACTGCACTCCTCGTCCTCGTCAGCGCTTTTGCAACTCAGATCAGAAACGACCGGCTCGAAGGCAAGCTCGCCGAAGAGATGCCGCTCAAGGCCGTACAGGTCGTTCGAGAACACCAGTATTCCGGCGCGCTCTACAACACCTACGGATGGGGCGGCTTTCTAATCTGGAACCTGCGCGAGCCGGTCAGTATCGACGGACGCGCTGCTTTCTACGGCGATGAAAGAATCGATCGCTCGATGAAGACCTGGAACGGCGGCCCCGATTGGGCCTCTGATCCCGATCTCAAGTCCGCGGGTCTGGTCATCGCGCCGGTGGACGCCGCGCTCACACAATTGCTGCGCATGGATTCCCGCTTCGAGCTTGCCTACCAGGACAAGGTCGCTGCAGTTTTTGTCGCACGCAGCCAGCAGCAGAAAAATTCATCCAGTGTGGCCACCCTCAGTCCCGCCGGCAAAGCTCATGATCCGGAGAAAAGACTGTGATGAGGACAGTGGCACGTTTTAGAAATGTTCTGCAGGATGAGAGCGGCCAGGCTCTGGTTCTTGCCGGCGTGGGGATGGTTGTGATCGTTGGTTTCCTCGCGCTCGCCATCGACGTTGGGCAGTTGCGTTATGCGCAGACCAAGCTGCAGAATGCCGCGGATGCGGCAGCTATGGCCGCCGCAATCGAAATCTCTTATTGCGGCAACACCCATGCCTGCACCGCCATGCAGACGGCGGCACAGAAAGCGCTGGCCGAGAACGGCTTCTCGGGCAGCACTGTGTATACCAACTGCGGCACTCCTGGAACCGGCTTGACCATCGGTGTGAATCAGGGCCCCTGCGCTCTCGGCTCGACATCGAGCGACCCGCATTACGGGAGCTCCCAGTTTGCGGAAGTCGTTGTCACCTACTCGCAGCCAACCTATTTTGCCAGAACTCTCGGCGTCAGTTCGGTCAAGATAAAGGTGCGAGCGGAAGCGGGTCTGGCAAACTCGACGAATTGTCTCTTCGTTTCCACCAACAACACCAGCACCAGCGCAAACAATGCGCTGCTTGTGAATGGCTCTGCCTCAATTGCAGCGTCCTGCGGCATTATCGACGACGCGGGCGGCAGTTCGGCCGCCATTTTCAATGGCAACGACACAATCAATTCCGCCGGGCTGTATATTCACGGCGGTGACATAAACAACGGCAATAACACGATCAGCCCCTCGCCGACCACCAACGCGTTAGCTGTGGCGGATCCCCTCAGCTACCTGACTGCGCCGACTGCCGGAAGCTGCACGTATACCAACGAGGTCATCAATGGCGGCAGCGGAACGGTAACGCTGAATCCGGGCACTTACTGCGGCGGCCTGATCATCAATGGCAACGTGACCGTCAGCTTCACGTCCGGAACCTACATCATGCAGGGAAACATGATTGTCAACGGCGGGGACACCATCTCCGGAACAGGGCTGACGTTTTATTTCAGTTCCGGCAGCCTGACCATGAACGGATCGAGCGACGCGAATCTGGTAGCCCCGACAAGCGGAACCTATGCGGGCATCCTCATCTATCAGGACTCAAGTGACAGTTCGGGGATCATTCTCAATGGCGACTCGAATTCCGTGTGGCAGGGGACACTCTATGCGCCTGCAGCCAACCTGACCCTCAACGGCGGCGGGAACCTCGCAGCCTATACGATCCTCGACACGGAAAGCCTTACCGTAAACGGCGGGGTCAATTTCACCATGGGATCCAATTACTCATCGCTTTCAGGAGGTTCGCCCGTGAAAAGCGGGGCAGCCGTTTTAGTGGAGTAGCTTATGAAATTACGATTACTATTGCGATTCTTTCGACTTCGCATCCTCAGATGTGAACAGGGCGCCAGCCTGGTGGAAATAGGACTGGTGCTCCCCATTTTGCTTTTCATCGTGATGGCCACTGTGGACTTTGCACGCGGATATTATTTCGCCAACGAAGTAGCCGGCGGCGCCCGCGCAGGAGCCATTTACGGCACAACCAATCCCAGTGATACGACTGGGATCACGAACGCCGTGAAGTACGATGCTCCGGATGTCACCGACGTCAACGTTTCTTCTTCATGGGGCTGCGAATGCTCGGATGGAACCAGCGCATCAACCAGTTGCAGCGCGGCTCCGACCTGTTCAGCCAACGTCGTCTATTACGTCAAAGTGACAGCTACGGCAAGCTATACCACCATTCTCCCGTGGACGGGTATTCCCTCCTCCCTCAGCCTGTCCAGCACAAGCGAAATGCGTTATTGAGGTCACCGATGAGAAGATATACGCGAAAACTGCGACGCATTTTTCAGGAGGATGCCGGCGACGCCAAGCTTGAATTTGCCATGTCGGCGATGACCCTGCTGATGGCTATTTTTGGCGCAATGGATTTTGCCCGGGCGGGTTATGTCTTTCATTTTGTTTCTTATGCTGCGCAGCAGGGAACGCGCTATGCCATGGTCCGCGGTGCAAGCTGGGGAACTTCATGCGCTTCGGCATCCAGCAATGGCTGCACCGCGAGCAGCTCAAATGTGCAAAGCTATGTCCAGGGGCTCGCGGGCCCGCTCATCACATCGAGCAGCATCACAGTCACGACCACATGGCCTGGCACCAATGTAGGTGGGTCCACCGCGGGCTGTAGCACGACAAATACGGCAGGGTGCCTTGTCAAGGTGAAGGTGAGCTATCCATTTTCTTTCCCCATGTCTTTATCATTCCTGCCGAGCATAACCAAGACGTTCACGGGAACTTCGGAAGCAGTGATTCAGTGGTAAAAATGAAACCCCGAGTGTGCTCAGAGGCGTTTCTGCAGATCCACGCCCCCCAATTGATAGGGAGCTGTGGAACAAGCATCACCGTGCACTGAGCACACCGATCCAATGCACCCGTTGCCTTTCCCTACAGCAAAAATTCGAAAACCTGCCGTCTTTTGTTACGCTCAAACCATGCTCAATGGTTCGCCCAGATTCGCGCCCGGCCAGACGCTTCTCATTGACGCCGACGACACTCTCTGGGAAAACAATATCTATTTCGAGCGTGCCATTGCGGCTTTCATCTCCTGGCTCGATCACCACGAGTACTCTCGCGACGAGGTCCGCCAGATACTCAATGAGGTGGAACGCGAAAACACGCGCCTGCATGGTTATGGAGTCGCCAGCTTCCGGCGCGCTCTCGTGACGTGTTTCGAGCGCCTCTCCGCCGAGCCTGTCACAGCCGACCGCCATGATCGCATCGTAAGCTTCGCCAATTGCATTATCGAGCAGGAGATCGAATTGTTGCCCGGTGTGCGGGAAACCCTGCCAGTGCTCGCCAGCCGCCATCGGCTCATTCTTATGACCAAGGGAAATCCCGAAGAGCAATCGCAGAAACTCGCTCGCTCGAGGCTCGGCGAATACTTTACCGCCGTCGAGATACCTCACGAGAAGAATCCCGAGGCATATCAAAGCGTATGCTCCCGTTACTCACTCGCGTGCGAAACCACCTGGATGATCGGCAACAGCCCTCGCTCCGACATCAACCCCGCGCTCGCCGCCGGACTGCACGCCGTCTACATCCATCACCCAAACACATGGGTGCTCGAGCACGAGAGCATCGACACAGCGCCGCCGGGTCGCCACCTCCTCGAGATCGAAAGCTTCGCCCACCTCGACCTTCATTTCTAGAGGATAGAAACCGAGGCTCCACATTCGAACGAAGTCCCCAGGCCGGCGCGCCCTTCTTCTGGAGGTCTGAGTTCCCGATCGCTGACTCGACAGCCCTGCTCCGTGTGCCGCTATTGCAATAAATTTCAGCTATTTGCAACCCGGTGACTCCTTCTCCGTCTCTGAACTTTACCGCGATATTCTGGCTGCGATGCCTGAAATGCGTGTCGTCATCGCCGGGGGAGGCACAGGCGGCCACATCATTCCCGCTCTCGCCATTGCCAATGAGCTGCGGGCAGCGTTCGGCACGAACATTCTGTTCGTCGGCACACCGCGCGGCCTCGAGTCCCGCCTCATCCCGCCTGCTGGATACGAACTCTCTCTCATCAAAGTCGGCCAGCTCAAGAATGTCTCGCTCCTCACTCGCGCCCGGACGCTGGTCGACCTGCCTCTCAGCATCATTCGCTGCCGCGCACTTCTAAGCCGCTTCCGTCCCCATGTTGTGATCGGCGTCGGCGGATACGCATCCGGCCCCGCAATGGCGGCGGCCATTCTCGACCACATTCCTACTCTGGCCTTCGAGCCTAACGCGTATCCCGGCCTCGCTAATCGCCTCGTTGGAAAATACGTCGGAGCCGCGGCCGTCAATTTTCCCGCGGCGGCGAAATATTTCCGCAACGCCCAGGTCACCGGCATTCCCGTCCGCGAGGAATTCTTTCGCCTGCCTCCTCGCCAGCGCGACGCACCTCCGCATCTGCTCGTCTTCGGAGGCAGTCAGGGAGCCCGCATCCTCAACACGCTCCTGCCGCAAATCGCTTCTCCGCTGCTCGCCATGGTTCCGGGCCTGACTATCCTGCATCAGGCAGGTGCGCGCCACGCAAAGGAGGCACTTGCGGCATATATGGCCTGCGGAGCGCCATCCAGCCGCTGGCAGGTCTACGATTTTCTCGATGACATGCCTCGCCGCTTCGCTTCAGCTGATCTGGTGCTTTCACGCAGCGGAGCCAGCACCGTCGCAGAACTTGCCGCGGCAGGCAAGCCTTCGCTGCTGGTTCCGTTCCCACAAGCCGCCGACGATCATCAGCGCAAGAATGCCGAAGCCCTCGTGGATGCCGGGGCCGCGCGCATGCTCGTTGAAGCAGAAGCGACCAAAGATAGCCTCCTCGCCACACTCGTCGCACTACTCAATGACCGCGCTGCTCTTGATGCGATGTCCACGCGCGCGAGAACTCTCGCCCACCCGGATGCGGTTCGCAGCATTATGGAAATGGTGCTGACGCTGAAGCAGAATGGTGTGAAATAGATGACCTTCAATCAAAAAGCAAAAAGGCCCGCTCAGAAGAGCAGACCTCGTGTTTTGAGTTAAGCCATTAGCGGTGACCGCCACCACTGTGGAACCCTCCACCACCGTGGAATCCTCCACCCATCCCTCCGCCGTGGAATCCTCCGGCAGACCCGCCATGGAATCCGCCGTACCCGGGTGTACCGTGAAACCCACTGTACCCGCCGGTGCCGTGGAAGCCATTTCCTGAATGGGTGGATCCAGGTCCGACGTAGCCGCCGCGGTTGACATACCCGTTGTATCCATATCCGCTGCGATAGCCACTGGTTCCCGCATATCCGTGATAGCCGTAACCACCGTGGTATCCGCCGTAGCCCCCCCGGTACCCATACGAGCCGGCATGTCCCCAACCCCAGCCGTGTCCATACCATCCGCGGTACCAGGGACCGGCGCCGATGAAGACTCCGCCAATGAACCAACTCGGACCGTAGTACCCGGATGGGGCGCACGCGTAAGGATAATAAGGATAGTAGCCCCACTCGCAATCCGGGGGGGCCGCCACATACGCCGGCGCCGGATACTCAACCGCCGGCCCGATACCGATGCCCACAGCTACTTGTGCGTTTGCATGCGAAGGCATCAGCGCCAGGGGAACGGCCAGCAGTACAACCAACATGAACGAGCGCAGGATGCGCATTTTCCAAAACCTCCCAATCACCTGATCGGCAGGTTGACCCTGCCTCCAGACCCCGTGATTTGAGCTCGCACTTCGGGTGTCTTAAAGCCTACTTCTATTAACAGAAGATGTGCGAAAAAGTTGTGAGATTCAGGACCCCGAATGAGGTTCCATAACGCTGAAAATTCAGGGCTTTTGAGGCACACTCGCGGACTCGATCTGGAACGAGCAGTAGACGAACTGTTGAGGCGTTCCTCTCGGCGTCAAGTGCAATTCCTCTCTGCTCTCCACCAGCGTAAACGAGCACCCCAATTCGCTCTGAAGCGATTCGGAGTTGTAACGGACAACCGGCAGGCCGCTGCACCGGGAGGGGGCCTCCGGCCCGAAGGTGGCGATGATCGCGTGCCCGCCGGGCCGAACGCAGGAGAGCAGGCTGCAGATGTAGGCTGCACGATCTTCAGCCTCGACCAGGAAATGAAATACCGCACGATCGTGCCAGACATCGATTGAATGCCGGCGAAAAGAGAGCGCGGTCACATCGCCTGCGATCCAGCAGACCCGCTCGGCGGCCGCTCCGAGACGCTTCTTTGCTTCTTCCAGAGCGTTCGTTGAAATATCCAGCACGGCTACTCTCTGATAACCGGCCAGAATGAGGTCATCGACGAGCGTCGCCTCGCCACCCCCAACGTCGAGAATTGCAGAAGCGGGCCCAATTGCGGCTTGCCTGATGAGATCGAGCGAAATCTCCAGATGCGGCCGATACCAGCTCACCGCCTCGGGCGCTCTGCTGCGATAGACCTCTTCCCAGTGATCCCTTGCATTCATTTTCTATAGCCTGGATTTCAGAATTCCACTGAAAGTCTACTCGCTAGAAAACACGGCACCCGGATGCGGGCACATCCGGGTGCGAGGAAGAGCGGCGCCGGGGAGACGCCGCTCGCGCAACTGATCGGTGGCCTGAATCGCTATCGGCGTCCGTGTTCCCAGCCGCGATGATCGTAATCGCGGTCGCGATCATAGTCGTGCCTGTCGTAGTCGCGACCATAGTAGCGGTCATCCCAATCGCGATGATAGGAGTGCTCGTCCCAGTTGCGAACGTAATAGCGGTCGCGATGCACCCAGCGTCCCGGAACCCAGACGTTTCCTGTGTAGTATCCGCCCGTCCAGTAGAAATCCGGACCGGGGCACGCGGGAACGTAACCGCCATAGTAGCTATAGTCCTGCGGTGCAATCTGAATCGCGATGCCAACCTGTGCCTGCGCCTTTGCAGATCCTGCAACAGCTGCAACTGCCACGATGCCAGTAAATGCGAGAGTACGAAGAACATTTTTCATCTGAGCTCCTTTCGAGCGCGGCTTCAAATCTCTACGATTTACCGCGTCTGCCGTCTATCGAACCGCTCTGCCTGTGTGAACGAGAGCCGGGAACAATTGTTGCGGAGCTGTCGAGGAGTTTATTTCCGTGCAAGTGCGCAACTTTTGGGTGCATCGCGCATTGGTATGGCCTCACCTATTTCTTGCCGCAGCCTGGGGCCTTGCCTGACGGCGGCCACAACTCGCTGAAGATCTGCACGGTAGTATCGGGAAAGTCCTTTGGGGTAATCGTGTCCCCGAAGTCCATGTATGGGACCTCGCCGTTCGATCCGATTCTTGTCCACTCCGAGCTCATCATCAGACGCGGATCACCTGTTCGCGCAAAGTGCACCCACATGGTTACCATCTGATCGGAGAGCTTGCGGTCTGCTTCCGTAAAGTCGTCGGGAGCGTTCAGCGTGTGTCCGAAGACGTAGGCGATCTCTGCCGAGTGATACGAACCGAGGCCCAGCCGTTCAGCACGCGGGCTCACTCGGCTGAATCTGTACAGATACCCATGCGTCGCGCGTGCAACTGAGAATGTGCCATAAAGGAACAGTGAATCAGATAACAACCGGTCTGCTGCTGCATGAAGCTGTTCGGGTGCGGGAGACGGAGGCGCATACCTGGTGAGAACCTGCTTCCCGCAGGGCGCGAACGCCTGCTCCACCCACCCATTGAGGCTGTCTGCATTTGCCGGATGATAATGCGTCAGGAACAGATTTCCTTCATTCGTGTTCGTACCCGCCATCACGGGGATATGGATGAAGCGGCCCTCGGCGTAGAGCCTGGCAAGCTGATCGGAGATAACATACCCATCCGCAAACGGCGTCCACGCCAGGTGCACGCTGTTGGGATCGTCCAGCGGCGTCGCTGCCCGAAGCCGCGTCCTGCCCGTGCCGCCCGGCCCGAACAGCTTCTTCGAAGCCGAGTAGGACTGCTCCATGACGGCATCGGCAGAGAGCGCCCGCAGGTCTGCGATGTGCGGCCCAACCGCCAGTCCTACCGCCTCCATATTGGTGATGCCGCGATAGTCGCGCTTCAGTTCAGGTTCAGGAGTCATCAGCAGCCCGGGGCTCTCGAGGATCGCCTTGTCAAAGAGTCCCCTGGCCAGAGGCGAGGCCATCAGGTACGCAATACTCGAAGCGCCGGCCGATTCGCCGAATACCGTCACATTACGCGGATCGCCCCCGAACGCGGCGATATTTTCCCGCAGCCAGCGAAGCGCGGCGATCTGGTCGAGGAGGGCGTAGTTCCCTGAGGTGTGATTCGGGGATTCGGCAGTCAGCTCCGGATGCGCCATGTAGCCGAAGACACCCATTCTGTAATTGATCGTCACCAGCACCACGCCTCGCATGGCCAAACGCGTGCCGTCGAAGCTGGCCTGAGAGCCTGCACCTGAAACAAACGACCCGCCATGTATCCACACCATCACGGGCGCCGCCTGCGCAGTCTTGATCGACGGAGTCCAGACATTCAGATACAGGCAGTCCTCACTCATATCTGAGCGAGAAATGCTCATGAGACGCGACTCCGGCTGCATGCATACCGGCCCGAACTTCGTCGCGTCCCTCACTCCTGTCCACGCCTCCGCGGGCCGCGGTTCCCGCCAGCGAAGGTCCCCCACCGGAGGCGCGGCATAAGGAACTCCCTTGAATGCGAACGGTCCCATGCCGGTCGCCGCGCCCTCCAGTTCACCCTGCGCGACGCGTACGTGCGCCGGCGAAATCTGCGCGTCTTGTGCAACTGCGAAGAGAGCGGTGCAGAACAGAAAAATCAGAGCGGGAAATCGCAGTTGCATCGGAAACTCCCAGGAAAGACGCTGATAGAGTAACTTATGCGGTAGTCCCACGGCGTCGCAGTTTGAACTTTCATGTTTCTCAAACCACAGCGTGTTCATTTCATCGGGATCGGCGGCATCGGAATGAGCGGCATTGCCGAGATCCTGCTCAATCTAGGCAACGCCGTCAGCGGTTCCGATCTGCGTAATACATTCATCACTGAGCGGCTCGCCTCGCTGGGAGCCACCATCTTCGAGGGGCACGCAGCAGCGAACGTTATTGGCGCGGGAGTCGTCGTTACGAGTTCCGCGGTGAGCGAGCGCAATCCCGAGGTCATCGAGGCGCACCGCCGCAAAATTCCCGTCATCCCCCGAGCCGAGATGCTTGCCGAGTTGATGCGTCTCAAATATGGCATTGCCGTTGCCGGTATGCACGGCAAGACGACAACCACCTCCATGATCGCCACCATCCTCGCCGCCGGAGGCCTCGATCCCACCGTGGTAGTCGGCGGGCGAGTGGATGCCATGGGCTCGAACGCCCGACTCGGCAAGTCTCAGTACCTCGTCGCCGAGGCTGATGAGAGCGACCGCTCTTTCCTGAAGCTGTCGCCCATTCTCTCGGTGGTCACCAACCTCGATCGCGAGCACATGGATTGCTACCGCGACATGGCCGACGTCGAGTCCGCCTTCATCGAATTCATGGATCGGGTTCCGTTTTACGGGGCCTGCGTCGCCTGCCTCGACAATCCTCAACTCGCCGCCATACTGCCGCGCGTCCGCCGCAAAGTCTTCACTTACGGCACGGAGACCCACGCAGATTTCGTGCTCCGCATGTTGCCCGCGGCAGACGGCGTCTACTCGCGCTTTGAGATAGCCACCTGCGACGGCTGCGTCCTCGGCCCCTTCGAACTGCACGTCCCCGGTGCGCACAATGTCCTCAACGCCACCGCAGCCATCGCCATCGCTGCTCAGCTCGAGATCAGGACTGGCCACATCGCGGAGGGCCTCCAAAACTTCCGCGGAGTCGACCGTCGCTTCCAGCTCAAAGGTTGTGTCCATGGCATCGCTGTGGTGGACGATTACGGCCATCACCCTACGGAGATTCGCGCCACTCTGCGCGCTGCGCGCGACTGTAACTACAGCCGCATTCACGTCATCTTTCAGCCGCACCGCTACACCCGCACCCGCGACCTCTTCGAGGAATTCCTAACCGCCTTCGACGATGCGACCACGGTCGAGATCCTCGACATCTACGCTGCAAGTGAAGATCCCATCAATGGCATCACCTCACAGGCTCTTGTCGCTGCGATGCGCCACTCCGGCGTGGAATACGCTTCATCCGCGGACCAGGCTGTCGGGCGCGTAGTCGAACGCGCTGGGCCCAACGACGTGATCCTGACCCTGGGCGCCGGGAGCGTATCGCAAATTGCGCCTCGCGTCGTGGAGAGGCTCGGAGCCCTTCACACGAATCCTGTATGACATCGGGCAGTTTTTGTGTACGATGACTGCTGCCATGCAAGCCCGGTCCTTCGTCTCCCTCAGCCTGGCCCTGCTCCTGGCTGCTGCCTCTGCCGATGCGGAAAAACTCAAGGGATTCTACAGCGGCAGCGGAGGCCTCAGCGAGGATGTCCATCGGGTTGTCATGGTGCAGTTCGCCGAAGACGGCACCGTGCTCGTTCAGCAGAATTGGATCAACCGCGAACCGCAGGTCTGGCACGCTCACTGGACCCAGCAAGGCAAAAAGGTCACCATCACCTTTGATCCAACGAAGCAATTTCCCAGACTTGCTCCGCTCGTCATGAATATCAAGCATGGCACGCTGGTTCCCGAGACATGGGACAGCGCCGCTCTCGGCCCGCTCGGCCCTCCCACTCTCGCTCCGTTCGGCGGGAAGAATGTCCTCAAGCATAGCGTCGCCTCCTGCGTAAGCCTCGCCAATAATGACCCAAGTCTGCGCGATTGCACGCAGTGGGAAACGCGAGTCCCCATCAATTGACCTTGAACCCTTCAGGAGTCGACCATGAAGCGCAGAACGTTCCTATCGCTTTCCGCCGGCGCCGCTGCCTACAACCTTGCCAAACCCATTGCCCATGCCGAGGCCCCTACCTCGGGCATCATGTCGCCCGTCCTCACCAGGGCCTATGACAACAGCCGCTCGGGAACGACGCTGAACGAGACGATCCTCACTCAGGACAATGTCAGTACCAAGGGGATCCGCAAATACTTCTCCCTCTACATGGAGGGAGACGCCCGGGGAGCCGAGTCCCAGACTCTGATCCTGCCGAAAGTACCCGTCTGCGACGGCACCACCCGCGATGTAGCGGTCGTTTCCAGCATGAACAACCTCGTCTGGTGCTACGACGCCAACAACTCAGACATCCTCTGGGTCACCAAGCTTGGCGTACCCGTCAAAGGCAGCAGCGCCATCGACATGCATAACATCAACGATCACTGGGGCGTCTTATCCACCGGTGTACTCGATCCCGATACGCGCCGCTGGTACGGCGTCGCCTGGACGTCGCCCGATGAAGATCCCAAAAAAGGCACTCATCACATACACGTACTTAACCTCCGCGATGGCACTCACGCCCACGAACCCCTGGCTCTCACCTCCGAGGAATACGCCCCTGGGCATGGCCTGCCTGTGCAGAAGTACGGCAGCACCATGCGCAAGCAGCGCTCGGGCCTCCTCATGACCGAAGTCAACGGCACGAAGACCATCTTCTTCGCCTCCGGTTCCGTCCTCGAAACGACGAATGGAGCTGCGGGCTGGATTTTCGCCTACGATGTGGCCTCGCACCGCATCTCCGCCGCGCTGGCCATGAGCGGAGGCTACGGCGCCGGCATTTGGATGGCCGGTTCCGGCCTGTGCGCCGACAAAGAAGGTTACGTCTACGGGATGACCGGGAATGGCAGCTTTGATGCTGTCTCCGACTGGGGCGAGACCGTCTTCAAGGTAAAGTACACGCCGCCCGAAGGCGAAAAGCGCGGCTCCCTCGCGGTGGTTGACTGGTGGACCCCATACACCGATGCCGGCCGGATCGGCGAAGACCCGACGCAATCGGCGCCCAGCGCCTTCAGGGCCGGGAGGCTCACACCGAAGGTATCCGGCGTCAGCGCTCCTTCGGCCGCGCATACGGGTATGCCCGTGAACAGCGGTATGGACCGTAACCTCGTCAACGCCCCGACGGTTGGCAAAGTGACCAGCACCAAACCCAACGAGAAGGAAGTAAGCGAAGGCTTCGCAGACGAGGATCTCGGCTCGGCCGGCCTCTCGCTTATTCCCGAATACGGCATCGCCCTGGCCTGCGGCAAAGACGGCATAGCGTATGAGGTCAACATCCACAACATGGGCAAGACCAAGCCCGCTGACTTTGCCAACACCGCCTCCAACTACGCCAAGCTTCTGCAACCGCCAGTGTGGTACACGTACACGCCGGATCCGAACATCGATAACACTCCGCAGGACTCCAGCACCCTCGACTTCATCTATGACAACAAAACCCGCCACATGCATTCGACCTCAGTCCAGTACAAGAGCCCGGCTCATGGTCTTATGCTCTTCTGCTGGGGGGAAAACTCACGCCTCCGCGCCTGGTCGATGACTCCAAAGGGCGTGCTGAAACTGCTCGCGGAGAGCGCCGAAACCGCCTCGGCCAAATCCGCCAAGCCCGGCGGAGGAATGTCAGGAGGTTTTATGAGCCTCTCGGCCAATGCCGAGAAACCCGGCACGGCGCTCCTCTGGGCGATCATTCCTTACGGGGACGCCAACTCGGAAATCACTCCGGGACGCCTCGTCTGCTACGACCCGGAAAATTTTGTTCCCGGCCCATACGGCGGAGGCAGTCAGATCAAGGTTCTATGGGATTGCGAACCGTGGAACCTCACCTTTTCCGATCCCAAGTTCAACGTCCCCGTCGTGAGCGGAGGCAAAATCTTCGTGCCGACTTATGACGGCCGAGTTGACGTCTACGGTCTGGCCGGCAGCTAGTAGTGGCGGCGGACCCCTCAGCTACTGAGGCGTCCACCGGTCCGACAAGATAATCTGTCTGCTAAGGAGGCAACATGAGCAGCTCTCTGGAAGCATCTGCCGACAAGGCTGGAATCACCGCAGTCCGCAATGCGTGGCGCGACGCCGTGGCTGCGGGAGACGCCGCACGGCTGGCCGACTTGATGGCCTACGACGTCGTTGCTGTGCACGCCGATGGACGGGGCACACGGGGCCAGGATGACGTAAAGAAGTTCCTGCTGAATTCCTTTGACCGCTTCGACATATCGGGAACCATCAGGTCATCGGATATCGTCACTCACGGCATGTGGGCGGTGGAGATCGATCAGGTTGACCTCAAGAGATCCCAGTTCGGCAGTGGAGCCTCCACGGATACTTCGCTCCAGGCTGTCTTTGTCTTCGCACGGCAACTCGACGACTCCTGGAAGGTCGCCCGCATCATCGAGCTGCCGGACTGATCGTCGATGAGCAGATCCACGCGCTCAGTGCTTGTTCACCATATCCATGACGTCGCTGCGCAGTTGCATCCGGCTGCCTTCGCGCGTGTAGAACATGTGACCTCCGCGATATTCGTGCACCGAGACGCGACTCGAGTCGCTACCCATTTGCGGCATCTGGTTTACCGTCAGGATCGAACCCATGAATGGGCAGGAGAGATCGTTCCAGCCATGCGCAATCACTACTCGCATCTTCGGATCGGCGGCCACAGCCTGGCGCAGGTCCTCGACTGATCCTTTACGTAGCTCCTCACTGTGGAAATCCCACAACCGGTTTACCTCATACGAGAGCGCGTTGTACCGGGCATCCACCTTCCAGCCGACCGTGCGGACGTCGAAGTCCACCATGGCTGTGGTCATGGGGGCAATGAGCGTCTCGAGTAGTGGATCGCCGAAGCGCTGCTCCGCCGAATACGGGAACGGATCGTATGACGTCACGTTCGAGTCGTAGACCGACCCTATCTTGCCTTCCTCGCGGTGTACCTCGCGCAGGTAAGCGCCAATTTCCAACCGCCCTCCCGCATATTTCACAAACTGTGGATCGAGCCCGGTGAGCGCGGTAACTTGCTTGATGATGCGCTGCGTGGCCTCAGGATCCGTGCGGCCTTTGAACAGGTCGGTGGCATACTCGCCGAAGGTGTAGGAGATGACCTGTTGCATTGCCTCGGGCGTCAACTTGTTCTGGCGCTCCAGATGAGCTGCGGTGATCGAGGGCAGCGTGACCATCCAGGGAATGGGCGAGACATCGCCGTTCTGCTCGATGGTGGGATTGAGGTATGGCGAGACAAGAACCACTCCGTTCATCGCTACGCCGAGCTGCGTCTGAAGATAGTGGGTGATGCGCGGCCCACGAAACCCGCCGTAACTTTCACCTACCAGATACTTGCGTGAGCCGAGGCGGTTGTTCTTGACCAGCCAGTCATAAATCACGCGGGAAAGATACTCGATGTCGGGAACCGTGCTGTAGAACAGCTTCTTCGCCTCTGCTTCCGGCACCTCGGCACGGCTGAATCCGGTCCCGATGGGATCGATGAAGACCAGGTCGGTAAAGTCGAGCCACGTTCCGGGATTATCGACCAGTCTCGCCGGATCCGAGGGACTGTCCCCTTCATTCCCCGCCCCTTCCAGGTGTTTCGGCCCGATAGCTCCGAAGTTCAGATAAACCGAGGCGGCGCCGGGGCCGCCGTTAAAGGCGAAGGTAACGGGGCGGTCCGGCACATCGACGGTGTATGCCGTGAAAACGACCTGACCGGCCTCCTTGCCATCTTTGTCTCGCGTGGCCAGCGTACCCACGGTAACCGTATAGCGCAGCGCTTTTCCGTTTAACTGTATGCCCTGCTCAACGTGAGCGTCGGGCGGCAGTGGCGGCTGGGCTTTCTCCTTATCCGATTTGTCGGATTTCTCTGACTTCTCAGCGCCCGCCACGGCAGCTTTTTCCGGTGGCTTGTTGCTGTCCGCCGTTTGAGCGCAGGCCGGACGGCTCGCAAACGCGGCTGCGCAGCAGACTGCGACTATAAGCGCAGTGAGGCTGGCAGAATTTCTCGGACCGTGCAGTTTCATGTGGATACCATACACGGACTTCAGATACGGAGCCGCTGGAAAACACCGGGTTCGCTCATGCTCCGTGACCCGGCAAATCGATCATGACGATGCTGCATCGTGCGGCGCTGCTTCGCGATCTATCTTTGTGAGGATTGCCATAATGTCGAAAGGAAACGAGAAGGCATCCGGGCCGCCCGCCCGAAAGTCGGCGCACCCACCATCGCAAGCTGAGACCCACCGCATGGCATCCGTCTGCGACGCGGTCATAAAAAAGGCCAGACATCTTGCCAAGGAATGCCGCATTAGCCATGGCGCGGGGTTCCGCCTGAAGGACCATGACCCTGCGGAAACCATGGGCTTCGAATCCGAAGATCACCCGCTCGCTCGCGAGGCTCTCGAGTCCGGTGTCGAGATTCTTTCACAACTGCAGGACAAGCTTTACGCCCAGGACAAATGGGCCGTCCTGCTGATATTTCAAGGCATGGACGCGGCAGGAAAAGATGGAGTCGTGAAGCATGTCATGTCGGGTGTGAATCCCGCCGGCTGCCAGGTCTACTCCTTTAAGGAGCCATCCGCAGAGGACCTGGATCACGACTTTCTCTGGCGATGCATCAAGTGTCTACCCAACCGGGGACATATCGGAATCTTCAACCGCAGCTATTACGAGGAGGTCCTGGTGGTCCGCGTGCATCCCCACCTGCTCGCGGCAGAGAAAGTCCCCTCGTCGCTGGTAACAAAAAATATCTGGACGGAGCGCTTCGAAGATATCTGCAACATGGAGCGTTACCTTTATCGCAACGGCATTGTGACTGCCAAGTTCTTCCTGAACCTTTCCAGAGACGAGCAGAAACGGCGTTTTCTCGAGCGAGTCGACAATCCCGACAAGAACTGGAAATTCTCCATTGCCGATGTCACCGAGCGAGAGTACTGGGACGACTATCATAAAGCGTTCGAGGAGATGATCCGCAATACGGCCACCAGGGAGAGCCCTTGGTACGTTATCCCTGCCGACAATAAGTGGTTCGCCCGGATAGTTGTGTCCGCGGCTGTTATCCACACGCTCGACCGGCTTGATCTCTCCTACCCAAAGGTCGACAAGGAAAAGTTCGCGGAGATTAAGAAGGCCCGGGCTGCCCTGCTGAATTCCCGGTGACGGTTCGCCATCACTTTGGTATGGGAAGCTGATATCGCAGGCCAGGATTGCTGCGTCTGATGGATATTGCGATGACGGTGCATATTACGATGACGGTGCAGAAGACTTCGGTTCTCGTCCTGGCAATGGCTGCGCTGCCGATTTGTCTGGCTCAACAACCGGCGGTCACGCCGGAACCTCCTCAGGTTACGTTTGCCACCAAAGACGCAACCCCTCTTCGTGCCGTGCTCGAGATTGGACTGCAAAGCCGTCAGCCTACCGGCATCATTTTTGGTGAGAATCCGCAGAAGCTCTGCGAAACGCATAGCGCGTTCGATATTCATACCGAACAGGTTCGAGACGCGCTGGACAAAGCCACAGTTGACACAGGCTATTTCATAAGAGACGAAGACGGAGTTCTCGTACTCGTCCCACCTGACCTGATGGCGTGGCAGCAGACCTCACTGGATTATCGGTACGAGTCATTCCCCCAGGAGGAGCCCGTACCGATGTCGTCTCTCGCCGCTCGATTGACCGGTTGGATGTGGGCGGCGGCAAATCCGATGCAGGGCTACGGCGGGTCGATCCCGGGTTCGCTCGATGACGAAAAGATTCAGCTGGGCACTATCAGAGATGAATCCACAGAACAGATTGCGAACCGAATTGTCAAACTTGGCTCGAAGGGCGTTTGGATGCTCAAACCCAACAAGCCCGACCCAAAAGGCCCTGTTGACGAGCAGATTCAAATTTACTCCTACCACGACAGCGCGACATTTCTGGGCAGCATTGGCTGCAATCCCTGAACGGCTCCATCCCAGGGCTTTCAGGATACTCTCCGACCGATAAAGAAGGTGCTGGGTGAAAGTCCTCTGCGGCAACATCGTCCGCACGGCAGTAGTAGGTAAGATGCTTGTAGCGATGATGAAGCTCGGCCGGCAAGCCGGCAGCGGCGCGGAACTCTAGCTTTTCTAATCTAAATCGTTACTTTCCTGGCTTCTATGCTTAAGCGTTGGAGAAATCGGATATTTCTGTTCCTGGCCGTGCTCGGCCCCGGGTTTATCACGGCCAATGTAGATAACGATCCCAACGGCATCTTTACCTATTCTCAGGCGGGCGCTCAGTTCGGATACGACCTGCTCTGGACCATGATCCCCATTACACTGGCGTTGATCATCGTCCAGGAGATGTGTGCGCGCATGGGCGTGGTCACCGGCAAAGGCCTCAGTGATCTGATCCGCGAAGAATTCGGCCTGCGAATCACGGTGATCGTCCTGCTTCTGCTGGTGCTGGTCAATTTCGGCAATGTCATCGGTGAGTTTTCCGGCATAGCCGAAAGTCTCCAGCTTTTCCAGGTAAGCAAATACATCTCGGTGCCGATATGCTCCGTGCTGGTGTGGCTGCTGGTGGTTCGAGGAGACTATAAGAGCGTCGAAAAAGTCTTCCTGGTCGCGTCAGTCTTCTACATCGCCTACATTGCCGCCGGAGTTCTGTCGCAGCCCGCCTGGCGGACGGCCCTGATCGCGACTGTGAAGCTGCCCGCCCGGTCCAACTGGAAGCACCACGATTACCTGTTTCTCGTAATGAGCGTCATCGGGACGACAATTGCCCCATGGATGCAGTTCTACCTGCAATCTTCGATCGTCGAAAAGGGCGTGAGCGTCAGGAAATACCCGGCGACACGCCTGGACGTCATCGTCGGATCTATCTTTACTGACGTTGTGGCGTGGTTCATCATCGTGGCCTGCGCAGCTACTCTCTGGGTGCATGGCCTCGGCGCCATCCGGGATGCCTCAGACGCGGCACAGGCCATGAAGCCGCTTGCCGGCCCTTACGCTTTCCTGCTCTTCGCGTTCGGACTCTTCAATGCATCGTTCTTCGCCGCGTCCGTTCTGCCCCTATCAACCGCCTACGTGGTCTGCGAGGGTCTGGGACTAGAGTCCGGGGTGGACAAACGCTTTCGCGAAGCGCCTTTCTTCTACTGGCTTTACACCATCCTGATCGCGGGCGGCGCTGCCGTCGTCATGATCCCCAACTTTCCGCTGGTGAAATGGTCCATCACATCCCAGGCCCTGAACGGAATCCTGCTTCCAATTGTGATTATCCTCATGCTGTTGCTGATTAATCGCCGGGACCTGATGGGAGATCACGTGAATTCGCGGTGGTTCAACTTTGCCGCGTGGCTCACGGCGGCAATCGTGATCGTCCTCTCGGTGATGCTGATGGTGCAGCAGTTCAGGGGATAGCTTCTATCCCCTGCTAGATTCGCACCAGCTCCTGCTGCACCCGTCCTGAAACAACTGCGCGCTCAGCCGAGGTAATCATATTCAGTTCGCTGCGAATCCCGAATTCGTCGAGGTAGATTCCGGGCTCGACTGAAAAGCATGTGTTCGGCAGAATCAGCCGCTCGTCGTGCGTCTCCAGATTATCGAGGTTTGCGCCGTTGCCATGCAGCGTATTGCTGATATTGTGTCCGGTACGATGAGTGAAATACTTGGCGAAACCGGCGTCGCGAATCACTTCGCGCGCAGCATCGTCAGCTTGCCACCCGGCAATCGGCTGCCCCCGGTAGAACGCATCCTTCACCGCCTTTACCGCCGCGTCACGAGCGTTTCGCACCGTTTCAAAAACCTGCTGCTCTTTCATCGAAGGCTCGCGGCCGGCCACGCCTATCCAGGTGATGTCGTAATAACAGGTTCCCGGCCGATTCTTGCGGCCCCAAATATCGATAAGCACGAAGTCCCCGTTCCTGATCTCCTTCGCGCCGGACTCAGTCGGCTCGTAGTGCGAGTCCGCGCTGTTTTCGTTCACCGAAACATTCGGCCCGTTCTCCCACACCAGGTCGGCCCGATGCATCGCCTCCTGCAGCCAGCGCACCATATCGTACTCGTTCACCGGTATCGGAACTCCATTTGCGGGGCGCAGGCGCATCCCGATCTCGCGGAATCCTTCCGCCAGAATTTCGTCGATTGCTTTCTGCGCCTCGTAATGGCTCGCGATCTGCTCTGCCGTCATCACCGCTTCGAAGCGGCTGACCAAATCCGCGGAGCTGACGATCGATTTGCCCATCTCCCGGAGGACGTCCATCGTCCCAGCATCGACCAGCGAGACATACATGATTGCGTTTCGGGGCGAATACTGCATCGCAATCTTTTCGTATGGAGCGAGCATGGCATCGAGCCCCGTCTCCAGTTCCTGCCAGGACGAGTAAACGCCCTTCGACCCGCGCAGGGAGTCCAGCCGTCCGGATTCAATCCGATGCACAAGCTTGCGCGGCTCTCCATACGCAGGAATCGCGTAGTACCAGCGGCGCGTCACATGTGCATTTGCGGGAAGCCCGAGAATGGAATACGCAATGGGGTCGCGGTGGTGATGATCGTAGAAGAGCCATGCGTCGAGTTCCTGCTCGCGGAGGACCTCCTGAATCGCTTCGATCTTCATAGAAGAAGCTCCTCAAAGCAATCCAGTCTACCCGAGCCTCGTAAACGCTGGCTAAATGCGGAAAACCTTCTATTTCCTTGCGTGTGTCTGCGCTGTCTCGGCTGTTACCTGGTCCAGCATCGTATACAGCTTGTTATAGTCGGTTACTTCCACATAGGGAGGGGCGCCGCCGCTGCGGTCCGTCACGATCCACACAGTTGGCGTCTGATGCACGCCGAGCCGGTCGCCCAGCGCCTGATCGGCCTTCACGTCGGCGGCGAGCTTTCCCTGGGGATCCATCACGAAAGGAAGCTGTATCCCATGCTGCTGCGCGAATTTCTGCGTAAACGACTGCAAGTCGTCTTTGGTCTCGATGCTCATCTGGTTGGCGAAGACCGCGTCGCGGTAATCATTGCCCAGACCCTTCTTCTGGGTGTCGAACCAGCGAGCATTCACCGCAGCTTGGAAGCTCCAAATGTGTCCGACCTTCTCTCCCAGTGGGAAATCGTGCCGCACTAGCGGAATTTTATACTTCGCCGACGCATCCTTCAGGGTTGGGTTCTGCCGCGCGCACATCGGACACTCGAGATCGGCAAACTCGATCAGCGCCACATGAGTTCCTGGGGGTGGCTTCAGAGCGGACATGTCGTGCTGGGCCTGGCTCAATGGCACTCCCAGCGCCAGAAAAATTCCACCAAGATAAAGCAGTGCGTTGCGTAGCATAGGACTAATTCGATTCTATCGCGATTCAATACAATCGACGTAAGCTGGCCGTGAGTGTCACCCCCCGGAGAGCCGGTAGAAAAAAAGGAGAAGAAGCCCGCTTCATGCGCTATCTGATTGCGTTTCTTGCACTGGCCGGCATCATTGTCTCCAGCCTGGCCCTGCGCGTCCACTACTCCAACGATGTGCAGCCCTGCGATATCAACGCGCACTGGGATTGCGGCATCGTGAACCACAGCCGTTTTGCGGAGATCCACCACATCCCCGTCGCTGCGATCGGAGTCGCCGGTTATCTCGTCCTCGGCATCGTCTCGCTGGCCCGCCGGCGCGCTCTGACCTTGATCGGCGCGCTCATTGGCCTCGGCTTCTCGCTTCATTTAACCGACATCGAGGCACATAAGCTTGAAGTCTATTGTCTTTACTGCGTCATCTCTCAGGGCATCATCGCCCTCATAACTCTCTGTTCGATCGTTTGGCTCATCCTCCGGCCAAAGAAA
>JAFAMZ010000395.1 GCA_019232935.1 Silvibacterium sp.
GCGATGCCACTGCTCGGAGCGCTCTTCTGGCGTGAGCGCGGAATGTAACAGAGCAACATCGGAGGCGAAGGCGTGATGAAGCTGCGCCGCCATCGCGGGAGTCAGGCCAATTTCAGGCACAAGCAGGATGGCCGACTTGCCCTGATCGATCACACGCCGCATCGACGCCAAATAGACGGCGGTCTTGCCGGATCCAGTGATTCCATGGAGCAGATGCGGTCGGAACTCGCCGGATGCGACCGCAGCGGCAATGGCAGCGAGTGCCGCCTGCTGCATAGAGTTGAGGGAGTACTCGGGTCTGGATAGCTTCGCGAGATGCGTCAGGTGGAAATCGGCCGGGCGTTCTTCTATTCGGACGAGATTGCGTTTGACCAGCGTTCCGAGCGTTGAGGGAGGAACGGCAAGGCGGCGCAGTTCAGCGACCGGAAGCTCGTTCCCTGCCCCAGCCAGTTCAGCGAGGATGGTCTGCTGGTTGGCATTGAGTTTCGGCAGGCGGGCGTCTTCCACAAGGACTGCATATCGCACCTGGCGGCGGGCATCGCGCGGAGCAGCAGAGGTTTCGCGGGTGATCCACTTCTTGCGGAGCAGGCCGACGAGAAGATGCCGAGCCGCTCCGGTCGCGTGGCGAAGCGTCGCCGAGCGAATAGCTTCGCCATTCTCGAGATAATTGAGGACCTTGTATTCGAGGTCCTGCTCTTCAGGCGAGAGCCGCGAGCGGCGGGAGCTTCCCTGTTCTGCGCCTTCGAAGAGGGCTGCGCGGCCGAGGTCAGTAATACGATGGAGAACCTGGCGACGGACTTCGCTCATGAGCGGCAGCATGGCGCGCAGAACCTCGCCAATCGGTGCAATGTAGTATTGCGAGATCCACTGCGCGAGATCGAGAAGTTGAGGCGAGAGAATCGAGTCGT
Source organism: Silvibacterium sp. (assembly GCA_019232935.1). GTDB lineage: Bacteria > Acidobacteriota > Terriglobia > Terriglobales > Acidobacteriaceae > Silvibacterium. Next base: position 909 of record JAFAMZ010000395.1, read on the forward strand.
CGTCGAGGATGTTCAGGATTGGCCGCGCTTCGACGGGAGGCGGGTCGTCGTGCAGCCGCAAGACAACGCCGGCCATCTTCTCGTTGCGGAAGGGTACAAGAACGCGTGCCCCAATGGACGGCGTGGCGGGGCCTACGGCATAGGTGAAGGCACGGTCGAGCGGGACAGGCAGAGCAACGTCACAAAATTCGGGCACTCATTACAGCGTACCGCGTCAGCTATCCGCGTTCGATGACGCCTTTGGTGCCTTCACGCCAAGTTCAGTCATCGCCAGCTGGAGGTCTTTCCACGCTTCCTTTTTCTGAGAAGGATCGCGAAGCAGATATGCGGGGTGGTAAGTGACGATCAGCTTCGCACCGCGTACCTCGTGAATGCGTCCGCGCAGCCGCGCGAGCGGCGATTTGCCGCCCAGCAGGTAGGTCGCAGCGGTGGCGCCAAGGGCTACGATGACCTCGGGCTTGATAACGTTGATCTGGCGGAAAAGGAATGGCGCGCAGGTGTTGGCTTCCTCAGGCTCGGGAACTCGGTTCTGCGGCGGGCGGCATTTGACAATGTTGGCGATGTAAACGTCGGATCGCTTCAGCCCCATCGCGGCGATCATATTGTTCAGGAGTTGGCCGGCGCGGCCGACGAATGGCAGACCCTGCGCGTCTTCGTCGGCACCGGGCCCTTCGCCGATGAACATGAGACGGGCGTCTGCGTTTCCATCTCCAAACACAACAGTGTGGCGGCCCTGAAAGGCGAGCGGGCAGCGCGTGCAGTTGTGGAGTTCGTGCTGTATCGCACTGAGGCCGGCGGCCCGGTCCACAGAAGCAGTGAAAGTGGTGGGGAGTGTTGCGGCAGGCTTGCGTGGTGGAATGGGAGGCTCCAAGTCTGGATTGATGGCTGTTACAGATTCTATTTCGGATAACGGGGCCGCGATCCGACGATAGAACTGAGAAATGCCGAGATCGCGGTAGTAGCGGATCCGGGCCTGTAGCGTCTGCATAAGTTCTGGGGTTAGCGAAGACATATCGGGGATTTGTTTAGTTATTCGATCACACTGCTTTCCGTGATGACCTTTTGCGGCCGTCTCAGACCAAGGATTTCCCCGAGAATTCGGTCGGCCAGATCGCGTTTGCTCATCTCCGGTAACTCGACAGCCGTGGTTGGCGTGAGAAATGTAACAGCATTGCGATCAGAGTCGAACCCGATGCCTTCACGAGAGACGTCATTGAGCACGATCGCGTCAGCTCCTTTGCGCATCAGCTTGGCGCGTCCGTGGGCAACTGCGTCCTGCGTTTCGGCGGCGAAGCCTACGATCAGCTGACCAGGGCGGCGGCGAGAAACAGCTTCGGCGAGGATATCTTCTGTCGGTTCCAGTTCGATAGTCAGCGGGCCGCTGCGCTTCATTTTCTGCTCAGCTTGTTTGGCCGGCCGATAATCGGCGACTGCGGCAGCCTTGATGACAATGCTCGCCTCGCGCATGCGATTGAGCACGACTTCCCGCATCTGCTCGGTATTGATAACGGAGATGACTTCTACGCCTGCAGGGGGACGCAGCGCGGTGGGCGCGGTGACGAGGACGACGCGTGCGCCACGGCGCTCCGCTGCTTCGGCAAGAGCATAACCCATTTTCCCGCTGGAGCGGTTGCCAAGAAACCTGACGGGATCGAGCGCTTCGCGGGTTCCTCCGGCGGTGACGAGAATGGTTTCCCCGGCAAGATCGTTGCGGTGCTGCAAGACATCGAGCACGGCTTCGACGATCGCGGGAGTATCGGCGAGGCGGCCGCTGCCGGTCATTCCGCAGGCAAGATATCCCACCTCGGGCGGAACGATGCGAACATTTCTTGCGGCGAGACTTTCGACATTGGCCTGCGTCGCCGGATGCTGCCACATGTTTACGTTCATGGCTGGCGCGACGATAACCGGTGCCGTTGTGGCTAGATAGAGAGTGGTCAGGAAATCGTCGGCGATTCCGTGGGCAAATTTGGCCAGGATGTTGGCGGTGGCTGGAGCAACAACGAGCAGGTCGGTGGTTTGGGCAGCTTCAATGTGTTCAATAGCAGAATCGAGGTTGCTGTCCGGAGACTCTGGAGCAACCCAGAGGGTCGTAATGACTTTGTGTCCAGTAAGCGAGGCGAATGTTAATGGCTGGACAAACTGCATCGCTGCCTCGGTCATGACCACATGGACATCGATGGCGTGCTGCTGCAGTGCGCGCACCAGCTCCGCCGCCTTATAGGCAGCGATTCCGCCGGAAACCCCGACCGTAACCTTCATGCCTCTATCTTACGAGAGGTGCTGCCTGGATGCCCGGGAGGGGCGGCAGTCTCAAACGCTGGCGAACTTCGGAATATCGGGGGCGTTGATTTCAGGCTTCAGGACCGGCGTGTCGGTGCGGACGTAACCCACTTTGCCGGCTGCGATTTCATCCTGAGCAACCTTGCAGGCCTTGCGGGATCGGGATTCCACAAGGGGCTGGGAACCGGCCTGCAACTGACGTGCGCGGCGGGCCGCAACCATCACGTATCGGAAATTGCTGTCGAACTCCTGCTCAACACTCATGGCGTCTCTCCAAAAAGTTGCCTCAGCGGCTCAAACGGGAGCAGCCTCGGCGTTCACCACTCCGAAAGCCTGAAGCACGGGTCTAACGCGCGCTTCAGAATTCCGCAGACGGCATTGTTCCGCCTTTGCGAGCAGCTCCTCGTCGTCGGCATTTTGCGGACCGCTGTTGCGGCGCATGCGTTCGGCGGCGACGATGGCTGCCATTTCCTCGACCGCGCGGTCGAGAATATCGTTGACCAGAATATAGTCATATTCGCGATAATTCTCAATCTCCGCCCGGGCTCGCGCCAGCCGCCGGCGGATATCCTCTTCCCGCACAGCACCTTCGGCGCGGCTCCGGTTGCGGAGACGCATGGCAAGAATATCGGGCGAAGGGGGCAACAGAAAAATCGTAACTGCATCAGGCATTTTTGCACGAACCTGGGATGCGCCCTGCACATCAATGTCGAGCAACAGGTCCTTGCCTTTAGCGAAGGCATCGGTCAGGGCCTGGCGCGCCGTGCCGTAGTATTTGCCGAACACGTCGGCATGTTCCAGGAACTCGCCGCCATCGATCATGCGTTGGAACTCTTCGCTGCTGATGAAGTGGTATTCACGGGCTTCCTGTTCAGACCCGCGCGGCGCACGCGTGGTGTAGGACACCGAAAATTCCAGGTTTTTAACCAGAGAGCGCAGCTGATTCACAAGCGTGGATTTGCCTGAGCCGGAGGGAGCCGAAATAAGGAACAGGATGCCTGACAATGTGCCGACGTTCTCCTTTGTCTTATCGCATTCCTACTCGAGATTTTGAACCTGCTCGCGCGCTTTTTCGATCTCGGATTTCATGCCAAGACCCAATTCAGTTATACGAGGACCGTTTCCGGCTATGCCACCGGTTTTCGAAAGCAAGGTGTTGGCCTCGCGGTTCATTTCCTGCAGCAGGAAATCCAGCTTCTTGCCAATTTCGCCGCCGGCTGCGATCAAACTGCGGAAGTGGTCTATGTGCGTGCGCAGACGGATAATTTCCTCATCGACGTCGCTACGTTCGGCGAGCAGCGCAGCTTCCTGCAGGACCCGGTCGCGATCGAATGAGGCGCCGAGCATCTCAGCCATGCGTTGGCTGATGCGCTCGAAGTAGGCCTGGAGAACATCCTGCCTCAACCCAGCCGCTTCGTCGACGAGTCTTTGCAAACGATCGAGGCCGGCAGAAAG
>JAFAMZ010000396.1 GCA_019232935.1 Silvibacterium sp.
CACGTGACGATCCGCAGCCGAAGTTCTTGCCGGTGACGAGAATCTCCGCTCCCTTGTGGCGGGGATGGTTGATCTCAAAGTTCGGGTCCTGACGCCAGTCGTAAAACAGGAAGTCGCCGTATCCGGTGCGCTCGATGCGCTTCAGAAACTGCTTGGGGATGATCTGGTCGGTATCGACGTTGACGCGATTCAGCGGCATTACTTTCGATCTATGTTTGCGAAACACCTTCATTAGGCCAGAACCTCTTCCTTTTTAAATTCCCACGTTCTTACATCGGTAAAGTGGCCCGCGATGGCTGCGGCTGCGGCCATAGCCGGGCTGACGAGATGCGTACGGCCACCGCGTCCCTGGCGGCCCTCGAAATTTCGGTTGCTGGTGGACGCGCAGCGCTCACCCGGCGCGAGAATGTCCGGATTCATGCCCAGGCACATCGAGCAGCCAGGCTCCCGCCAGTCGAAGCCTGCGTCGAGAAAAATGCGGTGGAGGCCCTCGCGCTCGGCCTGGGCCTTTACCTGCTGCGACCCGGGTACGACCATCGCGCGTACGTGCGGATGCACATGATATCCCTGAACCACCTTCGCCGCCGCGCGCAGGTCTTCGATGCGCGAGTTCGTGCATGAGCCCAGGAAAACGCGATCAATCGCAATCTCCTCTATTGGAGTGCCGGCTTTCAGGTCCATGTATTCGAGCGCCCGCTCAAAGTGCCGGCGGTCGGCCTCGGACTTCGCATCGCCGGGCGACGGAACCTTATCGGTAACGGGAACGACCATGCCCGGGCTTGTGCCCCAGGTGACGTATGGAGTCAGCTCGATTGCGGGAATGACCAGCTCGCGGTCAAACTTTGCGCCCGGATCGGAGGGCAGCTTGCGCCACTCAGCGACGGCCCGCTCCCAGTCAGCCCCTTGGGGCGAAAACCGGCGGCCCTTCAGATAGGCGAAGGTCGTCTCGTCGGGAGCGATCATGCCGGCACGAGCTCCGGCCTCGATGCTCATATTGCAGACGGTCATCCGGCCTTCCATACTCAGCGAACGAATCACTGACCCCGCGTATTCAACCACGTATCCCGTCGCACCGTCCGTGCCGATCCGGCCGATGATGCCCAGCACGATATCCTTCGCGGTCACGCCATCAGGCAGTTCGCCGTCAATGGCGATGCGGAAGGTCTTCGGCTTCGACTGCGGCAGCGTCTGCGTGGCCATGACGTGCTCCACTTCGGAGGTGCCGATTCCAAAAGCCAGGGCCCCGAAGGCTCCGTGCGTCGATGTATGGGAATCGCCGCACACAATCGTCATGCCCGGCTTTGTCAACCCGAGTTCAGGTCCGATGACGTGCACGATGCCCTGGTTCGGCGACTGGATGTCGTAGAACTCGACACCGAAATCGGCGCAGTTCCTGCGCAGGGTATCGATCTGCTTGGCGGCAACCGCGTCCTCGATGATGAGCCGGTTTGCCGTGGTCGGGACGTTGTGGTCGACCGTTGCTATGGTGCGGTCCGGCCGGCGGAGCTTGCGCCCAGCCATGCGCAACCCCTCGAAGGCTTGCGGCGAGGTCACTTCGTGGACGAGGTGCAGGTCGATATAAAGGAGCGCCGGTTCATCGGGCGGCTCTGCGACCAAGTGCGATTCCCAGACTTTCTCAAACAGCGTTTTCGCGGACATCTCTGCTCTCGATTCGAAATAGTAACTGTGTTTGATACATTTATACCGCATGCATGGCCTGACGCCGGTCGATGATCTCGTTGAGCGACTGGTAGACCAGCCTTCCCATCTCCTGCGTCGAGACCGTCATCCTGGTCTCGCCGCGCGCCAGATCGGCTGTCCGATAGCCCTGTTCAAGAACCTTGCGGACCGAAGTCTCGACAGCCTGCGCATCCTGTTCGAGCTTCGCCGAATGCCGCAGCACCATGGCCGCCGTGAGGATCGCGCCCAACGGGTTGGCAATTCCTTTCCCGGCGATGTCCGGGGCCGAGCCGTGCACCGGTTCATAGAGATTCACCTGGCCCCCGATGGTCGCCGATGGCAGCATTCCAAGCGACCCGGTGATCACTGCGGCCTCATCGGAAAGGATGTCGCCGAACAGGTTCTCGGTGAGCACCACGTCGAAGTTGCGCGGCGTATTCATCAGGTGCATCGCACATGCATCGACGTACTGGTGCTCCAGTGTGACATCGGGGTACTGTGTGGCAATCTCACTGACCGTGGCTCGCCAGAGCTGTGAAACTTCCAGCACATTTGCCTTGTCAACGGAGGTCACCTTGTTGCGCCGAGCCCGCGCGAGCTCGAAAGCAACGCGCGCCACCCGGATCACCTCGTCGCGGGTGTAGCGCATGGTGTTCCACGCCGAACCGGCCTCGCGGTCCCAGGAGCGCGGCTCTCCGAAATAAAGGCCGCCGAGCAATTCCCGGACAAAGAGTATGTCGGCGCCATTAACCACTTCTGCCCGGAGCGGCGAGTTGGAGCAGAGCGCCGGCCACGCGAAGGACGGCCGCAGATTTGCGAATCCGCCGAGGGCCTGCCGCAATTGCAGCAGGCCGGCTTCGGGGCGGCGGTTCGGGGGAAGCGCATTGAATTCGTTGCTGCCCACTGCGCCAAGCAGAACAGCGTCGCTTTCGAGTGCGGCATCGAGCGTAGATTCGGGCAGCGGCGATCCGTGGACCTTGATGGCTGTGCCCCCAATCGGCGCGTGCCTGAACTCGAAGTCGTAGCCTCCGAATTCGGCGACCGATTCCAGTATCCGCACCGCTTCGGCGGTGACTTCGGGGCCGATTCCATCCCCGGCCGCGACCAGTATCTTGAGCTTCATCCTTGTCTCCCTGCTAAGAACGGACTGCGAGCAATAACTTCAGTGGAGCTTTTCGGCTGGCTCTTCGTGGATCAGGTCCTCATGCCGCTGGTGGTGCGCGACCAGGTTGATGAGGTCCTGGTCGTAGATGGCTTTCTTGCGGTCGGCCAGTTCAGTGAATGCGCGATATGCGATATCGAGGTCGGCGGCCGAGAGATTGTAGCCCAGCTCGATGAGCCGCGAACGCAGCGCATGCCGTCCTGAATGCTTACCGAGTACAAGCCGGTTGGCCGGGATGCCGA
>JAFAMZ010000137.1 GCA_019232935.1 Silvibacterium sp.
CCAACCGCGAGGCGTTCGTTGCCAGCCTCGAGCCGATGACCGAGGCGGACGAGCGCGAACTCGAAGGCTTCAAGTTGTAACCACCCCTCAGGGGGAGCACATGAGCGAGCTTGAGCGGCATGTGCCGGTTCTTTTACAACCAGCGATCCGATACCTGAATGTGCGCAAGCGCGGCACGTACGTCGATGCCACCCTTGGATTCGCAGGGCATTCGAGCGCCATTGCGCGGCAGTTGGGCCGCGAAGGCAGGCTGATCGCCTTCGATCGCGATCCGGAAGCGATAGGGTTGGCCCGGCGGCGGCTTGAGGCCCTGCGTCAAGAGCTCGGCCCGGAGATGCCCGAGGTGATCCTGTATGACTTGGAGTTCTCCGAAATCGCCGGCCTGATCGAGCCTGAAAGCCTCGACGGCCTGCTTGCCGACTTCGGAGCCAGCTCGATGCACTTCGACCAGGCGCACAGAGGATTCAGTTTTCAGGCGGAAGGCCCTTTGGACATGAGGATGAATCCTCGGCAGGGGCCGACCGCCGCACAGGTGGTAAACCAGTTCGGCGAAAAAGACCTCGCCGATCTGATTTACGAATTCGGAGAGGAAAGGAGGTCGCGGAGAATCGCCAGAGCCATTGTCAGGGCCCGGCCGATTACGACGACGGCACAACTGGCCAGAATCGTAGCGGCCGCGGCCCCGGCAATGAAATCCGACAGGATTCACCCGGCGACGCGGACCTTTCAGGCTCTTCGAATTTACGTCAATGCCGAGCTTGACGAGATCAGGGCGCTGCTGTGCGCCGCTCCCGGGTTGTTGAAGCCCGGTGGGAGGCTGGTAGTGATCAGCTTCCACTCTCTCGAAGACCGGCTGGCAAAGGACGCGTTGCGCGAAGGCGCGCAGCAGGGAATGTATCAGGTGCTCACGCGAAAGCCGGTAACGGCCGACGCCGAGGAAACGGATCGCAACCCGCGAGCGCGCAGCGCCAAGCTGCGGGCAGCGGAGAGGAAAGGCAGCTTCTAACGATTAGCTCCTAGTTCTTAACTAGAAGCTAGAGGCTAATAGCTAGAAGCTTGCACTAAAAAATCGGGCCGGGGTCGTCCCACCGCAGTACAAGGCGAAAGTAGTTTCAAGACGACACTCGTAAGGCCCCCTCCCATACACAGCGACCCAGGCCCGGTCGTTCGGAGGGGAAAAGGAAAGAAGTCGTAAGTGGTACTGGAGACGGCAGTCTGATGGCTAATCCCTCATAGCTATTGGCTGTATTTGAGGAGAGATGCAATGGCGACCCACGTAATTGCCGCGCAACCCGGCCTGAACCCAGGTCAGAGCAGCCATGAACGCGCTTATGAGCGCGCCTATGACCGGATCAGGGAGCGTAACGACGCGCTCATGGCGGCCCAGCGGCGCGCGCGGCGCGGCCCGACTCCGGAAGTATTTTTTCTCAAGCGCTTCGATAATTCGCGCTTGGTAAAGGCTCCCGATCCGGCGCGTGCCAGGGAAATGCGCACATTTGCCTGCGCCATGGCGCTGCTCTTCGGTCTGATCATGATCTATGGATGGCAGCATCTGAGCTCCATCGAATACGGCTATCGCATCGAATCCGAGAAGCAGCAGATGCAGCAGCTGGAGGAGGACAACCGGCAGCTTCGGTTGAGCGAAGCGCAGCTGGGAGATCCGGTCCGCATCGACCAGGCAGCACGCCGGCTTGGCCTTACGGCTCCCCAGCCGGGTCAGGTGGTCCGGCCCGATGCTGTCGCAGATCCGAACGCGCCCGCTCTGGCTCAGATTACGCCCGTGATTCAGGGGATTCGCTGATTTCACTCACTTGGAACAGGAACTGGCCGCCAAAGTGAATCCCGCATTTCCGCTCCCCGTAGCCAGGATCGGTATCGTCACTCCAATGAGCCGCATGCGCGTGCTCGGCATCCTGGCGTTCTTCGCATTTTGGTCTGTGCTTATCTGCTGCCGTCTGGTATGGCTGCAGGTTTTCCGTCATCAGGATTGGGTCGAGCGCGCGGCTATGCAGCAGGAGCGCGGCTTCGATGTCGCCCCGCGCCGCGGCATCCTATACGACCGCAATCTGCACGAGCTGGCGATGACGGTCCTGGCCGATTCCGTTTACGCCGTGCCGAAAGAAATCGGCGATGCCCGTCCGCAGATAGCAGCCGCTCTCGCGCCAGTCGTCCATACCGATCCCACTGACGGCTTCACCTCCGAACAGCAGATTCTTGCGCGGTTGAATGCGTCGCGAAACTTCGCCTGGATCGCCCGCAAACAGGATGCGGCTGTGATCGAGAAGGTGAAAGCATTAAACCTGAAGGGCGTCTATATCCAGAAGGAGTTCAAGCGCTTCTACCCCGACAACCAGATCGCCGCACAGGTGCTCGGTTACGTGGGACTCGATGACAATGGCCTCGGCGGGCTCGAGCAGAATTTTGACGAGGACCTGCACGGCACGCCCGGCCATATGCTCACCGCGCTCGATGCGCGCCGCCACGTGCTGGGTAGTGCGGAGCGCGAGCCGTTGCCGGGTGAGAATCTGGTTCTCACCATCGACGAGAATATTCAATTCATGGCCGAGCAGGCGCTCGACCGCAACATGGCGCGGACGCACGCCGAATACGGGACCATCGTCATTCAGGACCCGCACACCGGTCAAATTCTAGCCCTCGCTGTCCGGCCTACCTTTAATCCAAACGATTTTCGCCACGCCACGACGGGTCTGCTGAAAAATCATGCGGTGAGCGACGTCTACGAGCCCGGCTCTACATTCAAGCCCGTGACCTATGCGGCGGCGCTCGAAGAGAAAGCCATCACTCCAGACACCATGGTGGATTGCGGCGGCGGCGCGCTGAACATCGCCGGCCACACAGTGCATGATGCTCCCGGCGAACATTTTGGAGTCATTCCGGCGTGGAAAGCTCTCGCCGTCTCGAGCAACGTCTGCGCTATCCGGGTAGGCCAACGCGTGGGGCCCGAGCACCTCTATAAATACATCCGCGCGTTCGGGTTCGGAGAGCGCAGCGGAATTGAGCTGCCCGCCGAAACCAAGGGACTGCTGGAATCGCTGAAGCACTGGGGGCCGGCCTCCATGGGTGCGATTCCTATGGGCCAGGAAATCGCCGTGACCCCCATCCAGATTGCCACCATGGTTTCTACCATCGCGAATGGCGGGGTCTACCTGCCTCCCCACATTCTGTTGACAAGCACGGATCTGATGAGGGGCGACTCCAAACTGAAGCCCGTGACTTTTCATCCGGAAAGCAGTTTGCCCGACCCTCTGCCGGATGGCGCAAACCGCGTCATTTCGGAACTGACCGCAGCGCAGATGCGAAAGATGATGCAGGATGTGGTGCTCATAGGAACCGCCCATGGCGCCGTTCACCTGAACGGATACAGCGCGGCAGGAAAGACCGGAACAGCGCAGAAGATCGATCCGCATACCCATACTTATTCCAAAACAAAATTTGTCGCATCATTCGTGGGATTTGCTCCGGTGAACAATGCCGCGATCACGATCGCCATCGTGATGGATTCGCCCGACCACAGCATGCATTTCGGAGCCCAGGCCAGCGCACCCGTCTTCCAGGACCTCGCGCAGCAGATCCTGGAATACCTGGGCGTACCGCACGATGAGCCGATGCAGTCTCCCGCTGCGATGGAGAAGGTCCAGGAAGTGGGGCCGCAAGAAGCCGATCCCCAACAGGTGGGCGATCTCGACGCCCTGTTCGCCGAAGTAAACAATCTTCCCGCCGACGATCCGCTCCGCAACCCTGTAGCGCAGGAGCATGTTCCGGAATCGAAGACCCAGGGCTTCATAGAGCCGCCGCCCGCACCCGCCGCCAGGCTCAAGTCAGCGTCTGTCGATGGCGAGGAACGCGATACTGCGGATCACGTTCCGCCGCACCCCGCGCCAGAGGCAATTCCTGCGCCCCCCGCGCCAGCTTCAGAAAAAGGTTCCGTAGTTGTTGCTTCCGCGCAGCGCGTCGTCGTGCCGTCTTTTGAGGGAGAGCCGGTGCGCAAGGTCATCGAGCAGGCAGGTGGCTCCGGCCTCGCCGTCCAGGTGCTCGGAAGCGGCATCGCCCGTGGCCAGGCGCCTGCGCCCGGCACCATCGTGCCTGCCGGCACAGAAGTCGTCGTGCGCTTCGCGCGGTGAGGAAGCAATTCGCTGCTTGGTTGTCGCTACCCCTCAAATATGTAAGAGTCTTGATATGGATAAGGAACAGGTCCTTTACACCTTGCGACAGCATGCTCCAGAGCTGAAAGAGGCCGGCCTTGTTCATCTGCGCCTTTTCGGCTCGGTTGCACGCGGGGACGCAACCCCTCAGTCCGATGTCGATTTGATTGCTGACTTCGATAAGTCGAAGCGACTGACGCTCGTGACCCTCGCGAGTTTGCAAAGCCGCCTTGAGGATCTGCTTGCAGCCACTGTCGATTTGTCCTCCGCAGATTGGATGAAGGAGCCTGTTCGCAAGCGTGCTCTCGAAGAGGCTGTCCTTGCCTTTTAGAGAAGCGCGGGCGTGTTGGGCAGACATCCAGGAGAGCATCAGGCTGATCGAGTCTTTCCTGATGCATCATGATTTCGAGACGTATCGAACCAACCTCATGATGAAATCGGCTGTCGAGAGGCAGATGCCGGTTATCTCGGAGGCTGCCATCCGGTTAGGATCTGAGGCAGAGGATGCCTGTCCTGGTCTTGATTGGAGAGGCTTGCGGGGTATGGGGAACATCCTGCGGCATGCCTACCATCGAATCGATGACCGCATCGTTTGGGATACAGCAAAGGAAGATTTGCCGTTGCTCAAGGCGTGCGTGGAAGCGGTCCTGGATGCACCAGAAGCTGGCTCTAACCATGAGACTCAATGACATCCTGCGTGCGGTTCCATGCATCCGCCGCTCCGGCCCAGACCCCGACATAACGGGCGTCGAGTACGACTCACGCCGCGTCTGCCTCGGGTCCCTGTTTGTTGCCATGCAGGGCGGCACGACCGACGGCAACCGCTATGTCCAGAGCGCGATCGCCGCAGGCGCAGCGGCAATCGTCACCGATTCCCAGAACACCTTCAACGAACTCGCGCTGCACCATCCCGGCATCGCGGTCGCCAAAGTCGCTCACGGACGCAACGCGCTTGCCCTCATCGCAGCCAACTTCTTCGCACACCCCGAAGCGCACCTTGCCCTCACCGGAGTCACCGGAACAAACGGAAAGACCACCACAGCGTTTCTGCTGGATGGCCTGTTGAATCATGCCGGTCGCAAGACCGTTCTTGTCGGCACCATCGAATATCATGTCGCCGGATCGGTGCGGCCCTCGCCGCACACAACCCCCGAGTCGCGCGACTTGCTCGAGTTATTCCGCGAAGGCGTGGATGCCGGAGCAACTGAATCTGTGATGGAGGTTTCATCCCACGCGCTTGCCCAGGGCCGCGTCTTCGGCTTGCCCTTCGATGTTGCCATGTTCACCAATCTCACCCGCGACCATCTCGATTTTCACGGCACCATGGAGAACTATTTTGCCGCCAAGCGACGGCTCTTCGATGGCACCGTCTTGAGTCCGCCGCGAGTGGCTGTGGTGAACATAGAAGACCCGCATGGGGCACAGCTTGCCTTGGTCGCCCGCGAAGCCGGATCGGAAATCTTCTCGTACGGCTTGGGGGTCGGCGAGTTCCGCGCGGAAGATCTCCGCATCTCGGCCGCGGGCATGCGATTTACGCTGCAAACGCCGACGGGCGGCATCCAGCTCGGCACACCCCTCACCGGGAAAGTAAACGTGTACAACCTGCTAGCCGCCTGCGGGGCAGCATACGCACGAGGATTGACACTGGACCAGATTCGGGCCGGCGCGACGGCGCTCTCGGCCGCACCCGGACGGTTCCAGACCGTCCATGCGGGACAGGATTTCACCGTGGTCGTCGATTACGCCCACACCGACGATGCGCTGCGTAATCTCACTGCATTGGCCCGCGAATTTGTAACGGCAACTGGTGGAAAAGTGATCACAGTGTTCGGCTGCGGAGGCGATCGCGACAGGACCAAGCGCCCTCTCATGGGACGAGCCGCGGGCGAGGGTAGCGACTTCGTCGTCCTCACGTCTGACAACCCGCGCAGCGAAGATCCCGAAGCCATCCTTGAGGACGTTCTGCCCGGCCTGACAGAAACAGGAACGCCGTTTCTGCGCGAAGTAGACCGCCGCCGCGCCATTCGTCTTGCCCTGGATGCCGCCGATAACGGAGATATCGTTCTCATTGCCGGCAAAGGCCACGAAAAAACCCAGGCACTGAAGTCCGGAATTATTCCGTTCGACGACGTCGAGGTCGCAACCGAGCTGCTTCGCGAGCGAAAGCGCGCCGGAGTAAGCGCATGAGGCTTGACCTGCCGCAAGTTGCATTCTGGGCGGGCGCAGACCTTCCCGACGCTGATAATCATTCCGCGATTTACGCCACCGGATACTCCATCGATTCGCGCACGCTACGGTCCGGCGACCTGTTCATCGCGATCAAAGGCGAGCGCTTCGACGGGAATGACTTTCTGGCGAGTGCCTTTGAACGCGGAGCCGTCGCAGCCATTGTCGCGCGCGACAGATTCGCGACGCTTCCGCCAGAAGCACGCGAACGTCCACTCCTTCTGGCGGAGGCTCCGCTAGCGGCTCTGCAACAACTTGCAACTGCAGTTCGAAAGCATTGGGGCAGGCGGGTCGTGGGCGTTACCGGATCAGCCGGAAAGACGACAACCAAGGAAGCTATTGCAAAAGTCCTGAGCGCAAAATTCCGAGTCCTGAAATCGCAGGGCAATCTCAACAATGCCTATGGACTCCCTCTGCAGTTGCTGAAACTCGAGCCCGAGCACGAGATCGCGGTGATTGAAATGGGCATGTCGAGCGCAGGAGAGATCACGGCACTTGCCGCGATCGCTGCCCCCGACTGGGGAGTAGTCACGAACGTCGGCAGTGCCCATGCCGAATTTTTCCGTGACGGAATCGCCGGCATTGCCCGCGCGAAATACGAGCTTATCGAATCGCTGCCCGCGCATGGCGTCGCTTTTTTGAACTGCGACGATCCTTACGTCTCGCAGTTCGGACGCGACTTTCGGGGCAAAGCCATTTATTTCGGACGCGGCCCCTGCGCTGACCCTAAAGCGGAAAGCATTCAATCCCTTGGGACAGAAGGCCAGCTTATCGGAATTCGCGCCGGCGACGAACGCGCCACCCTCCATCTTCACCTTCTCGGCGACCATAACGTCTCCAACGCGCTTGCAGCAGTCGCAGTTGGGGTAGAAGCCGGGATTCCGCTGGCCGCTTGTTGCGAAGCCCTGGCCGATCTGCGTCCTGAAGACAAGCGGGGCGAGGTCCTCAATGTGCGTGGCGCAACAATCATCAACGACAGCTATAATTCAAACCCCGAAGCCCTGAAGGCGATGATCGGCACACTCGCCTCCATGCCGGTTGGCAGCGGCGGACGCCGCGTTCTTGTCGCCGGAGAGATGCTGGAATTGGGCGCTGAATCGGCCGCTCTGCACGCCGCTTGTGGAAAAGCCGCGAAGCAGGCGGGCATCGAAATAATCGCCGGGGTGCGGGGATACGCTTCGCACATTGTCGAAGCCGCCAAGGATCAGGGAGCGGCTGAGACCCGGTTCTTCGATTCTCCCGAAGAAGCCGGACGTTGGCTGGGTGGGATTCTCCGACCGGGTGACGTCGTTTTGCTCAAGGCATCTCGCGGCGTAAAGCTTGAACGAGCTCTTGACGCCCTCAAAGAAAGCTAACGACAGATCGTCGGGAGCTGATACCCAAACTCGCGCTCGACAGCCCCCGCAATCGCCAGCACGGCTTCGTCTTCCCAGGGCCGCCCGGCAATCTGTACTCCGATCGGCAGGCCGTCGACCGACCACCCTACAGGCACCACCGCCGCAGGAGCCGCGAAAAGATTGAACCACTGCGTGTAGCGCATGGCATCGAGATACCGCACAATTTGCCCATTCACCGTCCACTCACGCTCTCCATGGCGAAAAGCCGGCACCGCACATACCGGACAAAGCAGAATCGGCGCCTGCTGCATTTCGGCAAGCAGCCTGTGACGCACCATGTCGCATTCCGCCCAGGCCCGCAACAGCGATTCCGCCCTTAATGGCTGCTCTGCGCGCGCGATTTCTAGGAATCCACGAAAGACAGGACTGAGCTCGTGCTCGCGGCCCTCGATCGCCTCCCGGTAAAACATCTCCCCGCACTGCACGAAGAAAATCCACCACAGCCGCCGCGCCTCTTCGAGCGCAGCAGGGCGAAAGGTTTGCAAATTGAAACCCTGGCGTTCAAGGGCCCGGGCAGCGTCGCGCACCGCCGTGCGCGTCTCCGGCGTCACCGGCGTTAGCCCGTCGTCTTCGAACCACCCGATTGGAACGCGTTTCAGATCATCCAGCCGCCATTCCCGAAGACTCACAGGCGCGCTCTCCGGGTCCAGAGGATCCTGCGCGCAGAGCGCCCTGAAAAGCAGTGTGACATCCGCAATCGTCCGTGCCATCGGTCCGACCGCGCCCAGGATCGAAAACGGCCCTGTTGCCGCCGGACGGTGTCCTCGACCCGGCACCCGGCCCGGCGTCGGCTTCAGTGCGGCAATCCCGCAGAAGTGCGCTGGCTCGCGAACCGAGCCGCCGCTGTCGCTGCCGAGGCCGCATGCAGACAGCCCTGCCGCAATCGCCGCCGCCTCGCCCCCGCTCGATCCACCGGCAGAGCGCTCCAGGCTCCACGGATTATTTGCCCGCCCATAGAGCAGGTTATCCGTCTCGTACGCCATCAGAAACTCGGGACAGTTCGTCGTTCCAAGCACCGTCGCGCCTGCTCGTCGCAGCCGTGCGACCGCCTCAGCGTCTTCGTGAGCAACATGTCCCCGGTTCAGCACACTGCCGATCTCGCAGCGATACCCCTTGACCTCAATCGACGACTTCACGGTGATCGGCAGGCCTGCCAGCGCTCCGTGCTTTGCCTCACGCGCCTCAGAACGCACGCGCTCCGGATCGAACTCGATCAACGCGTTGAGCTGCGGATTCAGTCGCTCGATCTGCCGTATGTGCTCTTCCGCAAGCTCTGCAGGTGAAATCCGGCGCGCCTGCAGCAGACGCAGCTGTTCCACTGCGTGTAACAGCGTGACGCTCACGGTTGACCGGTGATCGGCTGCGAAACTGTCGGCCGATAATCGAACTGAAATCTCTGCAAACGCTCTCCTGATTCAAAGCGACCGTTCCAATCCAACCGGTACTTCAGCGCCGCGTCGCTGTCCGGATAATGCTCGTCCGCCGGATACGGATACCTGCTCATCCCGTGGAACGGCAGTTGCGCGACCGTAAAGGGCATCGCCTCGTAGAAATCCATGTCCTTTACGAACCCGTTTGCGTAGAAGAAGTAATCGCGCTTCCAGTGCACAGGCAGCGGCGGTAGTGCAGCCGCGCTGAACTCTGCATCGATCTCCTCGCCGCTTCCGAAGATTACGTAACGATTGTCGGGCTGTTTCAACAGCGCAGTCACATCGCCATAATGGGTGTAGCTTCCGCGCTGCCACTGGAACGGCCCCGTCATGCTGATCTGGTCGTAGCGATACGTCAGATCGCCGGGAGTCTCGCCATCCACCTGCTTCGGATATCCGCGAAACGCGAGATGTGCCATGCCAAGCGGCAGTTCGGTCTCGCGCACCTCGCGCGAAGCATCCCCGCCGTTGTCGACGAGCACCTGGTCCCAGTAGATCTGCAGATTCGTGCTCATACGAATGCGGCGCGTGCCCGCAGGCAGTTTTCCCGTCAGGTCAACAACAATCGTGCGCGGCAATCCCGCCGGAAACCCCATATCGTTGATGATTCGTTTCCAGCTTCCATCCGGCATCTGCGCGTCAACATACGGCGGAACAGGCTCGAGCCCCGCCTGCCACGCCGCATACATCGAGCTGGCGCTGAAGTACTCGATAAATCCATGCAGGAAGAGCCGCAGCGGATTCTGCGCCGTCCATTCACCCAGATCGAGCGTAAGCGTGTGCATGTTCGCGTATCCGGCGTAACTCAGATTTGTGAAGTCACGAACGTACTTGTGGTCGCGCGCAGACAGCAGCGCCAGCACATCGCGCCCCTTGTCATCCCACGCCCCTGCCGGCGCATGCGTCTCCGGGGACGCCACGACCGTCTTGCCCGACGCGAACGGCGGCTCACTCAGAAAGCGCTCGTCGGGATAAACCTCCGTCCCCTCCGGATGATCGACCGCCACAAGCCGCACCTGGTCGACGTAGTTAATCTCCTCCATGGGCTCGCCAAAGCGCAGGCTCAGATATCCATCGCGTGCCTTTAGCTGCGAGCCATCCACCTTGATCCATTCATCCGGATCAGCCTTATTCGTCTCCGTCGGCGACACCCAGTGCCCCACCACGGCCGCGCCGATTACATCAGACACAAACTGATACTTCTCGCCATCCCACGCAAACAGTACCGGACACGAGCTGCCACGCCGGTCCAGCTCCGTGATAGCTGCCGGCTTTGCCGCCGCAAGATCGATCTCATCCTGCGGAACCCCCGTCGGCCACAACATTCGTACCACATCAGCGTGGTCTGCCTGACCGAGGCCGGCGATCACCTCAGTTGCGTTCTGGCTCATGTACCCGGACGCGCCGGCGATTTCGAACTTCTGCCATTTTCCATTCGAGAACACCTCGACCTTTGTACCGAGCGCGGTTTTGTTATCGGCCAGACCGGTGAACGCAAGCCGCATCGAGTGATTGCGGCTTCCGCCCACGTTACGCAGCACCATCGGCGCATGGTTCAGCTGAGTGACGATCAGATCGGCCGCCCCATCCCCGTCCACATCTCCAGCAATCACCGAACGCGGAGCATCGAGCTTTAACTTGTCCGCCCCCACTGCCTTGCTGACATCCTCAAAGCCTTCCGGGCCGCGATTCCGCAAAATGCGCAGTTCGGGACCACTGGCTGTCTCCACAATTACCGCCAGATCGATCCAGCCGTCGTTGTCGATGTCGATCGGAGTCACGCCCCAGGCTGCCTTGGCATCATCGATCGGCAGCGGAACCCGCTCGAAGCTCCTTCCATTCACATTGCGCCACAGACTCACTCCAGGCGCTCCCGCGTGTGTAACAACAACATCCATCCATCCATCTTTGTTGAAATCAAAGACAGACACCCCAACAGAACCCGCAAGATCACCACCGGAATAAAGTGGAACGACCTTGAACTTTCCCTCGCGTTGGTTTTCAAAGATGACCGGCGCGCCCGCTGTTCCAGTGACGACCAGATCCACTGCTCGATCGTTGTTGAT
>JAFAMZ010000161.1 GCA_019232935.1 Silvibacterium sp.
AAGTTCGAGCTATACAAGACGACAAATCACTTCGATGGGACAGCGCATAATCCGGCCTGGCTGGGGTAACATTGGTGGCTTGAGATGACCACCAAGCTAAGTTATGAAGTCGGAGGCGCAGGTCGCTGCCCCCATCTGAACAGAGCAAAGGATAGTATTCCCAAGATCAAAGGGCCCGACAGCTCCCCAATTGCATAAGCGGGGTGTGTATGCATGTCTGCCAGTGCGCGAGGCAAAGATGTGACAAGCCCTAATAGGCAGAGTACAGAGACGACAAAAGCAGCCCACGATACTATCGCTCGGAAAACCTGCATTTCTCGTCCCGTTGATTTCCCAGAATAATACACTCCGGAAGATCAAAATCGTCACCGGCTTCGACGCCGCCCGTAGCGTCGGCTCCGCGAGTCTGACAACCTCAGTCGTAATACTCCAGCCCCAGGTGCGTGATCAGCTCTTCGCCCTGGATGTGCCTCAGCGTGTTCTTCAGCTTCATGAGCTGGATGAACAGATCGTGCTCGGGATAGAGCCCTGGCGGCGTCTGCGGAGACTTGAAGTAGAAGCTGAGCCACTCCTGGATGCCGATGTGCTTCAGGCTTGGCGTGCGTTGCGCGAGATCGAGGAACAGGACGAGATCGAGGGCCAGCGGGGCGGCGAGGATCGAGTCGCGGCACAGGAAATCGACCTTGATCTGCATGGGATAGCCCAGCCATCCAAAGATGTCGATGTTGTCCCAACCCTCTTTATTATCACCACGTGGCGGGTAATAGTTAATGCGAACCTTGTGGTAGATGTCTTTGTAAAGTTCGGGATAAAGCTCGGGCTGAAGGATGTAATCGAGCACCCCGAGCTTCGACTCTTCCTTGGTCTTGAATGACTCGGGATCATCGAGCACTTCGCCATCGCGGTTGCCGAGAATGTTGGTCGAGTACCAGCCGGAGACTCCGAGCATGCGCGACTTGAAGGCTGGGGCAAGCACGGTCTTCATAAACGTCTGCCCGGTCTTGAAGTCCTTGCCGCAGATGGGCGCTCCGGTCTGCTTTGAAAGTTCGACCATACAGGGAAGATCGACCGTCAGGTTCGGCGCGCCGTTTGCAAAGGGCACGCCCTCCTTCAGTGCAGCGTAGGCGTAGATCTGTGAAGGCGCGATGTTCGGATCGTCTTCGACGAGGCCTTTTTCGAAGGCGGCGAGCGTCTCGTGGACGGCTGACGGCTCAAGAAAAATTTCTGTCGAGCCGGTCCAGATTATCACCACGCGATCCACCTGCTTTTTGAAGGTCTGGATATCGGCGATAAGCTGCTGGGCGAGGTCGCACTTGCTTCTGCCCTTCTTTACATGCGTACCGTGAAGCCGCTTGACATAGTACTGGTCGAAGACAGCGGGCATGGGCATGATCTGCTCGAGGAAGGGCTTGATCGACCTGAGATGGTCGCTGTCGAGCACCTGCGCGTGGGTCGCGGCTTCATACATGTTTTCGGGGAAGATTTCCCAGCCGGTAAAGACGATGTCGTCCAGCGAGGCGAGCGAGGCGAAGTCCTTGATGAGCGGTGTGCGATTGTCGGTCCGCCTGCCGAGGCGGATGGTGCCCATCTGGGTTAGTGAACCGATGGGCTTGGCGAGTCCCTTACGGACAGCCTCAACTCCCGCGATGAGTGTGGTGGCCACGGCTCCCATACCGACCACCATGATTCCCAGTTTTCCTTTTGCAGGCTGAATGTTCGCAGCCTTCGGTGTAGCCATTTTCTTGCGTCTTCCTCTCAGTAAGAAATTCTGCGCGTGTGCAAACATTCTAGTGTCGCGCCAGGCGAGCAGTTTGGCAAACAGAAGAGCTCCGAGTAGCCAGCTGAAAGGGGCTAAGCTTCTTCGGGCCGGACGCGGTCCTTCCAGTGCGTCCAAACGAACCAGACGATCCCGGCGAGCACCAGCACGACAACAACCGTATGGAAGCGATGAAAGGCGGCTTTGAAGGCGGGATTCGTCTCCCATGCCTCGCCCAGCTTCATCCCCGCGTAGGCAAGCGCGAAGCACCACGGCCAGGAGCCGAGAAACGTGTAGATATGAAACCGGAGCTGGTTCATGCGGGCGATGCCGGCGGGCAAGGCGATGAATGTGCGGATGACCGGCAGCAGGCGGCCGATGAAGACGGTGATCGACCCGTAGCGGGAGAAGAAGTGCTCGGCGCGGTCGAGGTCGCGATGGTCGAGCAGGATAAAGCGGCCGTACCGGGCGATGAAGGGCCGGCCGCCGTAGGCGCCCACCCAGTATGCGACCGCCGAACCGAGATTGCATCCAATGGCTCCTGCAGTCGCCACCGCGAGTAGTCCGAGCTGCCCCGTATGCACAAGGTAACCCGAAAACGGCATAATGATTTCCGACGGCAGCGGAATGCAGGCCGACTCAATGCCCATGAGCAGCGCGATACCGATGTATCCCGAGGCAGAGATGGTACTGATAATGAAGTGGGCGAGGAAAGCGAGGATTTTCTCGGTCATTCGAGGCCAGTATACCTGCCGGGTTGCCTGCTTCTATTTAGAATCCTCGAATGGTGGTTCCAAAAGCTGCTGAGCGACAGACCGAAACTGCTCCGGGCCGGAAGAAGAGGATTGCAAACGAGCTAGCCCCCGAGCGCATTGCCGAAATTCTGCGCAGGCTGGCGGCGGCATATCCCAATGCCGAATGCGCACTGCACCATCGCAGCGCATGGGAGCTGCTGGTGGCCACGATCCTCTCCGCACAATGCACCGACGCGCGGGTCAACATGGTCACGCCGGAGCTTTTTCGCAAATACCCGACACCGCAGGCTATGGCCGATGCTTCCCTGCCCGCCATCGAAGAGGAGATTCGCTCGACCGGCTTTTATCGCAACAAGGCTAAGTCAATTGTCGGCGCCGCGAAGAAGATCGTCAGCGATTTTGGCGGAAAAGTTCCCAGAACAATGGCGGAATTGCAGACCGTACCGGGCGCCGCCCGCAAGACGTCCAATGTCGTGCTCGGGGTGGCTTACGGAATTGCCGAGGGCATTGTCGTCGATACCCATGTGCTAAGGCTTTCACGCAGGCTGGGGCTGACCAGGCAGACCGACCCTAAGAAAGTCGAGCAGGACCTGATGAAGATCATCCCGAAGGATCACTGGATCCAGTTTTCCCACGAACTGATCCATCACGGCCGCCAAATATGCCTCGCGCGCAAGCCTCGGTGCGCCGACTGCACACTCGAGACACTCTGCAACTCCAAAGACAAAACTTGGAGCAGCCACTGAAAATCACCGATCAGCGGTCAGCGCTCGCACCGTCGCGTCGATCAGGCCTTGGATATCGTGCGGATCAGCCTCAGCCGCAGGCTCCCAACCATGATTGAGGAGGGCCTGGGTGGTGATCGGCCCGATCGATACGGCGCGCATTTCACCAGGGCGTTCGACGCCCGCGGCTCTCAGCAACTGAAAGAAATTGGTCACCGTAGACGAGCTGGTGAATGTCGCGGCGTCAGGTTGCTGCTGCCCCGGCGCGAAGACCTGCGCGATGCGCCGGATCGAGCCATCGGGAATAACGTTCCGGTACGCATTGACGACATCGACCTGAGCGCCTGTTGCCGTCAGGGCATCCGGGATCAGGTCGCGTGCGATTGCTGAGCGAACGATCAGAACCCGGGCGCCGCAGACCCGCTCTCCAATGGCTTCGATAAGCGATTCAGCTACATATTTCTCGGGAATGACCGACACGTTCAGCCCAGCTTCAGCCAGGGTGCGTGCGGTCGCAGGCCCAACGGCCGCTATCTCCAGGTGTTCGAGGTGTGAAGCAGGCAGGCCAAGCGCTCCGAGGCGTTCGACGATGGACTTGACCGTATTTCCGCTGGTGACAATCAGCCATTCATATTCGGAGGCCCTGCCAAGCGCTCCATCCAGCGGCTCCCACGACTTCGGGGGCAGAATCTCAATCGCGGGAATTTCGATGACGTCCGCACCGAGTTCTGCCAGCCTCGCCCCGAGCTGTCCCGCCTGGTGTTGCGCACGGGTAGTGAGGATGCGGCGGCCAGCGAGTGGCGG
>JAFAMZ010000167.1 GCA_019232935.1 Silvibacterium sp.
CACAAGGGCGCAGACCTGGTCATCAAGGCTCTCAAGAGGACGAGAAATCCTGTGCAGTTCGACCTGATCGGACGCGGTCCGGAGCTGGAGAACCTGAAGCGGCTCACCGCTGAGCTGGGACTGCAGGACCGGGTGAATTTCGTTGGCTGGATAGCAGACCACAGCAAGGTTTCCGAAACGCTGCGCCAGTACCGCGCTTTCGTCTTCCCCAGTCTTGCGGAGGCGAATGGAATCGTGGTGCAGGAAGCGATGATTCAGGGCATGCCGGTCATCGCGCTCAACTGGGGCGGACCGCAGCTTCTGGTCACGCCGGAGACCGGAATCCTGATCGAGCCGGTAAACGAAGAACACGTAGTAAATGAACTGGCCCGCGCCATGGACTTGCTGGCAGAAGATGGAAATCTGGCAGAACGCATGTCGATTGGCGGGCGGCAACGCGCTCTCGAGAATGGATATTTATGGTCTGGGGTGATCGAGCGCTGGAGCAGGGTCTACAGGCGGCTGCATGAGTCGCGGCAGAGACCGGTGGCGGTGGCTTAAGGGATTTTTTGGGCAAACCCTAAGCGACCTGGTTTACAAGCGTGCCGATGCCGTCGATGGAGATATGCACCTCGTCTGCGCTGCGTAGCGAAAAGTGGTCCGGCGGGACGATGCCGGTGCCGGTCAGCAGGAAACATCCGAAAGGGAAGCTCTGGTCGCGGAAGAGATACTCGACGAGCACAGGTGGATCGCGCTTCATCTCGCTCAGGGTGGTGGCACCGGAAAATTCGGCCACACCGGAGCGAAGTATCTCCATCCGTATTCGGGTTGAGGGCGGCATCGGATCAGGCTGGATGAGAATGCCGGGCCCAAGCGCGCAGCTCTGGTCGTAAACTTTGGCCTGCGGTAGATAGAGCGGATTCTCGCCCTCTATGTCGCGCGAGCTCATATCGTTTCCGATGGTGTAGCCGATGATGCGTCCACGGGCATTGATGAGCAGCGCCAGCTCCGGCTCGGGAACGGACCATTTGGCGTCAGAGCGGATGCGTACCCTCGCATCGGGGCCTGCGACTTTATGGGCCATGGCCTTGTAGAACAACTCGGGCCGTTCGGCAGAGTAGACGCGGTCGTAGAAGTCGCCGCCTCCGGCATCTTTCGACTCCTCGATGCGCGCGGAGCGGCTGCGATAGTAGGTGACGCCGGCGGCCCAGACCTCCTGATGCTCGATGGGCGCCTCGAAAACCAGTGCCTTGGCAGGAGCAATGGGCGCGCTGCTGGAAACGATCGATTGCAGGCGCAGGTAGAGGTCCTCAAGTGCGACCAGAGTATCGAGGGATTCTTCCACCGGATAGTATTTTCCCTTCTCTTCCACCAGCATGCGGCCCTGACACCGATACAGCTTCATCCAGCCTCCTTCACTCATCGTATAGAACCGTTTGGGGCAAGCTCGCAAAAGTAGACGACACCATCGCGCCACTGTTCGACCCCTGCAGTTCGAGGTCGGGGATAAGACGCGGCTGGATCCCGGACAAGGTTGGAGAGAAATCGAGGGTGCGATCCCCCCAGACCAAAGTTGCAGTTTTGCTGCTGACTGCAGACTTCCTCGCGTCTGAATTCATTCGCAATGCGGAATTACCATTGCTGCTCGAGGCGGCAGATACGGCGGGCGCGACGATACTGTGGCAGCAGCGTTCATTTCACCGGACCGGCCGAACGTCTCCTTAACTTTCAGTTTTTAAACCAGCCGGGCCATGTACATTTCCTTCCTGCGTGCTTTGAACAACACCTCCGGCTCGCCCACATCAGTACTGTCGCTCAGGTAGACGACGAAGTTCGGGTCCTGATCTGTTTTCATGATCATGTATGCGCCGCTGCGGCTCTTGATGAAGCCCTCTACCTTGGTCGATTGCGCAAGAGCCGTCTCGGATGCGAGACCCAGGAGCAACAAAGGCGCGATGCCGGCCATGGCGAGGAGATGAGTCGCTTTCATTGTCTTCCCCTTTCCGTACTGCGAATGCTGCGAAGCTACCCGGTCCCATCCCCAACCGACCTCATCGCAGTGCCGACCGCGAAGCTTGCACGGCGG
>JAFAMZ010000162.1 GCA_019232935.1 Silvibacterium sp.
TGCGACGACCAGCCATACGAGCCGGGCGTGCTGCGCGACAACGACCACTGGCTCATCCCGACCGCCGAAGTTCCTGTAACGAACCTCTATCGCGACGAGGTTCTCGACGATGGTCAACTGCCGACGTTGTTGACTGCGTGGACGCCCTGTTTTCGGCTGGAAGCCGGTTCTTACGGAAAGGACGTGCGCGGGATCATTCGCCAGCATCAGTTTCAGAAGGTGGAGCTGGTGAAATTTACGCGGCCCGATGAAAGCCAGGCCGAGCACGAAAAGCTTACGCGCGATGCGGAGACCATCCTCGAGCGGCTCGGGCTGCCATATCGCCGCATACTGCTCTGCACGGCAGACATGGGCTTCAGCTCGGCGAAAACCTACGATCTCGAGGTCTGGCTCCCCGGCCAGCAGCTTTATCGCGAGATCTCCTCCTGCTCGAACTTTCTGGATTTTCAGGCGCGTCGCGCGAACATCCGCTACCGGCCTGCGGGGCAGAATAAAACTGCGCTGGTGCACACGCTCAACGGCAGCGGCCTCGCTGTGGGGCGCACCTGGCTCGCCATCATCGAGAACTACCAGCAGGCCGACCGTTCGGTGCGCATCCCCGAGGCGCTGGTACCCTATATGGGTGGCCAGACGGAAATTCGGGCCGCGAGTAAATAAGTATGTTTCGTATTTTTCGCGAATATCTTTTCTGGACTTATGAGCGCGGCAGCTTTCATTACGACGTGATGGTCACGCTGATTCTCGCTTTTATCTTTCTAACCCCCCGTGTCTGGAACTACGGCGACCGTCCGCAGGAAGCAAAACTTGCGCCCGGCAACGTGTTGGTCAAAACTCAGGCGCCCGGCGAACTTGTTTACGAGATTCCCGCCTCGCAAATTCAGCCAACGGGCTCCCTCGACGATCAGCTCCTCAGGGACGTTCAGGCTGTTTCCGGGCCGGTCGCGATCGATCGCTATGAAGCGGTAAAGGAGCCTTTCGGAAAGGTCAAGCTCTACCGCGTCTGGGCCCATCGCTGATTCCCGAAGCACTCCTCGCCGCCAACGCATCCTAATGCCAGCAGAGCAAAGAATTTACACATGAAAAGACCGACGAAACTGCACTTTTTCGCAGCTATTTTGATCTTTACCCCTCTCGCCGCCCCCGCCCAGAACGCCGATCTGCAGAAGGTTCTCGCTCAGATGGACGCGGCCTCCGCGAAGTTCCAAAGCGCGCAGGCGGATTTCGTTTGGGACCAGTACACTTCCGTCGTTCAGAGCCACGATTACCAGAAGGGCACGATTGCTTTTCGCCGCGCAGGTGGAGCGACCGAGATGATCGCCCACGTCAAAACTGAAAACGATCAGCCCGCGCCGAAGGACGTTCTCTACAAAGCCGGAGAACTGGACTTCTACCAACCCGAGCTCAAGCAGGTCACCATTTTCAAGGCCGGCGGCAATATCGAGCGCTATCTCACGCTCGGCTTCGGCGGCAGCGGCAAAGACCTTGCCGCGACATGGAACATCGCCTACCAGGGAACCGAGACCGTCGACGGCGTTCAGGCAGCGAAACTCGATCTGACACCGAAGCAGCCCGGAGGCAACCAGCAGTTCACGCATATCACAATCTGGGTCGACCCGAAGCTGGGAGTCTCGCGCAAACAGCAGGTGTTTCAGGACAGCGGGGATTGGCGCATTGCGAATTATTCGAATATCAAGATGAACAACGTGCCGGCAAATGCATTCGAGCTGCAGCTTGCTCCGGGCACGCAGAAGATCAGGAAATAGCGCTATCCCGGCGAGGTGAGAACGCAATTCCGGCGAGAGCGATGACGATCGGGAAGCACTCCAGAGTGTAGCGCGGTTCCGGAGCCTCGATGGTCGCCAGCAGGGCGCAGCGAAGCAGCACAAATGCGATCATCGCGCCAGCCAGTGGCGGCCATCGCCTCAGTCCCGCCGCCGCCGCGATAAGATACAGCAGATTCAGCCCGGCATAGGCCCACGCGAATACCGTCTCTGCTTCATGATGCTGGAATTCCCACCAGCGCAGCTCGATCCACAGCAGCTCTGTCCGCGGACGCAGCCACATATCCGCCAGTCGCGCCAGCGGCAGCAGCACATAAAAGCGCAGCGGATGCGCCCGGATTCGCTCCGTTGCAAGCTGGGCGAAGCGGTCGTCCATCTCCGAGGTAAGAGACTGAGTTTTGTTGTAGTCGGCGAGGAGTGCCCTGGTCTGCTGATACTGCTCCGGTGAGTCGAACGCCCGGCGCGGCAATTTCGCGGGATCGATCACGTCGCTGTCGAGGTTCCAATAGACCTCCCAGGTGCAGGCGAGGTCGACACAAACGGTCTTCGTCCAGCGCTGAAAGCCGGGATTGGTCGGCTCTCCGGGGTCGGTCGCATAACGCGGCGCGAGCGGCTCGAATACATGAAATGCTCGCCAGTTGCGGATCGTCCACGGGACGAACGGCAAAACCGAAAGCAGACCAGCAACGGCAGCATGGCGCGCCACGAGCGTTACCCCCCACCGCTTCCGCCCGTACCACACCATCGCCGGACAGAGTGCCACGGCAAGAAGCGCTCCATCGGGCCGCAGCAGTGCGGCATAGCTCCAGGCGAGCGCCTGAAGCAGGGTCCATCTCCACTGCGGGGATTGGCCCGCGTCGGGATGGAGAAACCGCGCCAGACCATAAAGAGCAACGGCAACTGAGAAGAGCTCAAGCGTTTCCGTCAGGGGCACTGCAGCATAATTCGCCGTAAAAGGGCACAGTACCGCCAGCCAGAGCGCGATCCATGCGGCGCGCTTGCTCCAGATGCGCCGGGTGAAGGCTGCGATCAGCAGACACGTTCCCAGATCAATCGCCGTCTGCGCGAACATCACAGCGTGGTAGTGCTCCATGCCGAAAAGCCTGAAACAGAGCATCAGGAAGAGGGGATACCCGGGGAGCCGGATTAAGGTGGGCTCAAGAGCGCCGCTGGTGGTCTTGCCGTAGATGCCGTGCAGCATCCAGTTTTTTGCGATGCTCCCATAAACCAGAGGATCACCCTGGACCTCGGGATAGGCCTGGATGAACCATAGCCGCAGCGCCGCGCCAGTGGCCAGCGCGAGCAGCACAATCCACCACTTACGAGAAAGCGCAGACGGCATGAAGATGAATCATACAAGGCGAAGCGCTTGGTAAAATCCAGCGTGATAGTAACCTAATAGGAGGAGCAGAACCCACGCGCCTGCCGTGGAGTAACCTTCTTCACCTCTTCATGAAACAAATTTTTTACGATCCGGATCGCAAGCGTTGGAAGCGGCTCCGCCGGGTGATGGACGTCGCCGGCGTGATCTCCACAGTTGTGCTGATCATATTTTTTTTCAGCGTGATTACGCGCCAGACACTGCCCGAGCTGCTGCTCCCGATCCAGAAGCGAAACTACAAAGCCCTTAAGGAGCCTGCTAGCGATCCGGTGAGGAAGAGCGCCCCGCGCCCGGCGCGGCGCAAAACACATCGGCCTCCTTCGGAGATACCCCTGAATCAGGACGAAGGACTGCGGGCGGCGTTTTACACCAATGATGAGGCCAGCTATTCGTCCCTCAAGGCGCATATCCATCAGATCGACATGCTTTTCCCGGACTGGCTGCATGTTACATCGGCCGATGGCGATCTGATCGCTGCAACTTCGCTTTTTCCGGTGAACCTGTACAGCGTTGTCGATAAATCCGGAGTGGTCCACGGCGTCGATCCGGAAAACAAAGTACGGCGCGTCATTGCAGCCGCGAAAGAGGACACCGAAGTCTTCCCTATGCTGAACGATTACGACCCCAGCGACTCGAAATGGCATGGGGAGATCATCGGGAAGATGCTGACGGATCCGCTCGCGCGCGAAAACCTGCACCACCAGATCGACAAATTCCTCTTCGCCAATCCCAATTATCACGGTATCTGTCTCGATTTCGAAGAGGTACCTGACGACCAGCTCAAGCTTTATAGCGAGTGGATCGCAGAACTCTATAACGACCTGCACGCGAAGAATCTCCGGCTCTATGTCGATGTTCAGACAAGCACAGATGACTGGGTGATGAAGGCCATCGCGAAGAACAGCGACGGCGTCATTCTGATGAACTACGACCAGCATGAAGAGGAGAGCGGCCCCGGACCGATCGCTGCGCAGGACTGGTTCGAGGACAATCTCCGTCGCGCGTTGATGGCGGTTCCCAGGCAGAAGCTGATCTGTGGCATCGGAAACTACGGATACGACTGGGCCGTGTCGCTGCCGGAGAAGGGGAAGAAGCCTTCGAGCAAAGTCGTCAATGTCGACGACCTGACGGTCCAGGAAGCATGGCAGCGCGCCTCCGACGCAGACGCGGACATCCATCTCGCAGGCGACGAGTTGAATGCGTACTTCGCCTATGACGACGAAGACACGCATACGCGTCACCATGTCTGGTTCCTTGATGGCGTCACCGCCCTGAACGAACTCCGTGCCTCCCGCCAGATGGGGATCAGCACGTTTGCGTTGTGGCGGCTGGGAGAAGAGGATGGCTCCCTGTGGTCGATCTGGGACCACCCCAGCGCAAAGGACGCGCCCCATCAGCTGACAACGGTGCCGCCTGGCCACGATGTGGACACGGAAGGCGAGGGCGATATTCTCCGCATCGTCGCCCGCCCGCAGTCGGGCACCCGCCGCGTCGACATGGACTCCGATAATTTCACCATTACGGATCAATTCATGGAGTCGCTGCCCCGGTCCTATGTCGTCCGGCAGTACGGATATCATCCGGAGAAGCTCGCTCTTACATTTGACGACGGACCCGACCCAGCCTGGACGCCGAAGATCCTCGACATCCTCAAGCGCTACAACGTGAAGGGCGCCTTTATGGTGATCGGCGAGCAGGCGCAGGACAATGTCGGCCTGCTGAAGCGCTATGTTCGCGAAGGCCACGAGATCGGGAATCACACCTTCACGCACCCGGACATCAGCGAAATCTCCGACCGGCAGCTTCAACTGGAACTGAATCTTACCGAGAGGCTGTTCGCCGCCAAGCTAGGCATCCAGCCGCTCTATTTCCGCCCGCCGTACTCGATCGACCAGGAGCCCGACACCAATGACCAGGCCGCACCGGCCGACCGCATCCAGCAGATGGGCTATACCATCATCGGCAACAAGATCGACACCGACGACTGGAATGAGCACCCGCGCAAGACCCCGCAGGAGATCACCGACAATGTCCTTCAGCAGCTTGCGGTAATGAAGGACAAGCCGTGGTTTCGCGGCAGCATCATTCTGATGCACGATGGCGGCGGCAATCGCTCGGCGACAGTTGCGGCTCTGCCGCTGCTGATCACTACGCTGCGCGCCAAGGGCTACGAACTGGTGCCTGTATCGGACCTGATGGGCAAGACCACAGCCGAAGTGATGCCACCCATCTCGCCTGAGATACGGTGGCAGTCGCGCATCGATTCGGTGGCTTTTTTCTTCTTCTCGTTCTTCAACCATTTCGTCATCTATGTTTTCTTCGTCGGCGACGTGCTGATGAGCGCCCGCCTGATCCTGATCGGAATACTCGCGCTGATCGATCGCTTCCGGCGGCGGCGCGTACCTCCCGGCAAGTACGATCCCCGGGTCGCCGTTCTCATCCCGGCATACAACGAAGAGGCGGTCATCGCGCGGACTATCCGCTCCGTGCTGAACTCCAATTACAAGAACATCCGGGTCATCGTTGTCGATGACGGCTCCAAGGACAACACCTTCGAAGCCGCGCGCGAGGCGTTTACCTCGGAGTTGGCTGCCGGCAAGCTCACTGTGCTCACCAAACCTAACGCCGGAAAGGCCGAGGCCCTTAACTTCGGGCTCCGCCATCTTGACGAAGAGATATATGTTGGCATCGACGCCGATACGGTGATCGCCCCGGATGCGATTTCCAAGCTGGTCTGTCACTTTGCAGACGAGCGTATCGGAGCTGTCGCCGGCAACGCCAAAGTGGGCAATCGTGTAAACCTCTGGACGCGCTGGCAGGCGCTCGAATATATCACCAGCCAGAACTTCGAGCGACGTGCGCTCGATCTCTTCAACGTGGTCACCGTGGTTCCCGGAGCCATCGGAGCCTGGCGCACTTCAGCGGTCATCCGGGCAGGCGGCTATCCGATCAACACCGTCGCTGAAGACGCCGACCTCACGATGAATCTGCTCGAGCAGAACTACAAAGTCATCTACGAGGACCGCGCACTCGCCTTTACCGAAGCTCCCATAAACGCCAAGGGACTCATGCGCCAACGCTTTCGCTGGTCGTTCGGAACGCTGCAGGCTGTCTTCAAGCATAAGCAGGCATTTCGGAACAATCTGGCGATGGGCCTGTTCGCGCTGCCGAATATCGTCATATTTCAGATTCTGCTGCCCCTGGTCTCCCCCTTTATCGACCTGATGTTCGCCGCCGGGGTAATCCATTACATCATCGACAGGCATTTTCATCCCGAGGCAGCCAGTGCCGCGAGCTTCGAAAAGCTGTTGACTTACTTCCTTGCCTTTCTCATCATCGACTTCGTCTGCTCGACTCTGGCTTTCTCCCTCGAGCCGCGCCACCCCGCCAACAAGGGCGATGGATGGCTCCTCTTCCATATCTGGCTGCAACGCTTCGCATACCGTCAGTTGTTCTCGGTGGTGCTGTTCAAGACGCTGAAGCGCGCCATCGACGGGCGTCCTTTCGCGTGGGACAAGATCGAGCGCACCGCAAAGATGTCACGGCAGACGGAAAGTATTACGGCCGGCAGTTGAGCCAGCTTTCTCTCTCCTTCCAACTCCCCCACGAATCGGCATCGTCCGCAGGTGACTAAAGTGACCCCCGGTTGAAAAATTCATCTGTTGCCGGGCGAATTCATGCCTGGCGCATGTTATCTTTGCGGCAAACTCACGCGGAAGCGTCCTTTGAAGGGCAGGCATCTCAGGAAATTAGCAGCTTTTCTGCCGCGGTGATTCCACGAGGTCCTGGGCCTTTCTCCCCGAAAAACTCCCCTAATCCCGAGGATGTTCGCAATGTTACCTTCAGTTCGCCAGATGGCTCTGGCAATCCTTGCGTTCGCGGTCATTCCGATGTGCTTCGCTCAGCGCTTATCGTCTTCTGCGCTCTCCGCTGCGACGGACTCTGCCTCGACCAATAGCTCTTCAAGCCGCATCGGTGTCGATCTGGAGCCTGCGGCCGGCACACCGCCTGCAAGCGCAGAACCCTCTGCGGAGGGGGCGGTCAGAAATCAGCGTCCGGCCTACGCCGCGAGTCGCACATGGCTCTTTGCCGAAAACGGCATCGGCACATTTGTAAGCCCGCTGGGTCTTGGTATCGGAGCTGCGACCACCCTTAGCGAATCTCTCAACCTGCGCGCCACCGGCAATCTGTTCGGATACAACGTCAACGGCGTCAGCCAGGGAGTCAATTATCAGGGAGACCTGAGCTTTCGCTCTGTCCAGGCGGGCATTGACTGGTTCCCGTGGCGCAAGAGTTTCCATCTGAGTCCGGGCGTTCTTTTCTACAACCAGAACCGGATCACAGTACATGGCGGCGTGGCAGCAGGTGAATCATTCACCGTGAATGGAGCAACTTATTACAGCGGCGCGGCCGATCCTGTAACGCTTTACGGCAACGTGAATTTCCGCCGCACCTCGCCCATGCTCACCCTCGGCTGGGGAAACTGGCTGCCGCGCAGTCGCGCCAAACACTTCAGCTTCCCGGTCGATATCGGATTTGCGTACGTCGGCGAGCTGCCGCTGACTTTGACCTTCACCGGAGTGGTCTGCGATACGCCTGCCGACGTAAATTGCCGCTCGATCGACTCTGACCCCACGGTGCAGCAGAATATTGCCGCCCAGCGAAAGAAATATCAGAACGATCTCGACTATGTCCGTTTCTATCCGATCATTTCGACCGGAGTGAGCTATAAGTTCTGAGCTCTGCCGGTCGTTCTCTCTGCCGGTCGTTCTCTCTGCCGGTCGTTCTCAGGATCGGTTGTATCCGAAAGCCAAAACTCCTTCTTTTTTGCCGCTCTTGAGGCTGCCGGTTCGCACGGCCAAAACGAAGCGAGTAAACTAATCGGTTATGGCTACCGCCGCGATCTCTACCTCTATTCAGCCGCGTTCGCCGCAAGGTGAATTCAACAATGAGCCCTTCATAGACTTCTCCCGGCACGATAACGTCCAGGCCATGAAGGACGCTCTCGTGCGAGTGGGTGACATGCTCGGTCACGAGTACGAGTTAATCATTGGCGGCGAACGCCTGCGAACGACGGGCAAGATCGAATCCCGGAATCCCGCCCGTCCCGATCAGATCGTCGGTATACACCAGAAGGCCGGCGCCGAACACGCCGACAAGGCCGTGAAGGCAGCCCTTCGCGCGTTCGAAACCTGGCAGTCTGCTCCGGTTGAGGAGCGGGTCTCATTGCTGTTGAATGCGGCGCATATCATCCGCAGCCGCAAGTTCGAGTTTTGCGCCTGGCTCGTCTATGAAGTCGGCAAAAACTGGGCCGAAGCCGACGCCGACGTCTCCGAAACCATCGACTTTCTGGAGTTCTATTCGCGCGAAGCTCTTCGCCTTGCCGGAGTGACCACCCCGATCCAATATCCCGGGGAGCGAAATCAGCTTGTCTATATCCCCCTGGGCGTGGGTGCGGTCATCCCGCCCTGGAATTTTCCGTTTGCCATCATGGCCGGAATGGCGTCGGCCGCCATCGTGACCGGTAATACAGTCGTGCTCAAGCCGTCGAGCGACTCTCCCACCATTGCCGCCCGATTCATGGACGTGCTCGAAGAAGCTGGCATGCCCCCGGGTGTTGTGAATTTCTGCCCTGGTTCCGGAGCCACGTTCGGTAACGCCGTCGTCGAACATCCCAAGACGCGCTTTGTGGCCTTCACCGGTTCGAAGGAAGTCGGCCTCGATATTCACGAGCGAGCCGCCAGGACCCAGCCTGGTCAGATCTGGATCAAGCGTACGGTCCTCGAAATGGGCGGCAAGGATTCGATCATCGTCTCATCGGATGCCGAGCTCGATCAGGCTGTCGAAGGCGTTGTTGCCGCCGCATTCGGATTCAGCGGGCAGAAATGCTCGGCCTGTTCGCGCGCCATCGTCGAGGAGCCGATCTATGACGTCTTCGTGGATCGGGTGCGTGAGCGTGTCGCAAAGCTCACTGTCGGCGATCCGGCTGACAATCCGAATATGGGGCCGGT
>JAFAMZ010000300.1 GCA_019232935.1 Silvibacterium sp.
GGCGGTGCCGCCGCCGGGAAAGAGCGAGTCGATCGCATCGGACGATGGTTTGCGCGAGACGGCCAGAGGCTGATCGGTCGTGGCCCAGCTTGCCTCGTTGTTGAAGGAGATGAGCGAGAACTCGTCCTTGTCGCTGAGCATGGAGACGAGTTGCTTCGCACCAGCCTTGGCGTTCGGCATTTTCGACTCTTCGCTCATGCTGCCGGACGTATCGAGCACGAGGGCGATGTCGGCGGGCTTCTTCTCCTCGGCGTTCCACTGCTGCTCGATGGCGTTGACGACGTCGGTGGATGGGACTTCGAGGGTGGTGACGGGCTGCTTCGGATCGACGCCGTGGGCGGCGTCAATGGGAGCTCCGACGGGAACTTCGGGCGAGCCGGGACGAAAGCCATAGGTAAGGGCTTTCTGCTGCTGCGGAGTGGCGAGCAGATAGCTGATGTAAATCTGCGCGGCTTCGCGGCGCTCCGGCGTGACCCAGTCGCGATCGACGATGCCGATGGGGTGGTCACTCCAGAAAGTGCCCTCGCGGGGATAGATGGCGACGACCGGAAACGGCATCGATTTCGGGTTGCTGTAGGATTCGACAACCATGCTCTCGTAGAGGACGGCGGCGGAAAGGTATTCCGGTCCGCTGTCGAAGAGCTTGCGTCCGAAGAACCCGGTGGAGCTGCCGTAGTGGACAACGGAGGCCTCGATGCCGTTGACGAAGGCGCGGGTCTTCGGGTTGCCGATGTCGGCGACGGTGAGTCCGCGGACCTTGCCGGTGGCAGCGTAGTTCTCGGCGATAAGCGACAGAATGCCGCTGTTCGAGTAGGCGGGGTGGGTGTGGCCGAACTTGAAGCTGCCCCATTGGGGATAGCCGTAGGCGGCCCAGCCTTTTTTGTCGCGGGCCAGGGCGAGGATATCGGACCAGCCGACGGGCTTTTTGCCCCAGCCGATGGCCTCGGCCATGGGCTTCCACATGGCGATGACGACTGGCGAGAGGACGAGGTTCTGGGTGCTGCCGACGATGTCCTTGCCGGTGGCGGCGCGGGACTGGGCGTTGCCGAGCTTGATGAAGATGTTCGACGCGGGACTGATGAGGTCGTCGTGCTCGCGTCCGCTGACGAGGTCGTCAATGCATTCGCCGGAACCCTTGGGGACGGCCTGGACGGTGATGCGCTTTCCGCCGGAGGTTTTGGCGCCGCTCTGGTTGAAGGCGGCGGTGACGTCCTCAATCCACTTCTGCTTTTCCGAACCGTAGGAAAAGACCAGGCGGATTTCGTCGGGCGCGGGAGCGGAGGAGAAGTTTTCGGCTGGCGGAGGCGTTTTCTTGCAGGAAACAGCAAGCGGGAGCAGGGCTGTGAGCAACGCAATCGCGAAAAGTCGTGCAGCGCGCATTTGTGGCTAAAACGATACAGCAGGGATACGAAAAGAGGGTAAGAAAGGTTCAAATTGCAGAGGTGTGGAGCCGGAGGCGGGATCAGGAGGATGGTGACGAAAGTACCACATGACGTGCCGAATGATCCGAAACAGGACACGAACGGAGGCTCCGTCGCTTTTTTCTCGCCAGCCCGTAAGGCCGGATGCTAGGCTACGTTGAAATTTGTTGCGATTCGAACGCGAGGAGAAATCATGATTCGGAAAGCAGGATTATTTTTTGCCATGATTGCATGGCTTATCGCAGCGGTGGATTGCCATGCGCAGTATGTTGCGACTCATCACGTGCGTGATGCAGTGCGGAATGATCAGGCACCGCCGGTTGGCCGTCTCCCCGAAAGCAGAGTGATGCAACTGGATATCGTGCTCGCGCTGCGCGATCCGGCGGGGCTGAAGGCATTTCTCGAGGAGATCTACGACCCGAACAGCGGCATCTACCATCAATTTCTGACGCCGAAGGAGTTTACAGAGCGGTTCGGGCCGAGCCAGGCGGACTACGACGCCGTATTGCGCTTTGCGAAGGAGAATGGGCTGGCGGTGGTCGGCGGCTCTCGGGATGGTATGGAAGTACAGGTGCGGGGAACAGTCGGGGCGGTCGAACACGCGTTCCATGTGACGATGGGGACCTATCGGCATCCGGACGAGAACCGGATTTTCTACTCGCCGGATCGCGAGCCCACGACGACGCTTCCCTTTGAGCTATGGCACATCTCGGGGCTGGATAACTATTCGATTCCGCATCCGCTCTATGTGAAGAAGAGCGACTATGAATTTGCCGCTGCGGCGCATGGTTTCAATAAGCCGCAGGCGCCGCGGGCGACCACCGGTTCCGGGCCGTCGGCGTCGTTTCTGGGCAGCGACATGCGCGCAGCCTACTACGGCACGGGGTCGCTGACGGGGACGGGGCAGAACCTGGGACTGCTGGAGTATTACGGGACCGATCTGGCTGACCTGAACACTTACTACGCCAACGTCCAGCAGACAAACCATGTTCCGATCACTCTGCTTTCAACGGACGGGACGAGCACTTCGTGCCTAGCCAGCCAAGGCTGCGACGACACGGAGCAGACCCTGGACATGACACAGGCGCTTGGGATGGCTCCGGGGCTGGCGAGCTTGACGATGTATGTCGGATCGTCGGACACGGCGATCATCAGCGCGATGACCACGCACAGCCCACTACCGACGACGATTGGATGTTCGTGGGGCTGGACGCCTGCCGATCCGAGCACCCTTGATCCTTACTTTCAGAAGATGTCGGCGCAGGGGCAGAACTTCTTTGCTGCATCTGGTGACAGCTCGACGTGGTCCCGCCGAAATGAAGCGTGGCCGGCGGACGACGATTATGTGGTGTCGGTGGGTGGAACGGACCTGACGACAGCCAGCGCGGCCGGGCCGTGGAAGTCGGAGACGGCGTGGTCCTATAGCGGCGGCGGCATCTCGCCGGACCGGATCGTGATCCCGTCGTGGCAGAAGCTCTCGGGCGTGATTAACTCGAGCAACAGGGGCTCGAAGACCTATCGCAACGGGCCGGACGTGTCGGCGAACGCAAACTTCACGTTTTACGTCTGCGCCGACCAGACAACCTGCACGGCGAATGAGTACGGTGGGACGAGCTTTGCGGCTCCGATGTGGGCGGGGTACATCGCGCTTGTCAACCAGCAGCGGGCGGCGAACGGCAAAGGAACGCTGGGGTTTATCAATCCAGCGATTTACCCGATCGGAGTGTCATCGAGCTATGGGAGCGACTTCCATGATATAACCAGCGGTACCTCGGGCAGCTATTCGGCAGTCAAGGGATACGACCTGGTGACGGGCTGGGGCAGTCCGAACTCGGGGCTGCTGGGCGCGCTCGCGGCGCAGTAGAGCGAGGGAATGGAAAACGAGCCCGGGCTGCGGCCCGGGCTCTTTTCTGTAGACTTGAGTCCGCGAGGGCATCAATTCATGACAACTCCAGGCGAGTGGAATGAGCGCTTCGGGATTCCGGGTGTTGTGGAGGTCGTCTCGGGCAAGGGCAGCCTGGCAATGCTACGGGTAACGGCGGAGGCGGCTGCGGCGGAGATTTATCTGCACGGGGCCCAGGTTACGTCGTGGTCTCCAAAGACGGGGAAGCCGGCGGGCTCGGACGAAGTGCTGTTTCTGAGCGCGCAGTCGCGGTTTGAGGATGGGAAGGCGATTCGAGGAGGTATTCCGATCTGCTTTCCGTGGTTTCGCGGAAAGGCGGATGATTCGAAGGCTCCTGCGCATGGAGTGGTGCGGACAAAGGAATGGAATCTGACCGGCGTGACCCGCGAAGGCGACGGAGTGGCGGCCGTGTTTGAGACGACGAGCGATGAGGCAAGCCGGAAGTGGTATCCGCATGAGTTTCGGGCGGAATATCGGGTTCGGGTAGGCCGGGAGCTGAATCTATCTCTTGCGGTTACAAATAGCGGGTCTGCACCGATGCGGATTGAGGAGGCTCTGCACACGTATCATCGCGTTGGGGATGCGGAGCGGTTGAGGGTGACGGGGCTGGATGGGACGGTGTATCTCGACAATATGGACGGGAATCGCGAGAAGCGGCAGGGCGGAGATGTTGCGTTCCGGGCGCAGACCGACAATGCGTATCTCGACACGACCGCAGCCGTCGAAGTGGCCGACCCGGTTTTTGCCCGGCGCATCAGGACCGAGAAACGCAATTCGCGGACGACGGTGGTTTGGAATCCGTGGCGAGACGGTGCGAAGGCGCTGGCTGACCTGGGAGACGACGAATGGCGGGAATTCGTCTGTGCTGAGGCGAGCAACATTATGGCGTATGCAGTGGAGTTGGGTCCGGGTGAGAAGCATGTGATGGGCGCGGTGCTGAGCGTAGCTCCTAGCTTCTAGCCATTAGCTTCTAGACGGCAGGCGCGACGCGCTGGTCCGGCGATTTCCTGAGATGAGCGCCCAGGTCCGAGATTCCGGACCTGGGGCACCCGCATGGTGCTAGCTATTCGCCAACGCCGCGTTGATGGCGCCGACCAGCGCCGGGTAGTCAAACGGCCCATCGTGACGCTCGCCGTTGATGAAAAAGGTTGGAGTGCCGTTGACTCCGCTGCGCACGCCGCCCATGAATTCTGCGCGGATGTGGTCGAGAAACTGGCCGCTGTCGAGAGCGTCAACGAGTGCGGCGGGGTCAAGGCCGAGTTGGGTGGCGAGTTGCT
This sequence comes from Silvibacterium sp., assembly GCA_019232935.1. Lineage (GTDB taxonomy): Bacteria > Acidobacteriota > Terriglobia > Terriglobales > Acidobacteriaceae > Silvibacterium. Next base: position 4,602 of record JAFAMZ010000300.1, read on the forward strand.
GGTAGAGGTCCGGACCCAGGCGATCCTGATTTTCGAAGAGGAGATCGTGCATCTCCCAGAATTTGCCCTGTGTTGCGGCAAACTCGGCGGCCTCGGCGGCTGATTCGGCAAGGGGGTGGCTTCGCGTCAACGGGAAGTTGCGGTAGACGAAGAGGAGGCGATCTCCGAAATGTTCCTGCGCGCGCTTGACGATGGGGTAAGCGCGGGCGCAATGGAGGCATTGGTAGTCTCCATATTCGACGAGGGTGCAGGGGGCGTTGGGATCACCCTGCGTGTGATCGTGCGGGTCGACGGGAGTGCGGAGTGTCGCCATAGCAGTTTCTATTTTTATTTCGGAAGATTTTCAAGGGCGTCGAGGATGCCGTCGGCTCCAGGATTGACGGCGATCGGGGACAGATAGCTCCAGGCGATCTTGCCGTCCTTATCGATCACAAAGAGTGCACGTTCGCTGATGCCGTCGCCATCGCGGTAGACACCGTATCGGCGTGCGACTGCGCCCTTGGGCTCAAAATCGGCGAGCAGCGGGAAGTGAAATCCACGGTCTTGGGCGAAAGCGTCGTGGCACCAGGGGCCATCGACGGAGATGCCGATGAGCTCGGCTCCATGCTTCTGGAACTCGGGCAGAATCTCGTTGTAGACGCCCATCTGGTCGCCGCAGACGGGACTCCAGTCGGCGGGATAGAAAGCGAGGATCACCGGCTTGCCGCGCAGGTCACTGAGAGAGAGCTTCTGGTCGGGGGTTACGGGGAGGGTGAAGTCGGGTGCGGGGGTTCCAGCGGGCAGAATTTCGGGCATGTTTTTTCTCCTGATGCATTATGGCGCAGGGTTGATGAAGGGATGATGGCGGCTCGAATTTCGTTGCGCCTGGGATGTTCAGGTGCGGTTGCAGTCAGGCAGGTTTGGTTGAACGGCAGCTTCCGGCGTCTCGCCGGAAAGGGGATCATGGGCGCGGAGCTCGGCAAGGATCTCGGCGGCAGCTTTGCGGGCGTCGTCGGAGCGGTCGGGCGGAAAGGAAATGGCGCCGACGCGGGCGTGGCCTCCTCCGCCGTAGCGCTCGCAGATAGCAGCGAGGTTGAGCATGTCTTCCGGGTTGGCTTTGGTCCAGGGATTCGAGCCGACCGAAACCTTAGTGCGAAAGCTGGATTTGGAGAGGCCGACGGAGTAGGTGGCTTCGGGATGAAGGTAGTAGGGGATGAACTTGTTGTATCCCTCCATGGGCTGGTCGCTGATATCGAAGTAGATGGCGCCGTTCTTCGACTCCGACCTGTCGCGGATCAGGCAGAGCGAGTGTTCGTGGCGATCGAGGAGCGGCGGAAGCAGACCGGCGACGAAGGGCTCGTTGATGATCTGGGCGAGCGGCATGGTTGTGAGCAGCGGAATGAGCCGAGGGATGAAGGTGGGGTCCTGGGTGGACTCGATGACCAGCGTGAGCTTCATGGCGGGATCGGCCATTTCGACTGCGGTCTGCGGACTGGAATAGAGGGCTCCGTCGACGATGTCGGCCCAGCGGACGAGCTCGGCGACAGGCTCGGCGTTGAATCCGAATTTCGTCGAAGCGATGTGGGCGAGAAAGCTGGTGCAGGAGATATAGGCGGGGTCGTAGAAGCGCCGATTGACGTAGCGGCCGTCAGCCAGGCCGCGGCGGTAATCCTCCTGGTCTTCGGGAGTGAGAAAGGCGCTGAGATGATGATCAAACCACCAGGTGATGCGGGGCGAAGCGCAATATTTGAAGTCGACGATAGCGTTTTCGTCGCCGGTGAAGTCGGCCTCGTTGAAGAGGGCTCCGGCACGGTGGACGAGGCCATGGTAGCTGTAATTTGCCCCACTGGTGATGCATTCGCGGTGAAAACGCGTAAAGAGAGATGCGGAGCAGGCTCCGTCGAAACACTTGTCGTGATAGAAGACTCGGACGTTCAAAAAGTTGGGGCTCCGGGAGAAATCAAATTCTTGTCGGGAAATGACTAGGATTGCCGGAGCGCGGCCAGAAGTCAAGGGACTGACCGTCCAGGCGGACGCGGCTTGCGCCGCAGGGGAGAATCGGTAGCACAGGGGAATGACCGTCGAGGTAGACGCGGATTGCG
>JAFAMZ010000102.1 GCA_019232935.1 Silvibacterium sp.
GGACGTTCTCGACGGCGTACGGCGCTTTCCGAAGTCTCGCCACAACGGATTTCTTTCCCGAGGCACGCAAGAGCTACCGCGCAAACTTCTACGCCTTCAATCACTACACGATCAGCAAGACGCCCGAGGAGAACGTGAAGGACCTCCTCGACTCATTGCCCGACCAGGATTTCACCTTCGATATCATAACACACTCCCGCGGCGGACTGGTCGTAAGGGAGTTGCTGGAAAGGGCAGGTATGCGCCACCCAAAGCGCGCCCGGCTAAAAATAGGTAGGGTCATGATGGTCGCCAGCCCTAGCATGGGGACGCCGCTCGCTAGCCCTGGACAGTGGGAAAAAAAGCTATCGTTCTTCGCGAACATTCTCGAACTCCTGCCGGAAAATCCATTCACCACCGGCGGTGCGTGGCTGGCCGAAGCCCTCAAATGGTTCGCCGGCAACGTGCTCGGCAATTGCCCCGGCCTCGTGGCGATGGATCCGCAGAGCGACTACATCGACGCGTTGCAAGCCCCACCGGATGTCCCGGACGGCACGCTCTATTATGCGCTGGTGTCGAATTTTCAGCCGCCGCGCGAGTGGTGGGCGCGCCTTAGCGATATGGGTGTCGATGCCTTTTTTGGTGGCGCCAACGATCTTGTCGTTCCCACGGAGGGCGGCTGGAAAAGCTCGTACGCGCTGGACGAATGGATCGCCGGCGATCGCGTAGCGTGCTTTGGTCCGGGCGGAAATCTTCGTCCTGATCTACCCACCGCGGTGCATCACGGCGGATTCTTCAGCCAGGCCGGTGCGGTTTCATTCATCATGAACTGTTTCGAGGGAAAAGCGCTTGGCCTTCCGCTGCTCGATGTTCACACAATGCTGCCCACCAGCTTGGTGCGACGCTCGCGGGATGGCTTCGCCGCGCTTCCTGCGCCAGCCGCGAAAGCGCCCGCGTCGGAAGGTGCGTCCGCGCCGTCAGCGACCGCAGAAGTCCTCAAGACGGCGGCTACGGAGGTAGTCAGAGAGGCCGTCATCAGCCCTGAGGGCTGGGACGATGAAGATACGCTCTATCTGACGGTTGTTTCGTCCGAAAACCCCGAGGAATTCCACGAGAACATCGCGTCCCACTTGTTGCTTGCGCAGTACGGCAGCGCCCACGTCGCTCAGCCGCTCTACACCAGGAATGTTGCGGAAGATAAAAGTAGGGAGGCAGACAAAGCCTGGTCGAAAGCCGACGTGGAAATGGCCGGAGTCCGTTTTCGCGATATTATCAGCATGCAGAAATTCATGGTGGCGCACACAAACGGCCAGCGGTCCTCGCCGTACACTACCGGGGAGGAAAAAAAACCGAGCTTCAACGAGCCGAATGAAGAGTTCCTCAAGCTCCTGGGAACGCGTCTTTTCAATGTGCTTTTCACCGGCCAGGTGCGCCGTCTCTACGACGCGGTCCTTTATCGGCATAAGCGCAAACGGGTGAATATTATCTTCACATCGATGCTATCCTGGCTTTCGGATCTGCCATGGGAGCTCGCCTATGATCCGGACGGCGATTGCTTTCTCTCCACCAGCAATGTCCGCTTTCTCCGCAATGTTCTCTCGCCCATCCCCGCCGACAAGATCGAGCGCAAGCGGGACAAGCTGCGCATCCTGGTCGCTTCCGCCCAGGCAATAGGCGCTTCGGATATCTCGGACGAGGAGGAATCGCGCCGCATTAAGGACTCGTTCCGCGGCCTGATCGAGCACGGGTTGGTCGAAGTCGATCCCATCGTCCGATGCACCCCGGATGTTCTCCAAGGCCGTTTGCGATCCACGGATGATCGCACCGAATACGATGTCTTCCACTTTATCGGCCACGGTTATTACGACGCCAAGGAGGGAGGATATGTCGAATTTGTGACCGATTCCGGCCAGGTGTGGGAGCTCACCGCAAAGGAGCTGGTGAGTATTCTTCGCAACCGCGGGATCCGCATTGTCTTCCTCAATGCGTGTGAAACCGGTCGCGGATTCTCCACGCGGGGCCAGGACCAGGACGCGAACTACAACAGAGGCGTCGCAATCGAGCTGGCTAGGCAGGGCA
>JAFAMZ010000003.1 GCA_019232935.1 Silvibacterium sp.
CGCCAGGTGTGAAGAAGGAATGCGGTTTTTTGTGCCGCAGTTGTTGCAGGCCCGGATGAGTGGCATCGCCGTCCCTCCGACGGATTTGATTCTAAAGCTGGAGAGGGGGTTTGGTGGAGCGTCAGTCTTTCAATTCAGCGCACCCCCACTCAAGCCAAAGCCGGACTTGAGTGGGGCACCCAGAGCCGTGGTTTATGAGTAGCTGCGGACCCATTCTATGATGCTGCGGACGGCGACCCCGGTGGGGCCTTTGGCGAGCCATGGTTTTTCGGCGTCCTGCCAGGCAAGGCCGGCGATGTCGAGATGCAACCAGGGAGTGTCGGCGACGAACTCTTTGAGGAACATGGCGGCGTTGATGGCTCCGCCGTAGCGGGTGAGGCCGGTGTTCTGGATGTCGGCGATGGAGGAACGGATCTGCTCGCGGTACTCGTCTTCGACGGGCAGACGCCAGAACTTTTCGCCGGAGATTCCCAGAGCTGTCGTGAAGTGCTGGTATGCGTCCTCGTCGTTGGCGAAGACGCCGGCGTTGATCTGGCCGAGGGCGATAGCGACGGCTCCGGTAAGCGTAGCAGCATCGATCAGCCGGGTGGCGCCTAGCTCGCGGGCGTAGTGGAGGCCGTCGGCGAGGACCATGCGGCCTTCGGCGTCTGTGTTGAGGACTTCGATGGATTTGCCGGACATGGCGAAGGCGATGTCTCCGGGCTTGACCGCTTTGCCGGAGGGCATGTTTTCGGCGGCGCAGACGATCGCGACTACTTTTACGGCAGGCTTGAGCTGGGCGATAGCGCGCATGGCGCCGATCATGGCGGCTCCTCCGGCCATGTCGTACTTCATCTTCTCCATGTTGTCAGCGGGCTTGATGGAGATGCCGCCGGTGTCGAAGGTAATTCCCTTCCCTACCAGGCCGATGACGGGGGCGACTGAAGTTGTTTCGGGCGGCTCATAGGTGAGGACGATGAGCGCGGGCGGTTCTTCGGAGCCCTGGGCGACGACGAGGAAGGCTCCCATCTTGAGCTCGCGGAGCTTGTCGGTGCTATAGACCTCGGACTTGAGGCCATATTCGGCCGCCATTTCAGCGGCGCGCTGGCCGAGGATGGTCGGGGTCATGCGGTTGCCGGGCTCGTTGATAAGCGTGCGGGCGAAGTTCTGCGCCTCGGCGATGATGACGCCTTCGCGATGGCCGGCTTCGGCGGATGATTTGTCGTTGGCGGCGGGTACGAGAATGGCCAGCAACTCGATGCTGCGGTCCTTGCGGTCGGTGCGGTAGGTGTCGGAGTCGAAGTCGGCGAGGATGGCTCCTTCGGTGATGGCGCGTGTGGACTGGGCCGGGTCGAAGTTCCCTTCTGGAGCGAGGATCGCGAGCGAACGGAGTCCGCGTGGTTTGGCGAAACGAACGGCAGCTCCGGCGGCGCGGCGGATGGCGTGAATGTCGGCTTTGGCGGCCTTGCCGAGGCCGATGATCAGAAGCCGAGTTGCAGCCAGGCCTTCGGGGGCATGGAGAAGCAGGGTTTCGTTGGCTTCAGCCCTGAATTCTCCGGACGAGAGGACGTAGCCGGCAGCTTTTTTGACTGCTTCGTCGGAGGTGAGAAGAGAGACTTCGGGTTTGGCGTCTTTCTCTTTGCTGGTGGAGTTGTCGACCGCGAAGACGGTGAGGAGTTCGGTCTGAGCGGAGGAGGCGGGGGTGAAGAGGAGGTCAGTTTTCACGAAGTCTTCCTTTTTTGGCTTCATCCAGGGAGCGGTGAGGCTGGATCTTGCAGAAATGGGTTGACGACGAGGACACCACTTAAATCTTGGCCGGCCTGCAAATCCTCAGTCAGCAGATAACGGCATGACGCAGCTTTGGCTGCGGCAATTATCAGAGAGTCCCAGAACGATAGATGGTAGCGGTCCTGGAGTTTCCAGGCCTGCTCAATGACGGGGCCGTCGATCGGCACAGGGCGCCACGCCAAAAGATCGCGGATTTCTGCGCGTGCCTGATCCTTTATGGCTGGCCACTTCGTCGCCACATTAGCGTAGAACTCCTGCAACACCTGATAACTGATCCTGCCACGGCGGCTTCTCCACAGTTCGGCACGCCACCTCTCTGCCAGAGGCTGCTTCCGTGGTTGAGTCTTATCGAGCGAATAAATCAGGACATTTGTGTCAACGAAGACTGGCGCGGTCATGAGCCTGCTCTCGTGACAAGTAGGGCCCTTCCGATGTTATGAAGGGTTTGCGGGCCAGCGCCCGACGCATCGCGGATTCATAAGCATCTTCTTCAGCCATGCGCTCGCGGAGTATTCCTCCCAGCATACGGGAGACACTGATTTCCTTTCGCGCGGCTTCTACGCGCGCCCACCGAGCGACATCTTCTTCGACCGTGACCGTTATATTTCGCAGACGAGACTTCATATCACGATTCTAGTGTGACACGAAATTCGTGTCCAGATCACCCCGCGTACTTCCTCTTGTTCTGGGCGATGGCGGCGCGGGCCTCGCGGTCTGCTTCGCGGCGGCGTTCGGTTTCGCGCTTATCCCAGTCCTGTTTGCCTTTCGCGACGGCAATTTCGCACTTGACGCGGCCGTTGCGGAAATAAAGGCGCGTGGGGATGAGCGTATGACCCTTAAGCTGCGTCTGTCCCATGAGTTTGCGGATTTCCTCCTGGTGCAGGAGGAGCTTTCGCGTCCGGAGCGAATCGTGGTTGCTGAGGTTGCCGTGGGAATAAGGCCCAATATGGGCATTCAGCAGGAAAGCCTCGCCGTCTTTAATGATTCCGTAGGAGTCTTTCAGGTTAGCCTTGCCTTCGCGGATGGATTTAACTTCGGTGCCGCGAAGGGCGACTCCGCACTCGAATCGATCGAGGAGGAAGTAATTATGGCTGGCGGCGCGGTTGACGGCAGCGTCGCGTTCGCCGGAGGCGACCGGATCGCGGGGCTTTTTCTTTGCCGCAGTCTGAGTTACAGAATGAGTGGATTGGCGCGCCATCGGAGGGGGTCTGA
>JAFAMZ010000073.1 GCA_019232935.1 Silvibacterium sp.
GAAAGAACGCAGCGCCCCCCGGAACAGGGACTCCGGGTGCAGAGAACAGGTATTATCTCGGGAGGCATGTTCCCCTCCCGGCGGAAGGCTAACACTGATGCCCGGCCGCCCTGTCAGGATGCCAAACACGAGGAAAACCGAAACCGATGGCAATCACAAACGTGAGCAGTTCCAGCAGAGTCGCCGCAGAGACCGGGGGCGGAACAAGTTACAGAAGCGCTTTCGTGATGGTCACCACATTGTTCTTCATGTGGGGATTTCTGACCTCGCTCAATGACATACTGATTCCGCACTTCAAGCACATCTTCGATCAGAACTACGCTCAGGCTATGCTCGTGCAGTTTGCCTTTTTCTGTTCGTACGCGGCTTTCGGAATCCCTTCCGGCAAAGTGGTGGAGTGGATCGGATATCAGCGCACCATGGTCGCCGGACTGTTCACCATGTGTCTCGGCGCTCTACTCTTTGTTCCCGCAGCCAGTGCTCTTTCGTTTCCGCTGTTCCTTACCGCCCTCATCATTCTCGCAGCCGGAATTACCGCGTTGCAGGTCGCTGCGAATCCCTACGTCTCGATTCTCGGCCCTGCTCAGACAGCTTCCAGCCGTCTGAACCTGACACAGGCATTCAATTCGCTGGGCACGGTCATCGGCCCTCTGCTGGGTGGATTGCTTATCCTGGGTGGCGCCAGTTCGGTCCAGAATCCGAAGAGTCTAGACCCGGCCGCTCGCTATGCCTATAACCTGCAGGAAGCAGCGACGGTCAAGTTGCCTTACGTTGCCATTGCGGTCGCACTCGTCATCCTTGGTCTGGCTATAGCACTATTCAAGTTCCCGCGCATCGACACAACGAAAGATTACCGTCCCATCGGAGAGAAGAAGGACAGCATCTGGCGGCATGCGCATGTCGTTCTGGGCGCGGTAGCGATTTTCGTCTATGTGGGAGCGGAGGTCTCAATCGGCAGCTTCCTCATTAACTACTTCAATCAGCCGGACATCGGAGGGCTCACCCTGGAGCAGGGAGCGAGGCTGGTGCCGGTTTACTGGCTGGGCGCGATGATCGGACGATTTATCGGCAGCGCTGTGCTGCAGAAAGTCCGGACCGGCACGCTGCTTAGCCTCAACGCAATCGTCTCCTGCATTCTGGTTGTGATGTCCATGCTCACTTTCGGCCACATTGCCATTTGGACCATTTTGCTGGTCGGCCTCTTCAACTCCATCATGTTTCCCAGCATCTTTACCCTTGGTATTGCTGAGATGGGTCCGCTGACCGGCGAAGCGTCGGGCCTCCTCGTAACCGCGATCGTTGGGGGCGCCCTCATTCCGCTGGCGCAGGGTGTCATCGCCGACCGAATCGGCATTCACCACGCGTTTATCCTTCCTGTCCTCTGCTATCTCTACATCGCCTGGTACGGTGCCAGAGGATCGAGAATCATCATGCCGGCATAGATTTCCATTTACGATCAACGCGGGCGGCCTCCGGTCCGCCTATTCTGTTTCGCGCTGCCAAGCCGGGACAGCTCAGGCGAGTGTCGCGCAACCGGCGAAGAGAAAACCAGGCTTGTCGTGGGAATTCCGTAGGGGAGAAGGCGCTCGATCAGCTGTTCCAACTCTTCGAGCGACCGCACGGCAACTTCGAGAAAAAACGCATCCGCCCCAGTGACGTGATGACAGACGCGCAAATCCGGCAGGGTCTTCACGAACTTCAGAAATGGATGATAGTGGGTGCCATCACATGTCATGCGAATCACGGCCTGAATCGACAGACCCAGCGCCGCCGGGTTGATTGCCGCTGAATATCCCTGGATGACTCCTTCCTCCTCCATGCGGCGCATTCGGTCGACCACAGCGGAGGGAGACAGGCCGACCCTGCGGCCAAGCTCGGCGTAGGACGCCCTGGCGTCTCGGGATAGCTCGACCAGCAGATTCAATGAGAATTCGTCAATATTTTCCATGAATTATTCTTTCATTCACTCATTTTCTGCTGATTCCAAGGACAACGGTCCATATCGCCCTCGAATCTGCATGTACTCATTCCCATACTTCACCTAGCATACAAAGCCGATGAAAGAAGTTCTCGAACTTGATGGCAGCCCCCTGTCTCTGGAGGACGTCGCTGCAGTAGCCGTAAGCAGTCAAAGAGTCAGCCTCTCCGAAAGTGCATATAGGAAAATCAGAACATCTCGGGCGATAGTTGAAGCTGTTTTATCGCGCGGCGAGACAGCCTACGGCATCAACACCGGTTTCGGCAAGCTTAGCGATGTGCGCATCGGAGCGCATCAGCTTCAAGCATTGCAGAGAAACCTCGTCCGCAGCCACGCCTGCGGCATCGGCGAACCACTGCCCGAAGACGAAGTCCGGGCCATGCTGCTGTTGCGGGCGAATGTCCTCGCAAAAGGACTGAGCGGAGTCCGGTCGGTCGTTGCTGACACCCTGGTCGCGATGCTCAATCACGCCATTCATCCGGTGATTCCGGGCCGCGGTTCGGTGGGAGCAAGCGGCGATCTCGCGCCCCTCGCCCATCTCGCGCTGGCCCTTATCGGTGAAGGCGACGTCTTCTTCGGGGGCAAACGACTTCCCGCTTCCGGCGCACTCACCACCGCCGGCATCGAACCGCTGACCCTCGCTGCCAAAGAAGGCCTCGCTCTGCTCAACGGTACGCAAGCCATGGCCGGAGTAGGTGCTCTCGCGCTTGGCCGTGCCGTTCGCATCGCCGAACTATTCGACCTTGCCGGAGCCATGTCTCTCGAAGCGCTGCGTGGTACGCCGGCGGCCTTCGACCCGAGAATCCATGAAGCGCGGCCCCATCCCGGACAGATCGCCGCCGCGACGCATCTGCGGAACCTTCTCGCCGACAGCGAAATCCGCGAATCGCATCGCCACAACGATCCACGCGTGCAGGACGCCTACTGCCTGCGCTGCATGCCCCAGGTGCATGGTGCAGCTCGCAGCGCTCTTGCACACGTACGCGGGGTCATCGAAATCGAAACCGGAGCAGCTACCGACAATCCGCTGATTTTCAATGACGATGGCGGCGAGATTATCTCTGGCGGCAATTTCCACGGCGCCCCGCTGGCTCTCGCTCTGGACTACGCAGCCATTGCCCTCTCCGATCTGATGAGCATCAGCGAGCGTCGCATCGACCGGCTCATCAATCCTGATATCAACGAGGGACTCCCGGCATTTCTTTCAAAAAATCCAGGCGTTTCTTCAGGGCTGATGATTGCTCACGTCGCCGCCGCGGCTTTGTTGAATGAGTCCAAAGTCCTCTCTCATCCATCGAGCGTCGACAGTGTTCCCACTTCGGGCGGAAAAGAGGATCATGTCTCCATGGGTATGACCGGAGCGCTCAAACTGCGTCAGGTGGTTTCGAATGCCGAGCATGTGCTGGCCATCGAACTGATCTGCGCCGCGCAAGGCCTTGAATACCGTCTCCCGCTCAACCCCGCGCGACAGGTTGGCGCAGCCGCAGATCTGGTTCGAGAGATTGTCCCGCCTCTGAAAGAAGACCGCGCACTGGCCGATGACATTGCACAGCTCGCGCAGAAGATTCGCGAAGGAAGATTTGATGCCTGGAGAGGAGAAAAGCATGGTTGACATAGCCACCCCGGAGGCTCCCGCGCGCGAGGCCATTCGCGCGCCGCGCGGAACCAACCTGAATACACGCGGCTGGCAGCAGGAAGCCGCGCTTCGCATGCTGATGAACAATCTCGATCCCGAAGTCGCTGAGCGTCCGGGAGAACTTGTCGTCTACGGCGGTACGGGCAAAGCCGCGCGCAACTGGGAGGCATTCGACGCGATCGTCCGCTCCCTGAAGACGCTTGCCGATGACGAAACCCTGCTCATCCAGTCCGGAAAGCCCGTCGGCGTGCTCCGCACGCATGAGGCTGCGCCCCGCGTGCTTATCGCCAACTCCAACCTCGTTGGCCGCTGGTCCAACTGGGAGCACTTCCACGAGCTTGAGCGCAAGGGCCTGATGATGTACGGACAGATGACGGCCGGCTCATGGATCTACATCGGCAGCCAGGGCATCGTGCAGGGTACTTATGAGACTTTCGCTGAAGCCGGTCGCCGCCACTTCGGCGGCAGCCTCGACGGTAAGTTCGTCGTCTCCGGTGGAATGGGCGGAATGGGTGGCGCCCAGCCGCTCGCTGCAACGATGAACGGCGCGGTCTTCCTCGGAGTGGACGTAGACGCCGAGCGCATCCAGAAACGCCTCAGGAGCAGCTATTGCAACCACATAGCATGGAACCTCGATGAAGCTCTGGCGATCCTCAACGAGGCCAGACGGAACGGCAAGGCAATCTCCGTCGGCCTCGTCGCGAATGTTGCCGATGTACTGCCTGAGCTGATCCGCCGGGACATCGTGCCTGATGTGCTCACCGATCAAACCAGCGCGCACGATCCGCTCAACGGCTATGTGCCGAATGGCATGAGCCTCGAAGCTGCCCTCCGGCTGCGCGAGAGCGATCCCGAGGAATACACGCGCCTCTCGATCGCCACCATGGGCAGGCACGTCGAAGCGATCCTCGAGCTGAAGCGCCGCGGAGCCGTCACCTTCGACTACGGCAACAATCTGCGCGCCCAGGCGAAACTCGCCGGAGTCAATGACGCATTCGAAATTCCCGGCTTCGTTCCGGAATATATCCGTCCGCTCTTCTGCGAAGGCAAGGGGCCGTTCCGATGGGTGGCGCTCTCGGGCGAGCCGAAGGACATTCACCGCACCGACCAGCTCGTGCTTGAGCTGTTCCCCGAGGACGCAGGCCTGCGCCGCTGGATAGAACTCGCGCAGAAGCGCATCCACTTCCAGGGCCTCCCCGCCCGCATCTGCTGGCTCGGATACGGCCAGCGTGCAAAATTCGGCGTGGCGATAAATGAGCTGGTGCGCAGCGGTGAGATCTCCGCCCCGATCGTCATCGGACGCGATCATCTCGACGCCGGCTCCGTCGCATCGCCCTATCGCGAGACAGAAGACATGCTCGACGAATCGGACGCGGTCGCCGACTGGCCGCTGCTCAATGCGCTCGTGAATACCGCTGCCGGCGCGTCCTGGGTCAGCATTCACAACGGAGGCGGCGTCGGTATCGGCTATTCCCATCACGCCGGCATGGTGGTCGTCGCCGACGGCTCCGATCTCGCGGCGCAAAGACTGGAGCGGGTTCTGACCACCGATCCCGGCATGGGCGTTCTGCGCCATGTCGATGCGGGATACGAGGAGGCGATAGAATTTGCCAGCCGAGCCGGGGTCCGCGTGCCCATGCGGGAGCAGCGCGCTTGAGCCGATTGCTCGTCGTCAACACGTCGCAGCTCGTTACCCTTGCCGGCCCGGCGCGTCCGCGGATCGGCGCAGAACTGCGCGAATTGGCAATCATCCCCGGCGGCGCAATGATTGCCGAAGACGGCGTTATCGCGGCAGTGGGGACACGCTCGGAAATCGAGCCTCAGGCTGAGGACGCCGAGGTCATCGATGCGGGCGGCCGCCTCGCCACACCCGGATTCGTGGACGCTCACACGCATCTCGTCTTCGCAGGCAATCGCGCCGACGAGTTCGAAAAACGCTGCGCCGGAGCTACCTACCAGGAGATTGCCGCGCAAGGCGGCGGAATTCGCTCGACGGTAAGAAAGACGTGCGCCGCCCGCGAAGACCAGCTTCTTCAGGCTGCGACTCGTCACGCGAAATGGTTTCTTCAGGGTGGTACCACGACCATCGAAGCAAAGTCGGGATACGGCCTCACCATCGACGACGAGCTCAAGATTCTGCGCGTCATCCGGCGCATTGGCCAGACAACTTCGCTCCGCACCGTGCCGACATTTCTCGGCGCGCACGAAATACCTGAGGAGTACGCAGGACGCGCAGATGACTACATCAGTCTGGTCACGGAAGAAATGCTGCCCCGCATCGCCGATGAGAAGCTCGCCGAATTCTGTGACATCTTCTGCGAGGCAAAGGTCTTCAACCTCGATCAGGCCCGGCGCGTCCTCAGCGCAGCCAAATCCCATGGGCTCGGCCTGCGCATGCATGCCGACCAGTTCACCTCCTTCGGCGCAAGCGATCTCGCGGCAGAGCTGGGCGCGAAGACCTGCGACCATCTCGAGCAGACACAGCCCGCATCCATTGCTGCATTGACGGCCGCCGGGATTCAGCCAGTCCTGCTGCCCGGCTCTGTTTACGCCATCGGCTCGCACAAGTATCCCGATGCGCGAGCCATGATCGAAGCCGGGCTTGCCATCGTTTTCGCCACCGACTTTAACCCGGGCTCTTCGCCAACAACATCCATGCGCACGGTGATGTCGCTGGCCTGCACACAGATGAAGATGACGCCGGCTGAGGCTCTGACCGCCGCGACCATAAACGCCGCATACAGCCTGAATCGCGGCCATGAGAGCGGCTCGCTCGAACCGGGAAAAGCCGCCGACTTCGTCATCCACGACGCCGAGGACTATCGGGAGCTTCCATACTTTTTCGGAGACTACCAGGCGGTAGCCGTCTTCGCACGGGGCCTGCAATGCATTGCGCACTAGTCCGGATTTCATCATCTTTGTGACAAACAGGATTCCCGGCTGCCGTTCATTTCGGCTAAGCTGATCGCCGCAGCGCAAACCGGGAGGATTCAATTCACATGAAAACTGCTTTTCGAAGTGTCGCAGCGTTCACGGTGTTTCTTGTCGCACTGGCCGCGCAATCCCAGCAACCCAAAACACCGCCCAAGCCCCCCTTAAGCCCATCTCAGTCCCTGCTGGAATCGTGGAACGATATAGGCCGCAAGCTGATCGCAATGGCCGAGGACTTTCCCGAAGACAAGTACGACTTCAAGCCGAACCCGGCAGAGCGCGCCTTCTCCGAACAGTTGCTTCACGCCGCCAATGCCAATTACTTCTTCATTAAACCCGCGAACGGCGAGAAGATGCCGCCGGCCGAGGATCCCAAACGCGATCAGTTCAAGGACAAAGCTGCCGTCGTGGCATTCGTAAAGAAATCTTTCGCGGACGGCGCGACTCTGATCACGAAAAAGGGAGACTCGGGACTGAACGACCTGGTCGTCGATCCATTCGCCAATCAGCAGACTCGCATTGGCGATATGGCCTGGGGATTGATCGAACATTCCGGAGAACACTATGGCCAGCTTGTGGTGTACTACCGTGTGGCCGGCCTGGTTCCGCCAGAATCACGTCCAAAAAAATGAGCGCAGCGCTTCATTTGACTTCCTGCGACCACTCTGTTTTGATGACCTCATTCGCATGCGCCGCAAAGTGATCAGCTTCGATGACTACCAGTCGATGAATTCCAGTATCGCTGGCCGGCTGATTGGAAGCATCATTATTATCCCGTCTCCATAGGAGCGGGGCTGGCGAACGAGATTGGCAAATCCAAGCCACCACCGCTCCAAGCGGATGGTGGCTTTATTTTTTGGGAGGCAGATTGTGACAGTGACGCTTCAGGACGTCCAGGCCGCACGCGGGCGGATCCGAGACTTCATCTATTGCTCGCCATGCCCGCACTCGGATGAGCTTTCAAGGTTGACGGGCCAAAGCGTGTATCTGAAGCTCGATAATCTTCAGCGTACAGGAGCCTTCAAGGAACGCGGGGCCCTGAACAAAATCCTTAGCCTCAGCGAAGACGAGAGGCGTCGCGGTGTCATCGCCGCAAGCGCAGGAAATCATGCCCAGGCCGTTGCCTACCATGCCACGCAGCGCGGCATTCGCTCCCGAATTGTCATGCCGCTGATGACGCCCCTGGTGAAGGTCTCGTCCACGATGAACTTCGGCGCCGAAGTTATCCTTCATGGCGCGAACTACGATGAGGCCTGCGCCGAAGCCCTGCGCCTGGGCGAAGAAGACGGCATGACCTTCCTGCACCCCTTCGACGATGGCGATGTCATCGCAGGACAGGGCACCATCGGACTCGAATTGCTCGAACAGGTCTCAGGACTTCAGGCAGTGGTCGTTCCCGTCGGTGGCGGCGGACTGATCGGTGGGGTCGCATGCGCCATTAAAGAGCTGAACCCGAAAGTTCGCATCATCGGCGTCCAGACTGAGCGGCTGCCTTCGATGTTGCATGCAACCGAAGCAGGCCAGCCCGTGACCGTTCCCGCTGAGGCGACCATTGCAGATGGTATTGCCGTACGGCGCGCGGGCAGTCTCACACTTCCTCTGGTTCAGCGCTATGTCGACGAGCTCGTCACCGTCGACGAGGAGGAAATCGCCAATGCCATTCTGATCCTGCTCGAAAGGGAAAAGTTACTGGCCGAGGGCGCGGGCGCGGTTGCCCTTGCCGCGCTGCTCCAACACAAGACACTGCTCAACGGGCACGCAACCGCAGTTCTCGTTTGTGGCGGAAACATCGACGTCAGCCTTCTCTCCAGAATTATCGAGAGAGGACTAGTCAAAGACGGTCGCCGTACGAGGCTCCGCATCCATCTCACCGACCGTCCCGGAGCCCTGCACTCCCTCACGCGGATCATTGCCGAGGCCCGCGCCAACATCGTTCAGACCTCGCACGATCGCGCCCACTACGGAGTCAATCTTGGCGACACCGTAATCGATGTGACGTTAGAGACACGGGGGAACGCGCACATTGACGAAATCAGCCGGATGCTGACAGATTCGGGCTACCGGCATCAAAGAATTGAGTGAAGGCGTGGTGACCGATTAGTCATCGCGTTGCAAGCCGCTTCAGCGGATGCCTCGTCGAGTGCCTGTTCGGGGCCGCTCCTGTTGTATTTCGCTCAATCAGAGTCGGTTGAACGGTGAACTCTACGCCCTTGGCTGACGGATTATCTCTCGAGTCGTAGAGAGCGTGAAAGGCGACTTTGGCGATCTCCTTGCGCGACACACGAACGGTAGTCAGTCCCGGTTTGGAGAACGTATTCAACTCGATATCGTCAAATCCGATGATAGACATGTCATCCGGCACCTTCAGCCCGCGTTCAAACATCGCGCCAAGAGCGCCGATTGCGGTCATATCGTTCGACATGAGCACCGCAGTGGGCATCACCGGCTTATCCAGCAATCGCACCATAGCTTCATGACCGCCATCCATCCGATGATTGCCTTCCTCAATCAGCCTTTCGTCGATGGTGAGCCCTTTGCGCTTCATGCTGTCGATGAACGCACCGTAACGAATACGCGCTGAAGTCAAAGCCATCGGCCCCCGGATGAAACCAATCGAAGTGTGTCCCAGCGAGGTAAGGTGGACGACCGCCGCATCGATTCCGCTGGCATAGTCAATGGCGATATTGCTGATTCCCTCCTGCGGCGTGCCGGTATCGAGAAACACCAGGGGTATCCGGCGGCTGCTCAGTTCATCAATGAGGTGTTCTTCCATCTCTGACGTCATGATTGCGACGCCATCCGCCTTCCGCTGGAGCATGCGGCTAACGCATACTTCCATCCGGTGCGGATCGTAATTTGTGTTCGCTACCAACACCTCCTGGCCGAACTGCACCGCGACATCTTCAAAGCTCTTGACCAACTCAGGAAAGAACGGGTTCGTTATATCTGAAATGATCAGGCCGTAAAGGCTGCTTCTTCCGGAACCAAGCGCGCGCGCATTGGTATTGGGGTAATACTTAAGCTGCTCGATCGCGCGACGGACGCGCTCCGCCGTTTCAGCCGTGACCTTGTCCGAGCCGTTGATCGTGCGCGAGACGGTCGCGGTGGAAACCTTCGCAAGTCGCGCAACTTCTTTGATGTTCATAGGCGCACTTCTTGGGGGGGCAGTTCAAGAACACAGTCGCCGACCGGTGCCGGAAGCGGCGACAAGTAACGAGCTTGGAGCTTGGAATCGTTATACCCCAATTGCGCACCAACACCCGAGAGGATTTTGTGCCAATGCCACGTAATCCCCTGGCAGCTCGAAACGGTTTTGCGCGCTGAATCCATTTGCGTGCGATTGTAACCGATTTCACTCGCCACCTGGATGAACTTCGGTATCGGCTTTGTTCGAAACCAGAACGATTTCAAGCCTCGCGAGCGCCAACACACGAATCCCCCTTTGCAATCGCCCTGAAACTTTCTGATATCCTCACCGCGTGTTCCTCCCGTGGAGATTGCCATCTGTTCAGTAGATTTCTGCTCCCTCTGAGTCTTCTCATCCTGCCGTCGCTCTCCTTCTCCCAGTCGCAGGCTCCGACTCCTCAACCCATGGGAGGCGGAAACGCCACCGGTGGGGCCCACGCCGCAATCCACGACGCCGAAAATCGTCCAATCACAGCCGGTGGATTTGTTGACTCAGGCCCGGTTGTCTTCGAAGACATCACACAAAAATCAGGACTCGCAGTATGGCGCCACACCATGGGAGCTCCGAACAAAAAATTCATCATCGAAGCGAACGGATCGGGCGTTGGCCTGATCGACTACGACAACGATGGATGGCTCGACATCTATCTGGTGAACGGATCGACACAAGACGCGATGGACGGAAAAGCTGCTCCCCCGCACGCGGCACTGTTTCACAACAACCATGACGGCACTTTCACCGATGTTACGGCCAAGGCCGGAGTCGGCAACGACCGTTGGGGATTCGGAGTCGCCATCGGCGACTTCGACAACGACGGTTGGCCAGACATCTTTGTCGCCAATTATGGGAAGAACCGCCTGTATCGAAATAACCACGACGGCACATTCACCGATGTAGCCGAAAAAACTGGAGTCACGCTCGGTAACTGGTCCACCGGCGCCACATTCGGGGATTATGACGGCGACGGACGCCTCGATCTGTTCGTCGCCGGCTATATCCACTACGACATGACGAACCCGCCGATTCCCGGTTCTAAGGCTGTTGCTTACAGCTTCTGCAATTTTCGCGGCGTAAGTGTAATGTGCGGTCCTCGGGGCTTGCTGGGTGAACCCGATCACTTGTTCCACAACAACGGCGATGGCACTTTCACCGATGTAAGTGTGAAGGCGGGCGTAAACGATCCCAACCGCTATTACGGTTTCACCAGCATCTTCGCCGACATAAATAACGACGGCAAAGTCGACTTGCTGGTCGCCGATGATTCAACGCCCAACTATCTCTACATCAACAAGGGAAACGGGACCTTCGAGGACGACAGCTACGCCTCCGGGTTCGCTCTCAATCAGGACGGCCGAGAGACTGCCTCCATGGGCCTGGGCATCGGCGATTACGAGAACAATGGCCGCCTCGACCTTCTGACGACCACCTTCTCCGATGACTACAAGGTCCTGTATCACAACGATGGCGACGCAAACTTCACTGACGTGACCTATCGCCTCGGTCTCGCGCAGGATACAATTCCTTTTCTTGGCTGGGGCGCCGGGTTCATTGACTATGACAATGATGGCTGGAAAGACATCATGATGATCAATGGCCATGTCTATCCGGAGGTCGACAAACAGGACTGGGGCACCAGTTTCGCCGAACGCCCGCTGCTCTACCACAATCTGAACGGCAAGAAGTTCGAGCTGATTCCTCCTGTAAAGGGCACAGGACTTGCCGTCGTCACTCCCGGCAGGGGCGCGGCCTTCGGGGATCTCTTCAACGACGGCAAGATTGACGTGGTAATCAATTCACTGGACAGCACACCGGTGCTGCTGCGCAATGTGAGCGCGGACCATCATCACTGGGTTGAGCTGAAACTTGTCGGCGGTCCCAAAAGCCCGCGCGATGCGGTCGGCGCGACGGTTTACCTGAGCGCCAACGGCATGCGTCAGCGCGGTGACGTGATCAGCGGTGGAAGCTATATCTCCTCGAACGACCAGCGTGTTCACTTCGGGATTGGAGATGCTGCAGCTGTCGAAGCAGTTGAGATCCATTGGCCGAGCGGAGCAATCGAAAAGTTCAAGCTGCCCAACGTCGACCGGATCTTTACCATCGAAGAAGGCAAAGGCATCACCGGCGAGCTCTGCACCACCTGCAAAACAGCTTCCCACGCAACCGCGAAGAAGTAGATCCTGCTGCCGGTCTTCATTCCATCAGATACACTTAGGGAGCTCAAGGAGACCACGCTTCGCTCATGTTCCGCAAGGCCGCCGTCCTCGTTATCCTGCTTTTCCTCCCTTTCCTTTCTCTTACGACAGCCATTTCGCAGAGTTCCGCTGCTGTTCAGTCGCATCTCGACGCCGCAACGCTGGATCGATACGCAGGCCAGTATCGGTCTGTAGACGAGCCGGACATCGTCGACTCAATTTTTCGAGATGGCGACCATCTCACCATCGAGTGGGCCCGATCACCGCGTCTGACCCTGATGGCTGACTCTCCCACGAGCTTCAGTTCCAAAGAGCCGCCTCTGCACCTGGAGTTCACTATCGACGCTGCCGGTAAAGTCACCGGTGTAAAGCGCAAATCCGGCTCATCGGAAACCATCCTTGAACGCATTTCCGACCAGCCCGTGCATAACCATTTCCACCCGTACACTCGTCAGGTTGTCATGATTCCCATGCGGGACGGCGTAAAACTGCATGCCGTCATCCTGCGCCCGGCTGAGACGGCGGAGGCCATGCCGTTTCTCATGCAGCGCACCCCATATGGCGTTGATGAGTCCGATTCCGACTCAATCAACGCACGCTACACCGAGCTTGCCCAGAGCGGATACATCTTTGTCATGGAAGATATCCGCGGGCGCTACGGTTCCGAGGGCCAGTTCATCATGATGCGCCCGATTGCCGCTCACCACGATCCCAAGTCGAAGGACCCGAATCAGATCGACGAGAGCACCGACACTTACGACACAGTCGACTGGCTCATCAAAAATATCCCCGGAAATAACGGCCGGGTCGGAGTAGTCGGCGTCTCCTATCCCGGATTTCTGGCTGCGGAAGCTGGCATCGATCCACACCCTGCCGTAAAGGCCATCTCACCGCAGGCTCCCATGACCGACGTATGGCTCGGTGATGATTTCTTTCACAATGGCGCCTTCCGCCAGACCTACGGTTATGACTATGTGATCGGAATGGAGTCGAGCAAGGAAAATACATTCAGCAAGCTGAATGAAGACGCCTACAACTATTTCCTGAACACGGGGTCATTTGCCGCCGCTGCAAAGCAGTCCGGAACAAGCAGTCTGCCAACGTGGCACGCCTTCCTCGAGAATCCGGCATACGATGACTTCTGGCGGTCACGCGCCGTGCAGCCGCACCTCGACAGGGTCACTGTTCCCACACTCCAAGTCGGCGGATGGTGGGATCAGGAAGACATGTGGGGACCCCAGGCCGAATATGCTGCACTCGAACCTCATGATACGAACCATGAAGTCTTCCTGGTCTTGGGCCCATGGAACCACGGTGGCTGGGCACGCACAACCCGCCATCTCGATGTCGTAAATTTCGGCGCCTCCACCGGAGACCAGTTCCGTCAGCAGCTCGAAGCTCCGTTTTTCGCACATTACCTCAAAGATCAGCTCGGTTTCGATCTCGAGGACACGGCCACCTTCCAGACCGGAACCAATCGCTGGATGCGCTACAGCCACTGGCCTCCTAAGAACAGCGCCGAGAGGAACCTTTACCTCGGAACAAATGGAACCCTGAGCTTCGATAAACCCTCTACTGCCGATTCCTATACGAAATACCTTTCTGATCCATCCCATCCGGTGGAGTATCGAAAACGTCCGATCGAGGCCACCTATGCGCCGACGGGCTCGGGCTGGTACACCTGGCTCGTCCAGGACCAGAGCCCCTATGATAAGCGTCCCGATGTAGCCACCTGGTCCACTCCCGTCCTTGACCACGATATTACGGTCACCGGCGATGTTGTTGCCGACCTGCTCGCCTCCACATCCGGCACCGACGCGGATTGGGTCGTCAAGCTCATTGATATCTATCCCGACGACCCCTCTTTCGGAAAGATGTCAGGGTATCAGCTGATGATCGTCGAAGAAATTTTCCGCGGCCGCTATCGCACCAGCTACGAACATCCCCAGGCTATCCCGGCCAATACCACCGAAGAATACCGGTACAGCCTGCATGGTGCAGACCATGTTTTTCTCAAAGGACATCGCATCATGGTGCAGGTCCAAAGCACCTGGTTTCCTCTCTACGACCGAAATCCCCAGACGTTTGTCCCCAACATCATGACCGCAGGTCCGGCGGACTATAAGGCTGCCGAAATGAGGATCTACGCTGGCTCCCACATTGAGTTGCCCGTCGTCGAGCCGTAGCGTCAAAGGTCAGCCGCTGCGCGTCATCCGAACGATTTCCAGATACGCCCGCGCTGTTTCCGTAATGACTTCCGGTTTCCCTTCCATAATGGCCGCTGGATTCACCAGATCCGCACCGACTCCCAACGCGCATGCGCCGGCTTTCAGAAAATCCACCGCAGTCTGGAAAGTCACGCCGCCCGTCGGAATCAGCTTCAGTTCAGGGAAAGGCGCCCTGAGCGCTTTCAGATAACTCGGGCCGCCCATGGCCGAGCAGGGAAACACCTTTACGTAATCGGCGCCGGCACGCCACGCGGTGATCACTTCTGTTGGAGTCAGCGCTCCCGGAATCGAGACCTTGCCCATCTCCTTTGTTTTCGCAATTACGTCGAGGTGCAGGCTGGGGCTCACGACAAACTCGGCGCCCGCCTCAATCGTCGCCCGCGCCTGCTCTGCGTCCGTTACCGTCCCGGACCCCAGTAGCAGGCCTTCCCGGTACTTCTGATTCAGGTCACGCAGCAGCGCAATGGCATTGGGTACTGTCATGGTGACCTCAACAACGGTCACGCCGCCAGCCATCATTGCCTCCACGATTGCATGGGCCATTTCGATCGAGCTGGCGCGCAATACAGGGATGAGCACCGCCTCTTCCAGAAGCCTCTTTGTCTCTTCCACAGTCATAGTTGAAACCTAGCGTTCGATCCTCGCCGAGCTACCCTTCATCACCCTCTCCACATCCGCCAGTGTCGCCATGCTGGTGTCGCCGGGAGTCGTCATCGCCAGCGCGCCGTGAGCTACGCCGCATCGAACCGCCCACTCGATCGGCCTCCCATCGAGCAGTCCATAAATGAGTCCTGAAGCAAAGGAGTCGCCGCCACCCACTCGATCCAGGATCTCGATCTCCCGCTGCGGAACGTGAACGATCTTGTCTTCGTAGAGCGCGATGGCCCCCCAGGCATTGCGGGTGGCGGTGTGCGCTGTGCGGAGGGTGGTGGCAATCAGCTTCAGGTTGGGATATGTTGCGGCCACCTCGCGAAGCATCTTTTCATAGCTCGCAACGGGCAACTCGCCAAAATCCTCCGACACGCCTTCGACGGAGATGCCGAGCATCGCGGAAAAGTCTTCTTCGTTTCCGATCAGCAGGTCCACTTTTCGCACTAATTCGCGATTCACCTCCTGAGCTTTCGGCTTACCTCCTATGCTCTTCCATAACGAGTCGCGATAGTTCAGGTCACAGGAAATGGGTGTGCCATATTTCCGCGCGGCATCCATTGCTTCAGCGGCAACAAGCCTCGTTGATTCTGAGAGTGCGGCGAAAATGCCTCCGGTGTGGAACCAGCGTGAGCCGTTTGCCGGGCCGAAGATTCCTTCCCAGTCGAAGTCACCCGGCTTCACCTGCGATATTGCCGTGTGGCCGCGATCCGAACAGCCTGCAGCGGCGCGGACACCGAAACCACGCTCGGTAAAGTTCAGGCCGTTGCGAACCGTGCGGCCAACACCGTCGTATGGGACCCAGCGAATGAGCGTGGTGTCCACACCGCCTTGCAAAATGAAGTCCTCGACGAGTCGTCCGACAGGGTTGTCTGCCAGCGCGGTTACGACTCCAGTATGCAATCCAAAGCATCGCCTCAGCCCGCGCGCAACGTTGTACTCCCCGCCACCCTCCCAGGCATGAAAGTGGCGCGTGGTATGAATGCGGCCTTCGCCTGGGTCGAGTCGCAGCATGACTTCTCCCAGGCTCAGGCTGTCCCAGCGGCACCCTTTGGATTTGAAATCAATCGGGTGCATGCGTGTCGCCTTCACTGGCATCTGAAGTTCTTCGCATCCTGTGGGTCTCCACTTCCGGTATATTGCGCGTGCTTTGGATATGCACAGAGAGGACGGCTGCGGCCCGGGAAGGCTTGTCCGGTCGCGACCACGAAATCCGGAGCTGTTCCCTTCTCAACCCAGTTCACGACCGCCATCAGCATATCGAAATGGTCGAGGGCTGGCCCTCCGCCGCAGTGTGCCATGCCTGGCACAAGGTACATGCGGCTCCATTCCGCAACCTTCTCGGCCCCTCCATTGGCTGCCGCGAGTGACTTGTAGTACTCCAGCGTGTCGAGCGGTGAGAACCATGGATCGCTGTCCCCGTGGAAGAAGAGGATCTTCCCATGTTCGGCAAATGTGGAGAGATTCGTCGACGCGGGCTCGACCAGCGGATCGGAC
>JAFAMZ010000097.1 GCA_019232935.1 Silvibacterium sp.
GTTTTGACCTTTCTGCTCCTTCTGCGCGTGTCTCCTATGGCTCCGGCGCAGACGGTGCATGCGCAGCCGGCTAACGCGAAACAATTGGTGATCATCGACACCGACATCGGCGATGACATCGACGATGCGTTTGCGGTCGGGCTCGGGGTGCAGAGCCCGGAGTTCAGGATTCTGGGTCTCACCACCGCGTTCGGGAATACGAAGCTCCGGGCGCGGCTTGCTGTGCGATATCTCGATGCGATCGGGCGCAGCGATATTCCGGTCGTCGCGGGTGTCGAGACGTCACCGCGGACGCAGTTTACGCAGGCTGAGTATGCCGAGCGCGGCGATGCAAAGCAGGTGCAGCCGGGATCGGCCCCGGATTTCATCCTCGACCAGATTCGGAAACATCCGGGCGAGATCACGCTGATCGCGATTGGCCCGCAGACGAATCTAGGCGCAGCGATCGACAAGGATGTGGCGACGTTCCGAAAACTGAAGCGGATTGTGATGATGGGCGGATCGATCTACAAGGGATACAAGGGCGGCGCACCCGAACCGGAGTGGAATATTCTTTGCGACATTCCCGCGGCGCAAAAAGTATTTACATCGGGCGTTCCGCTTTACGTGATGCCGCTAGATGCGACGATTCTGAAGCTCGACAAAGATCAGCTCAAGTCACTGGTCGATTACGGATCACCACTGACGAAGCAGATCGAGGAACTCTACCACGAGTGGGGACAGCCGACGCCGACCCTGTTTGATCCGATGGCGGCGGGATATGCGGCGGATCCCGGGCTTTGTCCAACGACGCCATTGCATCTGAGTGTGGACGACAACGGATATACACAACCCGGTCCGGGGGCAGCGAATGCCCAGGTGTGCCTGAAGTCCGATCCGGCGACCTTCTTCCCTTTTGTGCTCAAGCGACTCGAGTCGCCGCTGCGGCCGGGAACTGTCCTAGAGCGATCTGCCGATGATGCAGCGCGGTTGGCCGTGTCTCGGTAAGCACCTATAATCAAACTGGGGGCATTTGTCCTTTCGCTGGGTTTCTGCTCAGTGGGCAGGACGTCCTTTTTGGGCTGAGAGAGAAGATTTTTGACGGACCAGATCATCATCCGCGGGGCGCGGACCCACAACCTGAAGAACATCGACTGCACGATTCCGCATGGAACGCTGGCGGTGGTTTCGGGCGTGTCGGGGTCGGGCAAGTCCTCGCTCGCTTTCGATACGGTCTACGCGGAGGGCCAGCGTCGGTATGTGGAGTCACTGTCGGCCTATGCACGGCAGTTTCTGGAGCGGATTGAGAAGCCGGACGTGGACCTGATCGACGGGCTGGCTCCGGCAATTGCCATCAAGCAGAAGAATTCGACGCGGAATCCCCGGTCGACCGTGGCGACAGCTACGGAAATCTACGACTACATGCGCCTGCTGTGGGCGCGCTGTGGCGTAGTGCATTGCGTGGTCTGCGACGGCGTGGTCAAGCGCGACACGGTAGATGAAATAGCTGAGGCCGTACTCGCGCTGGGTGAGGGCAGGCGATTGCACGCGATCTTTCCGGTTACTCCCAGTTCACGACCTGGGCCGGCGGCAGAGACGGCACCGCAAGAGCCGGAAAGGCCGGTGAGGCGAGGCAGGAAGCCGGCGAAAAGGGCATCTGAAAAAGGACCTGAATCTCCTCTCACCGATGAATTGAAAGATCGGCTCACAGACCTGCGCAAGAAGGGATTCAACCGCCTTTATCAGGGCGGCCGCATCTTCGAATTTTCCACGCCGGAGTCGCTGCTGGAGATCAACTTCGCGCTGCCGGTGTTCGTTCTGATCGACCGTATCGTGGTCTCTGCGGAGAACAGAGCGCGCATCGTCGATGCGGCGGAGATCGGTTATCGCGAGGTAGGAGAAATCCTGTTCGAGATTGTTCCGCGTGAGGGCGATACGGTCGAACGCGAGCGGCTGCGCTTTTCCGCCGCGTTCGAGTGCAAGAACTGCCACCGTCTCTATCGCGAGCCGGAACCGCGGCTGTTCTCGTTCAACAATCCGTTCGGGGCGTGTCCGCGATGCCAGGGATTCGGCAACACCATCGACTTCGACCTCGACCTGATCATTCCTGATAAATCGAAGACGCTGGATCAGGGAGCCATCGATCCGTGGAACAGGCCGAAGTACCGCTCGTATTTCACGGAGCTGAAGCGGGCGGCCCGACAACACGACCTTCCGATGGACGTGCCCTGGTACGACCTCACACCCGATCAGCAGGCGTTCGTGTTGGACGGCTGCGGCGAGTTCATTGGGGTGCACGGGTTCTTCGAGTATCTCGAGCGCAAGAAGTACAAACTGCATGTGCGGGTGATGCTGTCAAAGTATCGCGGCTACGCGCTGTGTCCGGAGTGCAAGGGACATCGGCTGAGGTCGGAGGCGCGCGCAGTGCGCATCGGCGACGGCAAGTGCACAAAGAACATCTGCGAGGCAGCGGCCCTGACTATCCGTGCGGCCAAGGAATTCTTCGAAGGAATCGAGCTGACTCCGATGCAGCAGGAGATCGCCGGGAGCATCCTGCATGAGATTCAGCAGCGACTTCACTTTCTGGATGCGGTGGGGCTCGATTACCTGACACTGGACCGCCTTGCGTGCACGCTGTCGGGCGGCGAGTCGCAGCGGATTCAACTGGCGACGTCGCTCGGCTCGCAGCTTGTAGGCGCACTGTATGTGCTGGATGAGCCGTCGATTGGCCTGCACACGCGCGACACGGCGAAGCTGATCCGGATTCTCGAGAATCTGCGCGACCTGGGCAATACGATCCTGGTAGTCGAACATGATCCGGACGTGATCCGGTCGGCGGATTACCTGCTCGATCTGGGACCGGGCGCCGGCGAGTTTGGAGGCCGGGTGCTGGCGGCGGGCCGGGTGGATGAGGTCGAGCGGAATCCGGACTCGCTGACGGGGAGATATCTCTCGGGGCAGTTAACGATTCCGGTCCCAACGCGGCGGCGCGAGCCGGGCGGCGCGAAGGATTGGATCAGGCTGCATGGAGCACGGGCCAACAACCTGCGCGGACTGGATGTGGAGATTCCGACGGGCATGCTCGTGTGCATCACGGGGGTGTCGGGATCGGGCAAGTCGACGCTGGTGCACGAGGTGCTTTACCGGGTGATTTCTCACCAGCTGAGCAAGACGGAGGGCAGCGATCCGGCGAATGTTTATCGGGAGATCAAGGGAGCAGAGCGGCTGAACGATATTGTGCTCGTCGATCAAGCGCCGATCGGGCGGACTCCGCGGTCGAATCCAGTGACGTATATCAAGGCATTCGATGCGATTCGGGAGCTGTTTGCCGCGCAGCCAGAGGCGCAACGGCGCGGCTACGGGGCGGGACATTTTTCATTCAATGTTCCCGGCGGACGCTGCGATGTGTGCGACGGCGATGGCACGGTGACTGTCGAGATGCAGTTTCTGGCCGACGTCGAACTGCCATGCGAGGAGTGCGGCGGAACGCGCTACAAGGCGAGCGTGCTGGAGATCCGCTACAAGAGCAAGAATATCCATGAAGTGCTGCAGATGACCGTCAAAGAGGCACTCCGGTTCTTTGCGGGTCAGAACAAGATTGTCGAGAAGTTGGCGGTGCTGGACGAGGTCGGACTGGGCTACGTTCGGCTGGGACAATCGGCAACGACGCTCTCGGGAGGCGAAGCCCAGAGAGTGAAGCTGGCAGCGCACCTGGCATCGGTCAGAGCGAATGGCGGCGGGAAGCAGAGCCGGGTGATGTACATCCTCGACGAGCCAACGACGGGGCTGCACTTCGACGACGTGAGCAAGCTGCTGGCTGCCTTCCGCAAGCTGATCGACGGCGGAGGGTCGCTGGTGGTGATCGAGCACAATCTGGACGTAATCAAGTCTGCGGATTGGGTGATCGATCTGGGGCCGGAGGGCGGCGCGGCTGGCGGGCAGATCGTGGCGGCGGGTACTCCAGAGCAGATCGCGCAGAGCGAGTTTTCGCATACGGGATTCTGGCTGAACAAGGTGTTGACGGCGCGGCGCGAGGCCGTAGGCGAAGTGGTGGCGTAATGCGGTTGGAGTGGATCACTGGGCTGGTTCTGGCCGCGGTTGGGACGGCGGGTCTGTGGGGACAGGCGCAGCTGCCGCCGGGGACGCAGGCTCCTGAGGCCAGGACCGAGGATCAGCCGGCGCGGACTGCGGAAAACGCTTCGCTAGCGAAGGCGGAGGCGGCGATCGAGTCGAGGAATTATGGCAAGGCGCGGGGGATGCTGGACGCTTATCTTTCGGTGCATCCGGCAGACGCACGGGCACTCTTCGACCGGGGATACTGCGATGACGCCGAGGGACACACGGATGCGGCAGAGGGATTTTACCGGAAGGCGATCACGGCCGATCCGAAGCAGTTTGAGGCGCGGCTAGCGTTGGGGCTGCTGCTGGCGCAGGCTGGATCGGCGGACGCCAGGACCGAACTTGAGGCGGCGGTTACGCTGGAGCCGAACCCGCCCAACCCGGCCGTCAAGGCGCAGGCGTACCGGACGCTGGCCCGTCTGCTGCGGCAGTCGGCTCCGGATGCGGCCAAGGAAGACCTGATCGAAGCCTTGAAATTATCGCCGGAATCAACAGAAGATACGCTACTTACGGCTGAAATCGCCGAGGCAGCTGGGGACAAGGAAGTGGCCGAGGAGGCGTACCGGGGGGTGCTGAAAATTCAGCCCGATTCTTCGGCGGCCATTTCCGGGCTGGCGCATCTTCTACTGCAAGAAAAGAAGTACGTGGAGGCCGAACCGCTTGTCAGATCGGCCTTGGCGCGCGATCCGGAT
The DNA here is from genome assembly GCA_019232935.1 of Silvibacterium sp. GTDB lineage: Bacteria > Acidobacteriota > Terriglobia > Terriglobales > Acidobacteriaceae > Silvibacterium. The sequence continues at coordinate 4,791 of JAFAMZ010000097.1, forward strand.
GACCCGGCGCTGAACGCGCAGCTTGCGGCGGTGCTTGGGGGCGAGGGCAAAACGGACGAGGCGGTAGGCGCTCTGGAGAAGCTGCATAGTCTGAAGCCGAAGGACCGGGAGATCGGGATGATGCTGGCGGATGCATATGTCCAGAGCGGTGAATATGAGAAAGCCGATGGTGTCTACGCGAATCTGCTGGCCGGGAGTCCAAACGATGCCGAATTGGCATCGGCGCGTGGGCAGGTTCTGATTCGGGAACAGAAGTATGCCGAGGCGCTGGAAATGTTCCAGCGCGCGGTGAAATCAAGGCAGGATGATTCCGATGCGTGGGCAGGAATCGCGTTTGCGGCGTCAAAGACGGGCCAGTACCAGCTGACCATCGATGCGCTTACGATGCGGTCAAAACTTGTATCGGACACACCCGTTACTTATTTCCTTTGGGCAACAGCGTACGATAATCTTCATCAAAGAAGGCAGTCGGTGGAGTATTATCAACTGTTCCTCAAGTCAGCTCTGGGGAAATTCCCAGACGAGGAGTGGCAGGCTAAACAACGACTGGCAGTCCTCGAAAAGAACAAGTAGCGGTTGACGTTCCCCGTGGCGCCCTGAGGAGGTGCATCCATGCGGTTCGTTCTTGCATTAGCACTCGCTACGCTTGCCGTACCCCCCGCGGCACTCGCGGCTTCGGACAAGATTCTTGACCAGCGGGAGATAACTGCGCTTGAGGCCAAGGCTGCCCAGGCCGCTCCCAAGGAACAGTGTTTTCTTTACGCAGAGCTCGCTCACTCGATGACGGCACTTGCGAGCCAGCAGCTCTCCGAGGGTGATACTGCAAAGGCGTCGGCTTCTCTGAAGGCGGTGCAGATGTACGCCGAGAAGATCCACATGGGCGTAGCCGACGATGCGAAGAAGCTGAAGAATGCCGAGATCCTCATGCGGCATACGGCCTACCAGCTTAAGGAGCTGCTGCTGGGCGCCCCTCTCGAGGACCGTCCGACGCTTGAATCGACGCTGAAGCAACTGGAGCAGGTACAGGCGGAGATGATGCTGCAGGTCTTCAAGCGCTGAAAACAAAACTCGCGGGGATTCAGCAGCGAGGACGGTGTGGCGGGCGTGGCATCCCGATCCAGCAAGAAGCGCGACGGCGGTTGCTGTCCAGGGCTTCAGCCAGTGAGATGCGATTCTGCCCCCTGCCCGGGCGCGTCGTGGCGGGATCGTACCCGGTCTGCGGAGTAGTGAGTGAGGGGAAGATTCGTTTCAGGAACAGAGCCTGTGGCTCAGAGCACCGAACTCAGGACTGGCCCTATTCGGCGCGCAATGCTTCGACGGGATTCACCGAAGCAGCGCGGCGCGCGGGGATGAAGCTGGCCAGGAGCGCTGAAGCTCCGAGCAGGAGTGCGACGCCAGCGAGGGTCGGCAGGTCCCAGGAGCGGACGCCGAAGAGGAGTTTGCCCATGAAGGTCGCGGCGGCGATCGAGCAGGCAAGTCCGGCGGCAACTCCGAAGGCAGTAAGCAGTCCCGCTTCCTTCAGAATGAGCTGGTAGACCGAGCTACGCTGGGCCCCGAGAGCCATCCGGACGCCGATCTCGCGGGTGCGCTGGCTGACCGAATAGGCGATGACACCATAGAGTCCGACAACGCCGAGAAGCAGCGCGACCAAAGCGAAGCCTGCTACCAGGTATGCGGCAGAGCGTTGGATGTATGCGGCGGGCGAATTATTGATGATTTGCTTCATAGTGAGCGGGTCGCGCGTGCCGATGTTGGGATCGATCTTATGAACTGTGGCTACAAGCTCCGGCAGTAGAGCCTGTTCGGCCTGTGAGGTACGTACAACGATATCGAAGTAGGTATCGGGTCCCTGGTTGAAGGGGTAGTAGACAGCCGGCCAGATTTCTTCGTTCAGCTGGGACTCGCGGATGTCATCGACGACGCCGACGATGTGTCTTAGTGATTTCGGGTCCAGCTCTGTATCTCCGATAACCTTGCCGATCGGGTCTTCACCTGGGAAGTACCGTTTGGCCAGTGCCTGGTTGATGATGATGACCTGCTGACTCGCGGAGCGATCTGATTCGGTGAAGAGTCGACCACTGATCAGCCGGGTTTTTAGGGTAGCAAAATAACGCGAGCTAACCTCGCGCTCGTTCACCTCGTTATGTTCTCCGTTCCAAGGGTGGCCCTGGATTCGGATCCAGGTAGTATTGCCGTTACCAGAGATGGGCAGGCGGCTGGTAAGGGCAGAGGATTGCGTGCCGGGAAGCACATTAACGGCGGCAAGGAGGTTGCGACTGAGTTGGACCTGCTGTTCGGGTTTGGCGTAGGTCTTTTCCGGAGCCGCGATCTCAAGGGTAGCGAGGTGGTCGGGCGCGAATCCAAGTGGCACGTGCAGCAAATGGTAGAAACTCCGGGTGATGAGTCCTGCTCCGGCGAGCAGAACAACAGCGATGGCGAGCTCAACCACTACGAGGTTCGAACCGAAGCGGCGCCACACAGTTCCCGCAGAGCTGCGGCCCCCTTCGGCGAGGTCGGCGCGAAGCTGCGTAGAAGACAGCCGGAGTGAGGGCGCGAGCGAAAAGATAATAACAGCAAGCAAGGCGACGAGAGAGGCAAACCCAAGCACCCGGGAGTTCAAGGAGAGGTCCTGCAGGTACGGCATGTTGTCGAGCATGTCGCTCGGGATAAGGCGAAGGAGCAGCTGCATACTTCCGTAGGCTGCGGCGAGGCCGAAGGCGCTGCCAACCAGCACCAGCACAAGAGATTCAGTAACCCATTGTAATAGCAGGCGACCACGGGATGCGCCTAGAGCGCCGCGAACGGCCATCTCCCGGCGGCGGTTTTCGGCGCGCACCAGCAACAGATTCGCGACGTTCACGCAAGCGATCAGCAGCAGCAGCGCGGCTCCGCAAAAGAGCACGAGGAATATGTGGCGTACGTCCCCCACAATTGCTTCGCTAAGCGTTATGACCGCAGCACCCTGGCCGTGATTGGAGTCGGGATATTGCTTCTCAAGCTCTGCGGCGATCGACTTCATGTCGGCCAGTGCGGTCTCGACAGTGACGCCGTCCTTCAGGCGAGCGACTCCGTAAAGATTGTGACAGCTGCGGCGTTTTTCGCAGCCGTTGAGCTCCTGGATGGGCAGCCAGAAGTCGGCGCGTCCCCGCAGGGCAAAATGAAAATCGCGCGGCAATACTCCGACAATGGTGGTGGGAGTTCCGTCGAGCGTTGCAACCTGGCCGATGATGTCGCTGCGGCCCCCAAAGCGTTGCTGCCACGCCGCCCACGTGATCAATCCGGTGTGAGGCGCGTCCGGCGCGTCTTCGCCAGGTCGGAAATCGCGGCCCAGGGTCGGCATAACGCCGAGAGTGTTGAAGAATCCGGCAGACACACGAGCGCCCATCACGGGCTGAACGCCAGAGGGAGTGTTGAACAGAAACCCGGCGCCGGTCCACACATCGAAGGTGGTGAACACCTTTTGCGATTTCTTCCAGTCGAGGAAGTCCTGCCAGGAAAGGTTGGAGCGAGGAAAGACAGCAGCGCTTTCATAGACTGCCACGAGGCGGTTGGGATCGGTGTAAGGCAGCGGTTTGATGAGAGCCGCATCGACGAAAGCAAACAGCGCCAGGCAGGCAGCAACGCCAAGCGTGAGCATGAGGACGGCGGTGATGGCGAAACCGGGATTCTTGCGAAGCTGGCGCAATGTAAAGCGAGAATCCTGAAAGACGGATTCGAGACCGAAGGAAACGACTTCCCTGCTCTGCTCACGCAGGTGCGCATCGTTGCCGAACCGTCTTCGAGCAGTGTGCTGCGCGTCCTCGCGTGACATGCCTTCGGATTGGAGGTTCATAGCCTGTTGTTCGCGGTGGAAGAGCATCTCCTCTTCGAGTTCGGAGTCGAAGTTTTCGCGACGAATGAGGAATCCGACTTTTCGGAAGAAGCGGGCGATTGCGTCCATGGGACGCACTCCTATGCGTTCTGAAGTACGCGAGTAATAGCGGCGATGATCTCGTCGAATTGCGAAAGCTCATGGCTGAGCTGCTTCCGCCCTGCCGCCGTAAGCCTGTAGTAACGTGCGCGACGATTGGTTTCCGTCATTTTCCACTCGGCTTTCACCCAGCCCTGAAGAAGCAGTCGTTGCAGAGCGGGGTAAAGCGAGCCTTCCTCCACGGTCAGCACGTCGTGGGAAAGGGTTTTGATGGAAAAGGCGATTCCATAACCGTGGAGAGGGGCCCGCTTCAATGTTTTCAGGATGAGCATGTCGAGAGTACCCGGCAGCAGATCGGCTTTTCTGGTCATCGCTTTCACCAATAGAGTATCTATGGATAGACAGTCAAGGGGACAATTCCTTTTTGTGACGAGAAGCTCAGGGCCAGGGACAAAAAAAATGCCCGTCACTTGCAGTACAGGCATTTCGAGGAGGGTAGGTCTACCTAACCACAGACTGGAACAACGGAGACTGCAGCAGTGCCTGGAATTGGCTGTCTGACGATGCGAAGCGCACCTGAAGCTGTCCGGCGCTGGAATCGATGGTGGTGTCGTCGACGGCGGTCTTTTCGGCGGGCGAGCCGCTGACCTTCTTGTACATGGCTGCGGCATTGAGGAGTGACGAGAGGGTGGCGGCAGTAAACGTATCAGGTGTGGCGACGTCGAGTGAGAACTTTACGCCGCTCTGGAAATTCATGGTATAGCGGGAGCTGAGAAGGCGCTTTTTCACCTGCTCGTAGTCGGCCAGCTGCGAGGCTTCGCCGAGCAGAGTGCGCATCATGAACTGGGTTCCCTTCTGATCGAGGATGCTCCAGAGAGGTTCGGTATCGACTCCGGCCATCTGACTCAGCATCTCCTGATTGGTAAGCAGATTAGGAGCGAGACCGTCGCGGGCATCCAAGGCGGGCTTCAAGGCATCGCTCGCCCCGAAGACCATCGTTGTGGGGTTGAGAAACGTGACCAACATACCGCTCGATCCCATCGGATAGAGACGGTTGGTGCGGTAGAGGGTGGGCTTGATCTTGTTCTTTTTGAAATTGGCGAGAATGTCGGCCAGCGGAAACTGCCCCTGGGCGATGCCGAACATCCGGGCGTTGTCTCCCTGGCCGGTGCGATAGGCGGCGAAGGCGAGCTCTTCCACGTCATGATTTTCATTCAGTCCGGAGGTCTTGAGGGCCTGCTCCAGCTGCTTGAGCTCGGGCGGCAGGATGCGTGCCTTCAGATCCATCGCGGCCGGCGAGTTCTGCATGGCGCGGTAGTCGACGACGATGATCTGCTGCACGTCACGGGGAATAGCCGTCCGGGCGTCGGTGTCGAGCTGGGCGGCTGGAGCCGAGGGTGTGAGCACGGCGGAGGCTATAGCGAAAAGAGAGCCTATGGCGAGCTGTTGAATCCTGGTAGCGAACTTCACTTGGTTTCCGTTGCCTCCGGGGGAGCAGTGGGCCTGGCCTGCGTATCTGTAATGACCCGCAATCTTCATTTTAGACGCGAAGCCGGACTTGAGGGCACAGGCCACGCGAGTGGGCGACTGAGTTTGCGCTCGAGGATCTTCTCCTCTGGATCGAAATCATGGAAATGACGCAGCCATTCGTCTTTGCGCTCAGCGGCGGCTGCAGGAACAAGCCCGATGAGCTCGCCGCGCGAAATCGAGACACCGTGCCTGGCGGCCTTGTGGCGCACCGCGTCATAGACCTGGTTCAGCGGCGTCTGACGGAAATCGGTGATGTTCATGGAGATTTGCGCCTCGCCATGAGCGAGCACTCCTATGGCTTTTACACCGGTCAGACCTCCCGATGAAGCGCGGATTTCGCGGGCAATGGCGCGGGCGAGGGCCACATCGGACGTATTGAGGTAAAGATTCCAGGCGATGAGGAAGCGGCGCGCGCCCACGGCGCTTGCTCCTGCGGTCGGGTGCAGGTCGGGACCGCCCAGGTCGGGGCGGCGGGCCACCTCGCGCTTTACGGCTTCGCGCAGGCCCTCGAACTGCCCCTGGCGGACGTTTTCGAGCAGAGCGCGGTCGGGGCGAGCGGCGGCGGCTTCGTAGAAATAGATGGGAATCTGGTGGCGCTTCCAGATTTCGGCTCCTGCCTGGCGGGCGAACAGCACGCACTGCTCAAGCGAGATGTCGCGGACGGGAACGAAGGGGATGACGTCGGCGGCTCCGATGCGGGGATGGACTCCGCTTTGAGTGCTGAGATCGATGAGTTCGGCGGCGCGGCCGGCTCCCCGGACGGCAGATTCCACGACGGCGGCGGGGGGGCCTGCAATCGTCACGACAGAGCGGTTGTGGTCGGGATCACGGGAAAAATCGAGGAGCGATACCCCGTCGACGGCCATCGCGGTGACAATGGCTTGGACAATCTCCGGGTCGCGACCCTCGGAGAAGTTGGGAACGCATTCGATGAGGGGATCCATGGCAGAGTATAGGGTGTAGGGTGGAGGGAATAGGGTGTAGATGAACTTGCTATTCATACGCTCTATTCCCTACCCCCAGTGCTTCTCACTTCCACCAGGTGTAACCGATCTGGAATTGTACGCTCGCGTTGACGCCGGGGTTTCGGTCGCCGAGCGAAGCGTTCGAGATGTGGATTGCGTTGGCGGCGAAATCGAGTGAGCGGCGCGGCTTTAGAAAGTAATGGGCTCCGATGCCGAACTGCGGGGTGAAGTTCCAAACGCTGGTGCCGCCGGGCACACCGTGAGGGACGAGGATATCCGGCGGATACTTGTGCGTGGTGTAGAGCAGGCCTCCGGCTCCCTGTACCCAAGGGGCGAAGTGGCGGCCGGGAACGAGATCCCAGCGGAGAATGATGGGTGTAATGCTGACACCGGTGTAAGTGCCGCCACCGTAAGGCAACTCAGCGTAGCCGATCTTGCCGTTGTAGATGAATTCGGTCAGCGCGCTGTGCGGAGAAGGCGTGAAAGACTGCCAATACGGCAGGATTTCGCCAGCGTATTCAAACTGGCCGCGCAGAATGCCGGGGCCGTGTGGACCGGTGATGACCTTTCCGAGCCGACCACCGGCGGAGAGAAAGCTGAAGTCGGAGCGTTCTTCGACGCCGACTCCTCCCTGAAGGAAGACGCCCGCCTCCCATGGACGGGAAGCCATGATCGCTTTGGCGGGGGCGTCACCGGCGGAGGGCTTGACCTGAGCCCGGGAATTGAGAATTGTAAAAAAAACGAGAGCGGTGAGAAGGCAACGGCTTTTCGTACGCAATATGTAGACTCCGCAAAGGAAAGGCCGCCGTGCGTGGCGGCCCATTTCTAATGGCTTAGCTGAAGCTAGCCCGCCACTTCTTCGAGTTGCTTGGCATCCATATCGAAGTTCGAGTAGACGTTCTGCACATCATCGTGATCTTCAAGGGCTTCGAGCAAGCGGATGCACTGGGCGGCAGGTGCGCCCTCGAGTTTTGTGTAGTTGGTGGCGACCATTGTGATCTCGGACATAACGGTCTCGATGCCCGCATCGCGCACAGCCTGTGCGACCGCTTCGTATGCGCCGGGATCGGTGATGATTTCCCAGGTATCGCCTTCGTCGTTCAGGTCCTCACCGCCTGCATCGAGCACAATGCCTGTCAGCTTGTCCTCGTCAGCGGCATCTTTTGAGACAGCGATGACACCTTTTTTCGTGAACATGAACCGGACAGAGTTAGGCTCGCCGAGGTTCCCGCCGTTTTTTGAGAAGGCATGGCGGATCTCGCTGACGGCACGGTTGCGATTATCGGTGGTGCAATCGACGATGATGGCAACACCGCCGGGACCGTATCCCTCGAATGAGATCTCCTCGTAGGTAGCTCCGGGAAGCTCGCCGGTACCTCGCTGGATGGCGCGCTTGATGTTGTCGGCGGGCATGTTCTCGGCCTTGGCCGCGGCAACGGCGGTGCGCAGACGCGGATTGCCGTCCGGATCGCCTCCCTGGCGAGCGGCTATGGTGATTTCCTTGATGAGGCGGGTGAAAATCTTGCCGCGCTTGGCGTCCAGTGCGCCTTTCTTGTGCTTGATTGTGGCCCATTTTGAATGGCCGGACATAGCGAACCTCGAGAGCCCTGATTTGGATGAATATTGCGGCGAAATGCTGGAAAACAAAACCGCTTCAGAGCAATTGCCGCAACTAAGCAGTATAGCAGGGAGGAGCCGCAGGGTTCGACTCGAGCAGCGAAGGTGCGATTGCGAACCAGCGTGCTAGATTGAACGCTGACAGGCGCCGGAGGAACCGACATTCGGAGGAGCAGCCGCGATGGAACAGGAACAGCGCCGCTACCGCCTTGCTGGATTTTGTATGTTGCTTTTTATTGCGGGCCAGACGTTTCAGGAGGCGGCAACCCGGTTTTGGATTCCTCCTGCAAAGGGACCCGACCAGGAATTATTGACCCATCTTCTTGCGGTCGACCGTGTGCGCGCGCTGTTGATACTCATCTCCATACTGCTTCTCGTAATACCGTACATCGTGATTGCAAGGCGATATTGGCCGACAACCCCGATTGCGGCCGCATCAGGTCTGATTGCCGTTATCGGCTTTGTCGGATTCGAGTTCACAGCCCGCAGTATTGATTTTTTCGTTGTCGGGCAACATTGGGCCAGCGCATTCCGGTCCAGCAACTCGCCACAGGAAAAAACGATTATTGTGCATCGCTATGTGCTGTGGAGCGATATGGTCCGCGGCATGTATTTCGAATTACTGCTTTCATACCTGCTTGGATCCAGCGCTTTTCTCTATGCCACGTTGCGAGATAACGACCGCTGGTCGAGGCTGGCATCTCTTGCTTTTGCGCTCAATGCTCTCCGCCTGATCGGAAGAATCGCCAGCACATTCGCTCATCAGGTCTGGCTCGATTCTTTAAACAATTCCGCCTATTTCCCCGCAGTGTTCGCGATCAACTGCCTGCTCGCGATGTGGTTGTTTCATCTGGGGAGGCGCAAGGATATCTTTACATAATGCTCCGCAGGTATCGATAGCTGGAGCGGATGCTCGCGATCGGGTCGGGGCTCACGTCCTGCTCGACGAAGTAATATTCGATGCCCATCTGCTGCGCCGCGCCGATCACGGCCATCCAGTTGATGCTGCCGTGTCCGAGCTCAGTGAAGTGGGACGACGCCTCATCCATGTCATACGAGGGCGGAAAGCCGGCCTTGCGGTCCTTGAGGTGGATCATGCGAACCCGCTTGCCAAGCTTGTACAGCATCTCGACCGGGTCGTGGCCGGACTGCGTGATCCAATAGCAGTCCATCTCGAAGAAGACAAGGTTCGGGTCGGTTTCATCGAGCAGGATCTGATAGCCGGTCTTGTCGCCGTAGGGCTTGAATTCGTAGTCGTGGTTATGAAAGGCGAAGCGCATGCCCAAATCCGCGACGCGCTTACCCCACTCGTTGAACTGCTTTGCGGCAGTATGGAAGCCCTCAAGCGCGTATTGCTGATTGTTTGGCAGCATGGGACAGACCATCCAATTCACGCCCAGCTGCTTTGCGTATTCGAGCTTGCCCTCAAAACCGTCGTAGTCGAAGTGGCCACTGGGGACGCTGAGTCCCGCGTCATCGATCATGTGACGCAGCTCTTTTGCAGGATGGGTGTAAACGTTCCAGTAAGTTTCGACTTCCTGAAAGCCGATAGCGAGTATCTGCTTCAGAACGCCGGGCAGGCCCTTCTCGGCGAGATTACGGACTGTGTAGAGCTGAACGCCTAACGGCTGGTGCGGCTTAGGGAAGCCCGGCTGATTCTGCATGGCAAAGACGGGCAGCGCGGCTGCCGAGGACTTGAGGAAATTCCGGCGTGTGAGCATCACGCGAAGCATCATACCGAAACGTTTGTTTCCCCGGCGCTCAGGGGCAGCCAGAAGGTAAACTGCGCTCCCTGCTGCGGAGCGCTGACGACATCGATGCCTCCGCCGTGGGCATCCAGAATAGCTTTGACGATGGCCAATCCCATGCCCGTTCCGGAGCTATGGTCGCGTTGCTTGCGTCCCCTGTAAAACTTGCGAAAGATGAGGCGTTTTTCGAACTCCTCGACTCCGGGACCAGAGTCTTCGACGGTGACCAGGAGCCGATCATTCTCGATGCGGGCCAGAATGCGCAGCGGGGACCCCGGAGGTGAGTACTTGACGGCGTTCTCGATCAGATGGCGCAGCACGCGGCGGACGAGCCTGCGGTCGAGGCGAACCGGAGGCAAGTCGTCCGCCACCTCCACCTGAACAGATCGCTCCCCGAGCAAGGGCTGGGCTTCTTCGAGTGAAAGAGCGATGATTTCGCGAATCCGCTCCGGTTTTGCCTGCACGCGGATGCTTGCCGGATCGAGCTGCGCCATCTCGATGGCCTGGCCGATGAGCCGGTCAAGGCGGGCGCTCTCTTCGTCGACGACGATGTACATCTCGCGACGCTCGCCTTCGCTCAGCTGCTGCTGGCTTAGGAGCGAGGTAGCAGCAGCACGAATCGAAGTCAGCGGGGTACGCAGGTCGTGGGTCACGGAGTCGATCAGTGCGCTGTGCAGGCGCTCGCTTTCGCGAGCGGCTTCCGTATGGCTGGTGAGTTCAAGAGCCGCGGCACGTTCCAGCGCAATGGCGACCAGGCTCCCGATAGCATCGTAGATGCGGCCCGACTCATCGCTGCTGCGGATGGCCATGGCGCCGAGTGAACGCATGCCGAGAACCAGCGGAAGGACGTGAAGATCGCCGGTAGAGGAGACCCCGGACTCGGGAGATTCGGCAGCGCTTCTAAGTTCGTCGAGCGGCAGGAGCTCGTTGCCGGGATCGGAGTAGTGTGCCGTATCTGCCTCGCGGACGTAGAGAGCGACAGCACGAAATCCAAAGATGGCGACGGCAATAGAAGGGGTGATGCGCGCGACTGCGCTGAGGTCGTCGTGCAGCAGCAGCTCCTGGCTAAATTCGTAGAGCTGCTGCACCTCGCGGCGCCGGCTTTCGGAGAGCTCCGCTTCGGCTCGGGCGCGGCTGGAGAGATGACTCACCAGGAGGCTCGCACCGAGAAAAGCGGCCAAGGCAACGAGGTTTTGCGGGTCGCTCACTGTCAGCCGGCCAATGGGAGGAAGAAAGAAATAGTTGTAAAGAAGCGCACAGAGAAATGACAGATAGACCGAATAAGCAAAACGCCAACGCGAGGCGGCAACAAGAATGAGAGCGAGAAAACTAAGTGCGACGGTAGTCAGGTTTGTATGCAGCAGGTTTCTGTAGAGAAAGACTATTGCGAATGCCAGCATGGTGAATCCACCGGCCCGTAAGAGCACCCAGCGGACTCTGGCTGTATCCTTTTGCATGACAGTGGCGATGATAAAGGATAGTAGATGCCGGAACGGATACTGGTGGTAGACGACGAAACGCAAATTACTCGGGTGCTCCGGACAGCTCTCAC
>JAFAMZ010000116.1 GCA_019232935.1 Silvibacterium sp.
AGGATCGCCGCGATAATGATCGCTGCAATTCCCACACTGCCGCCCTTGGCAAAGACTTCGGTGGTCAATGGACCGCCGGCCTCGAGTTTCTGCAAGAGCCAGCCGAATCCGGGAGCCGCGAAGGCACTCATCACGAACACCAGGAAATTGATCGCCCCGGTCGCGCTGCCCTTGACGTTGTCGGGGTTCACTTCCTTGATGATCGTATAGGGGATCATCGCCGCGCCGGAGCCGATGCCGAGCAGCAGCCCAAGCAGATAGGGCGGGAATGTGTTGGCGGGGAAGTAAAGAATGGCAGCCGCCGTCGCCAACATTACAGCCATGCCGGCAAACAGCGCCGGCTTACGGCGTCCCATGTGATCGGAGATGTAGCCCAACAACGGAGCGCCGATCACCCAGCCGAGTGGCACCATGGAGGCTCGATTGACCGCTTCGCCATAGTCGATATTCCAGCCTTGGCGCAGGAACGAAACACCCCAGATCATGTCACCGACCGTGGTGGGCAGGAACAACAGGCCAGCCGCGATGCCGCACAAATATGACTGCGGGTTGGTTAGCACAATCTTGTAAGGGGCAAACATCCGCCAGATGCTGCTCGTGGAGTGCTCGGACGGATCCTGTCGCGGGGTCAACAGAATCAGGGCAACGCCGATCACGATCGCGAAGATGCCGGCGTAGAGCCAGAACTCCTGCCAGGTGACAACGCCATGAACCAACGGTGCCACGAGGAACTGCCCGGCGGAGCCGCCAAGCATGCCGAAGCATTGGGTGAAGCCGATGGCAGTCGCGAGATAGCGGGCCGGAAAGCCGTGGGTTGCCAGATAGACTGCGCCGACAAAGGCGAACGCAGCGCCCGCCCCTTGCAGCAGCCGTCCGACATTGGCCATCCAGGTCACACCTACTCCGAATATGATGGTGCCGATCGCAAGAAGAAATACACCGATCGGGATCGTATACTTGGCACCCCAGCGGTCGAGCGACGCGCCGGCAACTATCGCGAAAGTCGAATAGGTGTAGTAATAGAGTCCGAGCAGTGAACTGACGCCCAAGGTCGTCAGTCCGAACGCCGACGTCAGTTCGGGCAACATGACGCTTGGTGCGGACCGTACTGCGTATTGCACAAAATAGAATAACAAACAGAACAGCCAAGCTACGACAAAGGCGACGCGGAAACCGCTGATTCCTGCCGGCTTGACGACGCGTTTCAACGGTGAGATCGATTGCGTTGACATGAAAGCCCTCCTCCCCCTCGGACAAGATGATCGGCAAGGAAGTTAGGGCGACGCATTCCGGTGGTATTGAGCCACATCAAGCTCAGCCAAGATCGTTCACCCGTATTGCTTTGCATGGCGAGGCTGCGAAGCTGTTGCTGCGATATCGCATCTGCGCGCTTCCTGTGATGAATGATTGCGGAGAACTGGTTGGGTTGTTACCGAAGGCGATCTCCTGCGACGCAGCGAAACAGGCACTACCCGCATAGATCCTCGCTGGCCCGAATTTGATCTAACCGTTTCCCCACATTGGGAGGAGCCGTCTTGAAAACCTCATGATGACCATTTTCATTCGAGCATGATCTCCGTGCGCCATGCCTAGTATGGCAAAAACGGTGACGATCATGTCAGATCGCGCGACGACAACACCATGTCGATCGTTGTGAGAACGAGGACCACGGCCGGCACCAGGAACGGAAGCGAGAAATGGTCGTTGATAAACGCTGCGGCACCGGCGCCGACAACGTAAGTGAGCCAGGCGCAGCCGGGTAGAATAAAGTCCGACACCGAGCCTCGCGCTCTCTCCCGCTCCGGCAGATATCGGCCAATAAGAGCATCTGCGCATTTCAGCATATTATTCGTCACCACGATCGTCTGAATCGACATCCCGCCAAACCGAGAGATCGTCTGCCCCTGCATCGCCATGGCGATGGCAAGCAATGGCAACTCAATGGGGATCGGCTGGACAAACGTCAGCCGAATGAGCTGCGCCGCAAGAACAAGGCCAGCCATGATCAGGAGCTCCAACGCCGGCCGCGGCAAATGGCGCCGGATTAGACTGGACAACAGCCCGCCGCAAAAGAACGAGCCGAGGGTTGCACCAACCAATGCAAAATGAGGCCATTGCAGCCGCGCTAGTGTGACGCCAAGCTGCACCGTGTTGCCGGTCATGGCACCCGTATAGATGCCGCTGAGATCGATAAAGCCCAACGCGTCGATGTAGCCCGCCACCGTACCGAGGCTGGCAACGCGCCGGACTGCGACGCAGGCTGCATCGGCAGCGGATGTCTTGCGGCTTGATTTTGCCACGGGCAATGTATCGGTCATTGCCGCGCTCCGGCCGCCGAAGATTGCACGGCCGCGAATTCCTCGCGTAGCGCAGCGCCGTGCTGATCCAATTCCGGCGCGCCGGCCCGCACCGCCGGATCCGGATAGCCGCTGATCTTGATCGGATTACCCGGCATCCTTATCCCGCCGCATCGATCAGCATGTTTCGGGCTTTCGATTGCGGATGCTCGATCGCCTCCGCCACGTTGAAGAGCGGTCCGATCGGCACCCCCGCATTATGAATAGCGGTCAGCCAATAGGCTGCCGGCCGCGTCTTCAGGCTGGCTTCCAGGGCCTGCTTGAGCGCGGTAACATTATCGATCCGGCCCTCATTATCGGCGAAGCGCGGATCGGCTGCGAGTTGCGGATTGCCGATTGCCTCGCACAGTGCTTTGAACAGATGGTCGTTGCCGCAGCAGATCGCGACATGACCGTCGGCACATTCGAACACGTCGAACGGCGCCATATAGGGATGACGATTACCTATCCTTTTCGGAACTGCTCCAGTTGCAACATACTCCATGAGGCTGTGTTCGAGAAAAGCGAGCGTCGAATCAAACATCGCGATATCGACATGAGCTCCGCTGCCCGTTTGTTCCCGCGCATACAGCGCGCTCGCGATGCCGCTGAACATGTAGAGACCACCGAGCAAATCCGAGAGCGACGTTCCTACGCGGGTCGGCGCGCCGCCCGGAAAGCCGGTCACGCTCATGATGCCGCTCATCGCTTGAATGATGGTGTCATAGGCCGGGAAATTCGCCAGCGGCCCCGTCTGCCCGAAGCCGGAAGACGACGCATAGACAAGACGCGGATTTATCTTCGCAAGATCGTCGTAGGAAAATCCGAGCCGCGCCATGACACCGGGCCGGAAATTCTCGGCGAGAACATCGGCCTGCGCCACCATGTTGAGAAAAATCGCGCGGTCATCGTCATCCTTCAAATTAAGAACGATGCTTTCCTTCCCGCGATTGACGAAACTGAAGTAGAGCGACTTGTCGTGCAGATAGGGACCATAGGTCCGCGTGTCATCTCCATGACCTGGTGTCTCGACCTTGATCACGCGCGCGCCCAAATCCCCGAGGATCGTCGTCCCAAAGGGACCATTCAGAACGTGCGTCAGATCAATCACCAGTGTATTCGAGAACGGACCAGCACAAATCCCCGGCATCGACATCACGGCATCTCCCGATTTCTTCACCAGTACTTGAACACGGCAGATACTCGAATCCTTGGAGCGAACAGTCTGCCACGTTCTGCACAGACACTTGTATCCAATCATCCGCGCTCCAGTTGATCAGCATCAACAACCGCGCGACTGCAGCCTTTAGGTCTCGCCCATCGTTGCTAACAGATGGAGCGTCCGAAATGGGACTGCCGCTAGAAGGAATAAAGATTATCGACTTCACCGGTGTTCAGGCTGGACCTGCCTGCACTCAATTGCTCGCCTGGTTCGGCGCTGATGTCCTTAAGGTCGAGCGGCCTGGTGTCGGAGATATCACCCGTCAGCAGCTGCGCGACATTCCAGGCCACGATGCGCTGTATTTCACCATGCTCAACAGCAACAAAAGGTCCCTCACGCTCAACACCAAGACTCCGGAAGGAAAGGCAATTCTCGAAAAATTGATCCGCGATGCCGACGTTCTGGTGGAGAATTTCGCACCCGGCGCTCTGGACCGCATGGGGTTCACCTGGGAGCACATTCAAAGGATCAATCCCAAGCTTATCTTCGGATCGGTGAAGGGTTTCAGCGAGGGTTCGCCCTACGCCGATGTCAAGGCCTACGAAAACGTAGCGCAATGCGCTGGTGGTGCCGCATCGACCACCGGTTTTTGGGACGGCCCCCCGACAATTAGCGCAGCCGCCCTTGGCGACAGCAATACCGGCATGCATCTCGCGATCGGAATCTTGACCGCGCTGATCGGTCGGCAAAAGACCGGCAAAGGGCAGAAGGTCGCGGTATCGATGCAGGATGCCGTGCTCAATCTTTGCCGCGTGAAACTGCGCGATCAGGAGCGGCTCGAGCATGTCGGTTATCTCGAAGAATATCCGCAATATCCAAACGGCAAGTTTGGCGACGCGGTACCGCGCGGTGGCAATGCCGGCGGCGGCGGTCAGCCAGGATGGGTGTTGAAGTGCAAAGGCTGGGAGACCGATCCCAACGCTTACATCTATTTCACAATCCAGGAGCAGAACTGGGAGCGGACCTGCGAAGCCGTCGGCCATCCGGAATGGAAGAAGGATCCGGCCTTTGTCACGGCCCAGGCGCGACAGCCACATATCTTCGCCATCTTTGCTGAGATCGAGAAATGGCTCGCCGACAAGACCAAGTTCGAGGCAGTCGAACGCCTACGCAAGTTCGGCGTTCCGTGCGCGCCTGTCTTGTCCATGAAGGAGATCGCCTACGATCCGGCACTACGTGCCTCTGGCACGATTGTCGAGGTGGAGCAGGAAGAGCGCGGCAAGTATTTGACCGTCGGGAGTCCGATCAAGTTCTCGGGATTCAAACCAAATATAACTGGCGCGCCGCTTCTGGGCGAACACACTGACGAGGTGCTGACTGCGCTGGGCTACGGCAAGGAGCAGATCACCAACTTCCACAGCGAGAAGGTGGTGTGAAGAGAACGCTCCGCTGCTCAGCCCATTCGGACCGCAGGCCCCAGTCCTGCGGTCCGCCGACATCATCACGGCATTGCGGCGACAATCGCGGCCGCCTCAAGGATCAGATGGATGCTTGCAATGGTCAACAAGTCGGACTCTTCGATTAAACCGGATGCCAGTGAGTCCACGGATGGATTCCACCTGGTAGTTGAGGCGCTGAAGCTTAATCAAATCAATAAAATCTATGGTGTGGTCGGCATTCCAATCACCGATCTGGCCCGGCTCGCCCAAGCCAAAGCATCCGGTATATCGGCTTCCGCCATGAGCAATCCGCAGGCAATGCCGCGGCGAGCACCAGTTACCTGACCCAGAAGCCTGGCATTTGCCTCACTGTCTCGGCGCCTGTTCGATCCCTGTGCGCCCACCATTGAGCTCTTATCTTCAATAAACTTAGCAGGTTGCTTCCCCGCAGGGGTGCCCCAAAAAGCCGGAGCACGCGCAAAAATCTGAAGCGAGAAAATTCATGGCTTCCGGTAATTCTCTTGCGGTACGGCTATCGATGGTGATTGGTTAGCACGAGTCTCCCAGAAGCTGTCTCAAGCCGGGGCAGGCTTTTCATCCCGAACAAGATATTTAGGCCGGTGAAGGGGTCGCTGAAAGGCGGCCCCTTTTTCGTTCAGCGCATGCGCGCCGAGATCAGCATAGCCGGCCGCGCAAGTGAAGCGCACGCCATCACCATCCCCGGATCACGACCGGCGCCGTCGTTAAGCCGCTCGGAAACGTGTGTGGCCCTGAGAGACGGCAGCTCTAACTAGCATGAGGTACCATGCACGCTTCCGCATGGCGCGGCGGCCCCGGGCTTGCGTCACCCATGCTCGCGCGGCTGGGGGCCGTTCGCGAGTCAGAGGCGAGCGCTCCAGGGTGAAATCAATGTCTCGACTGCCCCAGGGCGCCGTAGAAGCGCTCTTGATCGCGCTCGCCTGTCTCGTCATCGTCATCGTGTTCCACGGCCACCTATTCGGCCGCGTGCCGGACTGCATTGATATTGCAAATAGCGTGACGATGGCGGGGCGCTGCTCGTGACCTTCAGCTCGACGGCAGGCCGGAGTTCAAGCGCCTGATCCGCGCCCTCAGCCCCGGCGACGTCGTCGTGGTGACGCGACGCGATCGGCTGGCCCGTTCCGGCCGCAACCTGCGGAACATAGTGCAAGAGCTGCTGGAAGCGGGCTGCAGCTTCACCAGCTTGGCCGAGCCTTGGTGCGACACCAGGTCGCCGGCCGGCAAGCTGCTCGTGGCGTAGGGTTCCCTTCGAGCAGAGCAATCCGACGCATTCCGCCCCGATCTTCTTGGCCCTGACCTGCCTCCTGTGCGAACATGCGGCGCCGGAGATGGAGGTCCTGTACCATGCGTACCTCGCCGTCAATTGTGCCCCCTGAGGCCGACCAAGATACCTATCTCGTGCTAGACGACTTAGGCAGGATCGGATGCTCGTGGCGCGAGACCGACGTGGAAAGCGCTGATCGCGAGACACTGATCCGCGACTTAGTGGAGGGCCAGTACAGCAAGCCGGTGCGCATCGTCGCCTTCAATACCGCCGAAGGCTGGTCCCGTGATGTGACGACAGACATCGCCGACGAGCTGCGTCGTCGCTATGTTGAGTTTGGCGAAGTGTCGACCTCAGTTGTTGATTTCTTGGAGGCCAACCGGCGTTGAGCGACAGCGGTAACTTTGTCCGCTTCATCGCCAGAGGCAGCGAATTCGTCGCTTAAAAAATTGCCTATCCGCCATGGAACAATCCGCTGCCGTCGGACTCATAATCCGGGCTCTCGGTTTGCCTTACCGGGGCGCCGGCCATTCGGGCTGCCCCGACACACAGCGCCCCGTGCTTGGGGCCGTTCATATGAGAGGATCACATGAGCTTCTGCGCGCACTGCGCTGACACTCGCTGGGTTTGCGAGGCCCATCCTAATCGGCCATGGGAGGACAGCCCACGGTCGTGCTGTTGCGGCGCGCCCGGGAAACCATGTCCGGTCTGCAACGTCCCGCATGACGGCGCCGCGCCCGAACTGCCCGAGGGCTTCCGGGTTGAGTTCGACGACAAAGGCTGGCGTCACTGGTAGCGGAAACAAGCTGGTGCCGCACCTTCGATGATCCCATCCCCCTGCCCGGCGGCGGCGAGCTGCGCACCTTGCGCGATGCCGGCAACTACATCGCAGGCTTGCCGAAGCGTGAGCATGACAGCTTCGCATGGCGGGCGGCGATCCAGGCGCTGATGCTGGTCGCCGAGCACCGCGGCGACATGCTGCCGAGCATCGGGATCATGCTGCGCGTTGTATCCGGGAGACGGCGCCCCCTTCCCGGCCGATGTCGTTGGCCGCGTCAATGAACAAATTTACTAGGCTGGGCGTACCGCACCGCTTTAGGAAGCTTCATCAGATCGGATCTCTACCATCGCCTCTCAGGCAATAGTCGTGCGGTGTCGCGGACGATTGCGATTATACGATCGTGCAGCGCTATACACGGGAGCGAAATCTCATATTGGCTTTGTAGGCCCGCCGCCCTAGAATTGTGGCAATTGCAGGACGGGCGAAATGCAGTACATTTGCGACGCGCCGAAGGGTAAGACCTGGTTCCGTATCGAGACGGAAGGTGAAGCGGCGCATGAGTCGCTCCTGATGAACCACACAGTCGAGAAATATTTCCGCCACGCGCGGGAGAAGGCAGTCCAGTCCTGGCGTTCGGAGCGGCCCGACGCGATCGAGCGCGACATCGGCCTCGAGGCCCACGTGCAGCGAGAGA
>JAFAMZ010000164.1 GCA_019232935.1 Silvibacterium sp.
AATTCCGAATTAATTTCCGAGAAGCGATCGAGGTCGAGCAGGAGCAAGGTCAATGGAGTCCGCATGCGCTGTACGCGGTCAGTTTCAGGGAAGAGGAGATTCAGTAACGACTCCCGGTTCCACAATCCGGTGAGGTTATCGTGCGAAGCATGGAACCGAACCGCGCGTGTCTGTTCATCCAATTGCGCTGTGAGCATCTGGACACGCTCGGCCACTCTGAGCCTTACCCTGAGGTCCTGAATGTCGACGGGCTTGAGCAGCAGATCATCTACGCCAGCTTCCATCGCGCTGAGAACCACGTTTTGGTCGACCTTGTCGCACATGAGCATCAACCACGTCGAATTCTTTGCACCGGATTTCGTCGCACGCCGTCTCGCCTCCGCAGCGAATTGAGCGCCGCTGGCCGATGCAAAGTGGGCATCCACCAATGCAATGGCGGGTGGTGTCTGAACTGTCAGCGCTTTGAGTGCGGCGGAGGTTTCTGACACCGCGTGTACGGGATACTGCCACTCGCCGACCGTCTTCTTGAGAAGCAGAGTGGCTTGCTCATCGGTAGACATAATCAGAATCCTGGGGAGAGCAGGGGAGGGAAGCATCCTGGTCAGCGTGTCGTCGTTCACAAGCCCTATATCGGCGAAGATTAAGAGAGTCTAAAAAATAATCTGAAAAAATTTGACAATATTACTACATCGGTGCACACTTTAGTCATTCTCGAGGTGTTTTCGACGTTACTCAGCGCTCTTTGGTCCCCCACTCGAGCGCAGATTGCCTTGACGCACGCATTGAGCGGCTAAATGCTGCTTTTTGTTCCTGCTTCCAGCCCCGGAAAGGAGTACTTTCAATGCTTCCGGCAATCACTACTACACACGCCATACCGCGTCAGGTGCCCCCAGCCCGTGTGGCTTTAAAGAGCGACGTGGTCTGCCAATACTGCTTCAGAACTCTAGGTTTGGCCTCCCAAGCTATCGAAAGGCGAACGCTTGAATCCAGGCACAAGTGCCGCGAGAAGCTGCTGGCCGAGCAACCAGCGATCTCTCTGCCGTTCAGTTGAGATCTCCAAACCTCTGATTTGCTTTGGCGCAATGGCTGCGGATTTGATCAGGCACCGCTTGAGATTTCGCTTGTAAATTACTAAATTTTCCATGGGTTGCGCTTGCGGGCTTAATGTCGCAGGGTTTGACGTGTGCCCAGGCGCGGTGAATTCCACCTAAGAAATTTCTATTGATTTGCGGAGCCCAAATCCCTATAATAGAAGAGTTTGTGACCTCACTGGCCCCGGCTATCCGGGGGCCGGATGATTCTCTGGTTTCCTGTACGTCACCTTATTGCTAGAGGACAAAGAACAATGGCAAAGCGTCGTGGCAATCCAAATTGGGGCAAGCCTGAGCCGATCGGCCCAGTCGTTCCCACTGTAACCTCATTCGAGCAGGTGGTTAAGGAGTTCAAGCTCACTCCTGATCAGTACGTGCGGTCCACTCGGCTCCGCGAATGGGCTCGACGGAACCGCAATTCGAAATACATCCCTGAGGCACTTCTGGAAGCGTGGGGCTTCGAAATCGAATCCACCCTCTGATACGCATCAGGGTTCCGGACAAGGAATTCGCCGCCTACGGGCGGCGTTCCTGTTTTTGGGCGTGCCTTCGGCTCGGATAGGCAAGCCAAATCCACGACAATCTGCTATCCTTCGCGCACGAAAGGCGGTGCTATCACGATGTCACCTAAGAAGACAGCTGTGCGTAGTTTGCTCACATCCGCGCTCCTGATCGGTTTGACCCTGCCTGTGTTGGGCGCCGACACCAAGGACGAAGAGACCATCAGGAACGCCTCGACCGTGTTAGAAGCAATGGTTAGCAGCAAAGACATTCCGGCCGGCGTGCTCGCGAAGGCTGACTGCATCATAGTTCTGCCCAGCGTGAAGAAGTTCGCGGTCGGCATCGGGGGAACCGGTGGTCGCGGTCCGATGACTTGCCGTACGGGTCCGAACTTCAACCATAAATGGTCGCCGCCAGCCATGTACGGCATTGGAGGAGCCAGCGCCGGATTGCAGATAGGCGGCACGGCGACCGATTACGTCCTGCTCATAATGAGTAAGAACGCCGTGGCCAAGGTGCTGAACGGGAAGGTGAAGGTTGGCAGCGATGTGAGCGCAGCTGCTGGACCGGGTGCCTCCGCAGGCAATGCTATCGGTGGCACTGACATTTTGACCTACTCCAGGAAATCGGGTCTTTTCGCTGGGGTGTCTCTGGACGGAGCGACCCTGAATCCGGACTCCGACGCTAATCAGCGCCTCTACGGAAAAACGGTCAGCGCGAGTGAAATCGTGCGCACAGGCACCGTCACAGCGACTCCAGCGGGTACGTCATTTTCCGAACTGCTCGACAGCAAGGGTCCAAAGCACGCGGACTAATAAAGCAACGAACCGGCAGCAACGAGACATCCCTCGTCCAGGCGGAAAATGCCTGGACGGGGTGCCTGCCCGGTGCGTCCAAAATCCCAGCACTCACTCAGGGCAATTACGCTCTTGCTGCCTTCGTGCCAGACGTTGTGTTTCGTCTACAACTAATGGATAAGCAAGGAGATAGTCCGATGCGAGCCCCTTACCCGGGATTCATCCAGACGAGTTACGTCTGATAACAGATATTCTGTTAACTCGCGATGGGAGACCTCTCGTTAACTGACAAAGACTCGGTTACACTGGCCCCAGAACCTGCTGACTCTTCCCCATGCACATCCTCCAGGCCGCCAATGGAGTTTTTCATCATTTTGAGCTGGCGCGACAGTTAGATGCCCAAGGCCATAGCGGCCAGATCTTTTCTACCTATCCCTGGCGCCGTCTGAAGCGCGAAGGCCTGCCGAAGTCGCGGGTCCGTACATTTCCGTGGGTCCACACACCGCAGATCGTTGCAGACCGTTATCGCTCGATTCCTGATGCGCTCAATCGCAGACTTACGCTTGCCACCTTCCGGACTTTTGATCGGTGGGTCGCCCGGAATCTGGTCCCGTGTGATGCGTACGTAGCTCTTTCAAGTTCAGGCCTGGTAAGTGGACCCCGGGCACAGCAACTCGGCGCACGCTACGTATGTGACCGAGGGTCATCGCATATCCGCTACCAGGACGAAGTGGTGCGCGAGGAAATGCGCCGCTGGGGCATTCGCGAGGAGGGTGTAGATCCTCTCGTCATAGAACGCGAGGAGGCGGAATATGCCCAGGCCGACGCGGTCACAGTCCCCTCGGAGTTCGCGTGGCGCTCTTTTCTCGAGAAAGGATTCCCTCGGGAACGGCTGCGGCGTATCCCGCTTGGAGTACGGCTTGAGTTTTTCAAGCGTGAGGGTGAGCCGCCTGCGGGCACTTTCGACGTCCTCTTCGTCGGGTCAGTCACCCTGAGAAAGGGCGTTCCGTACTTAATTCAAGGGTTTCAGAAACTCCGTTATCCCAATAAAAGACTGAGGCTTGTCGGTTCTATCCCTGACGAAATCCGACCGATTCTTGCCCGCCTCGATATGGGGAACGTGGAGCTTCTCGGAGTCCAGTCCCAAAGCGATGTGCGTAAATTCATGTCCACCAGTCACGTGATGGTATTGCCATCGATAGAGGATGGCTGGGGTATGGTCATGGGCCAAGCGATGGCGTGCGGCTGCCCGGTAATCAGCTCGGACCATACGGGCGGCCCCGATCTCTACTCGCACGGGGTGGAGGGTTTTATCGTGCCTATTCGCTCCGCGGACGCCATTGCGGAGGGACTGCAGCAGCTCGCGGATAACCCCGAACTGCGGCAGTCGATGAGCGAGGCTGCTCTCAAACGGGTAAGAAGTCTTGGTGGGTGGGACGATTACGGCCGGCAATACGCAGCATTTCTGAAGGAATTGGCCGCAAATTAAGGTCAGCGGACGATTCGAAGCTTCTCCAGCCCATAAATGCTCTTGAGTACCACCGCCTTTCCTACCTTGATGACCGCTTTTGGCAGCAAAGGCTTGAGAGGCTGCAGGTAGACGCCGACCCTATAGCGGGCGCGGCTGTTCCGGAAGCTGCGGCTTGTATCGAATTCGAGAAAAACCTTGCGGTAATAGTCGGGAAACATGGCGGCCGAATACCTGGTTTGCGCTTTCCAGCGCGCGCAGTAGTCGTTCTCACTGTTTTCGATGTGCCTGTGGTAAATGTATGGCCCGATGAAATCCTGCGCTTCACGCGAGATAAGGTGCGGCTGGTCGCTGTACAGAAACTCTTCCTTCTGTGGATTGTCGTACGGCTTCGGCGTCAGATAGCAGGGTGGATTTTCGCTACCCGCAAGCCTCTGGTTGAGATCCGCGGGATGAGGAGCGCCGCAAAAGTTGATGGTCCCCACGGTGGGATTCGCCTCCATCACTCTGACGGCATTCAGCAGATAATCCGGAGGGCCGAAACAACCCCAGTCGTCTTGAATCATCAGGATGTATTTGCCCGTGCAGTGTTTCAAACCGTTGTTATTGTTCGGGCCCAGTCCCTGATTGACCGGCGAGAGCGCGAAGACATCCGCAGGCAGTTTCCGGATTTGGTCCTGAATCTCGGGCCCGCTGCCGTCATCGGCAATCACTACCTCAAGCTTCGGATAAGAAGTATTACGGCGAAAACTGTGCACGGCCCGTTCGAGGAGGTCGAAGCGTTTATAGGTGACGAACAGTACCGAAACCAGCGGAAGATCAGAGGCGTCAGGCATGCGATCGGGATTCGAGTCTGTCAAGATCTTCCTCCAGAATCAGATACGGGGCAGACCAGGGTGGGATTAACAATGGATTGGCTAGCGAAAGCTAACCAGATTTTAGCATTCTCCGGAGCAGCAGTGGACAGGCGCGAATTCCCTTCCCGGTCAAGTTGCGGAACTATCTGCTGTAGCCGTTTCGGAAACTCGCGCACTTAGTTTTCGAATGCTGGACAAGATGCCGTGTATTAAGCGCCGGGCGTCGTTCTGGTCTTCCTCATTCAACAAGAAAAACCAGGCAAGGACCGCGTAAACCGCAGCAAACGATCCCAGCTCGGCCGCCAGGCCAAAGAAATGCTTACGCGCTATCACAACGTGCGCATGCACCAGCAGTCCTGCTCCAGCAGCCATCGCAAGCGGAACAATCGATCTGGCCACAGTCTGGAGTAGATTCAACGTGAGATTAACCTCCAGATAGGAACTGATCTTCCGGATGAGGATTACCAGCTGCGGAATAAGGACTACTACAAGCGCCAAAGTGATTCCACCCAGGCCGATCTTCCTGCCCAGGTAAAAAGCCAGCCCGAAATTTGTGATTCCCTGCAGAAGGGCTGTCGAGGAGAGGAGCCGCATCCAGCCGAAGATGAACGCGAAGGCAATCACCAGCTTCTGTATGGCGCTTACTACGCAAAAGCTCGCGAGCGAAACGGTCAGCAGTGTCCCGGCATATTGCCCGGCGCCCACCCAGGTCACCACCAGATCGCGGTTGAAAATCAGCACCCCGACCGCGAGCGGCAGATTGAACAGCAGCAGCAGCCTGCTCAGCCGGAGCAGCGCATAGCGCACCTTATCGTATTCCTTGCGCCCGTACAGCTCGTTCACCGCCGGAGTGGTCGCCTCCGTCATGCGGTAGATCATGTTGCTGACGGTGGTCGTGGGCATCTGCGTGGTGTAGAAACTGCTCGCTGCGGCCGCTCCACTGGTCAGTCCGGCAATCATGTTGCCTGAGCTGAAGAACAGTACGTTCCCGAGGTTCAGGAATGCGGTGTGGCCGCCGAAGCCCACCATCTCGCGCAAGAGCGCCCTGTCCGGAACACCCCAGGATGGCATCAGCGTGGGATTTACCCTCCTGAATCGCGTGCGGAAGAGGGCCAGCCCGACCCCTTCGGCGACCGTGCCGGCAAGCATCAGACCGAACAGTCCGCTCCCCATGAGGACGAAACCGAGCGAGGCCGCTGTGCGAAGCACGCCCCCAAGCGCGCCGATCAGATTGGCCGCGGCGATATCCTGCATCGCAATGGAAGCCGCCTGATAGGCGGCAAGGGGTGTGCGAACCACCGCCCAGGCAGCGATGACATAGAGCGCGTGTCGCGCCTGCTGCTCAATTGCAGGGCTTAGATGGAACAGCCGCCCGACAAAGAAGCTGAAAATAATCACCAGCAGCCCGAACGCGCTGTAAGTTCCCAGCAGCATCGTGCGTGCCGTGGTGAACACGTCGCGGAAGCGCTGGCCGCCATCTTCATACCCATTCGCCTGGGCTAGAAAGCGTTCCAGCGACCAGGATCCTGCAATGTCCACAAGCTGTAAAAAAGAGAGCGTCTGCATGATCGCCGCATACGCCCCCAGCGTCTCCCGTCCCGCCAGTTTCAGGACAATCGGCGCCAACAGAATCTGTACGAGGATCTGAGTGCAGTACTGAACGACCGAGGCGGCAAACCCTTTGGCTGCTCTTGCGCTACGGCTCATGCTTCAAGGGCACTCCGTAAGTTGTGGTGAATGATTCAAGCAGATGATCGGAGCAGCCTTCAGCGCGCGACCAAGTTGGATTCCTCCTCTATTTATACCATCCGAGAGAAGGTGATTCGATCGACTATAGACTGCCTCTGACAGTCACCTGCTCGCCACCGCTCTCCGCCACTTCTGACGACGTGCTACCTCTGCGCAGTCGGGGCGGTCAGTTCAAGGTTAGCCACTGGCCGCACATCGTCTGCGGTAAAACCTCATTCATTTTCGGCCATACAGAACTTTATTGATTAACTTCCGCCAATTACCTTCGTGTTAGCATCTATTTCTATTTCTTTATCCTATGGAACTGGCCGCGAGGGAATATTGAGGTACAGATCGCCCATCAGATTCGCCGAAAGAACCTATTGGAACGTGCGTAGTCATGGTTTGCTCCCGGATCGGTTCCTGAAAGCTGGCCGAGGCGTAATCCATGTCGGTGCAAACAAAGGACAAGAAAGGTCGCTGTACGCGAGTTACGGTCTGAAAGTAGTCTGGGTCGAGCCGATCCCCGATATCTTCAGAGAGCTCCAATCAAATCTGGCCGACTTTCCCGATCAAACTGCCTACAATTGTCTGATCGCCGCTCAGGACGGGAAAAAATATCAGTTTCATATCTCGGATAACGAAGGCTCATCTTCATCAATCCTAGAGCCCGCAAAGGAGCTCGAGTACTGGAACAACGTTAATTTTCCTCGCTCGATCGAGCTGGAGGCGGTCTCGCTGGCCACGTTTATGCGGACGAACGGCATAGATCCGACCTCATACGATATCCTGGTGCTTGATACGGAAGGGTCGGAACTTCTTGTCCTCGAAGGCGCAAAGGACATTCTGTCTCGCTTCAAATATATCCAATGCGAGGCGGCTAACTTCGAAGTCCGCCTTGGTTGCTGTCTGCTGGCGGATCTCGATGCGTTTCTTTCAAAACAAGGTTTCACACAAGTCGGCCGATTTGTCTGCCAAAGGTTTGCTAAGGGCGGTCGGTTGTGGGATGTGTTGTACGCGCAAGCGTAGGGATACTGCGTCGTTGCGGCGGAAGCGTTTTAGGGACCTCGCCGCGGAGAATACCCTACATCTTGTAGCGGCCGAGATCCTCATCGTTGAGGCTCTCGAGCCATCGGCGGACATCCTGTGAAGAGGCCTGCTCGGCGGGATTGGGCAGCACCTTGGCCGCTCGCAGCACATCCTCGTCGACATAGATGGGGCAATCTGCACGCAGGGCCAGCGCCAAGGCATCCGAGGGACGCGAATCCAGGGCTACAACTTCGCCATTCTGTTCCATCCAGATGACGGCGTAAAACGTGTCGTCCTTAAGTTCTGTTACTACAACGCGTTGCACCTGTGCATTCAAGCCATACACGAGGTTTTTGAGGAGATCGTGGGTTAGCGGGCGTGGTGTCTGGGCCTTCTCCACCTCAAGGGCGATGGCCTGGGCCTCGTAAATTCCGACCCAGATCGGCAGCAGCGCTTCACTTTGCGGATCCTTGAGGAGCACGATTGGCATATTCGTCGATGGATCGACCATCAGACCTCGAATTTTCATCTCGACTTCCATCGGCAACCCCCTGCTATCGAACGGTTAGACCGCCTCTCCCACCAAACTGTTAGGAAAGCTCTGCGTAATTCGTACTGAGAGATAAGAGCCCTGCGCAGGGAGTATAGGCTGCTCAGTCGTAAAATTCACGGTTTTGTTTTGTGAAGTACGACCGACGATCTGGCGGCGAGACGTGTTATACCCCTCTACCATTACTTCCAGGACATCGCCGATGTGACGGGCATAATTCCGTCTTTGAGTCTCGCGCTGGCGGTCAAGCAGCACTTGAAGCCGCAGAGATTTCTCTTTATCGGGAATCGAATCCGGCATAGTGAGCGCCGGAGTGTTGGGTCTGGGCGAGTACTTGAAACCGAAGACCCCGTCGTATTCAACTTCGGCCAGCAGATCGATCGTTTGTTCGAAGTCGGTCGCCGTTTCCCCGGGAAAACCTACGATGATATCGGTCGTCATGCTGATAGTGCGCCTGGCGCCCTTGATCCATGCCACCCGCTCCATATACTGCTCGCGGGTGTATTCGCGCTGCATCAGCTTCAGGACATGGGATGACCCGCTTTGTACAGGCAGGTGGACATGATCGCAAAGCGATGGAACGGCATCGATTGCCTGGACTATGTCCCGGGTAAAGTCGCGCGGGTGCGAGGTCGTGAACCTGACCCGCCGAATTCCGGGAATTTCGCCGACTGCCGCCAGCAACTCCGCGAAGCTCTTCTTCCCTTCCAGGTCGTGGTAGGAATTCACGTTCTGCCCGAGGAGTTGAATTTCGGTATACCCCGAGTCCGCCATCCGCCGGGCCTCGGCCAATACAGATGTCGAGCTTCGGCTGCGCTCCTTCCCTCGCGTGTACGGAACCACGCAGTAGGCGCAGAACTTGTCGCAGCCTTCGATGATGGTGATGTATCCGCGGTGGGGATTCGATCTTGCGGTGAACTCAGTCTCGAAAGTTTCTTCGGTCTGGCGGTCGTCGAGGCCGGTGATGCGCTTCGTCCCCTGCTGAAGTTGCGCCAGCATTTCGGGCAGGCGATTGTACGAAGCCGAGCCGGATACGATGGAAACGAACGGGGCCCGCTCGAAAATGCGCTCACCTTCCTGTTGCGCAACGCATCCGAGGACCGCAAAGCGTTTGCCCTGCTTGTGCAGCGACTTGTAGTCGTTCAGCCGGTTGAAAACCTTCTGCTCGGCCTTGTCGCGGATCGAGCACGTGTTGTAAAGGATCAGGTCGGCAGCCTCTTCAGTTTCGACGCGCGTGTAGCCCTGGTGCTCCAGGGTCCCGATGACCTTCTCCGAGTCGTGAACATTCATCTGACAGCCGAAGGTCTCGATGTAAAACGTGCGGGCGCGGTTGGATTCGCTACGGTCCTCCGGCGCCACGTCCGCTATCGCAAATGTCGCCATATTCAAGCCCAGTATACCGCTGCATGGATGCCATGATGGCCGCAATCGCAGCACAGTATAGTGTCTTCATGGAACTACCCGGCCTGGACGAGATCGGCCGCGCCACCGAGCTGGTGCGCAGCGTGATGCCACCCACCCCTACCTACACCTGGCCACTGCTGAACGCGCGTTGCGGCGCCGAGGTTTGGATCAAGCACGAGAACCACTCGCCTGTGGGCGCATTCAAGTTGCGAGGTGCGATGGTCTACATGGACTGGCTCGCCTGCCAGCAGCCAAATACTACTGGCGTGGTTGCGGCAACGCGAGGGAATCACGGGCAGGGCGTCGCACTGGCAGCTACGCGCCGCGGGTGGAGTGCGACGATCGTCGTTCCCTATGGAAACAGCCGGGAGAAGAACCGCGCCATGCGGGCGTTGGGCGCAGAACTGGTCGAGCATGGAGACGACTTTCAGGCAGCCAACGAATATGCCACGGAGCTCGCCGCAGAGCGCGGAATCCACAAAGTAGCTTCCTTCGCGCGCCCTCTTGTGGTCGGAACGGGAACTTACGCGCTGGAGATGTTCCAATCAGCACCGGAACTCGATAGTGTCTACGTTCCCGTCGGCCTCGGCTCATCGATATGTGGAGTCATCGCAGCGCGCAACGCGCTGGGACTCAAGACCAGAATTGTCGGCGTGGTCGCGGCAGCGTCTCCTTCGTATGCCCTATCGTTTGCGGCCGCAAAAGTGATCCCCCATGAAGCGGGCACGAAAGTCGCCGATGGGCTGGCTTGCCGGCTTCCCGTTGAGGAAGCGCTTGAAGTCATTCTGAAGCACGCGGACCGGTTCGTTGAAGTCAGTGAAGATGAGATCCGCCTGGCGATGCGAGCCGTTTATGAGGACACGCATAACATCGCGGAAGGCGCGGCAGCTGCCTCGGTCGCGGCCGTTCTGAAGGAGCGGGACCGCATCGCGGGCAAGCAGACAGGGGCCGTACTCACCGGCGGGAATGTCGATCGCGAAGCATTTCTGACGGCTTTGAACGGGGATTTCACGGGAGCATGACCGAAACCGCCCTCACACCTCTTTCGCATGGGGCGCTGAATCGCTGCTTTGGGTGCGGTCAGCAAAATCGCACCGGGCTGCGTCTCAAGTTCTTCGTAGACAGCGAGCATCGCATTGTGTGCCGGGTCCGTATCCCGCGCCGTTTCGAAGGCCCCCCGGGACACGTCCACGGCGGAATCATAGCCACGCTGCTTGACGAAGCCATGAGCAAGGCAAACCGCCAGTTCGGTGTGGTCGCCATGACACGCCAGATGGAGGTCGAGTACCTGAAACCTGTTCCGCTCTCCACTCCTCTTGAACTCACTGGCCACCGTGCAAAGGCAGAGGGCCGCAAACACTACTGCAAATCTGAGCTTCGGGACATCCGCGGCACCATACTCGCGCGGGGCAGCGCTGTGTTCATCGCTGTCGATCCGCAGATGATTCTTAAACTGCTCAAGCGCGAGTAAGGGTTCTTGCCCCTGCAAGGTTATCTCTGAGGATCAGAGGCTTGATCCTGGCCCGGATGGAATCCGTGCGTTTCTCAAAGAAGAACCATACGATTTGCGCGTAAACCATCACGAGAGCAAAAATTCCCACTCCCCGCAAAAGGTGCTGCAGAGAGGGTATCCAGCGCGCCGATCCAATCCAAGCCGCCAGAAACACGAGCGCCGGCACATGGACCAGGTACAACGTGTACGAAGATCTTGAGATCGCATGAGATGTCCAGTTAAAGGCTCTGGGCATCGGAGTGCGCGCGCAACTCAGAACTACCACAATCAACCCGCTGACCACCAAACCAAGCACATAATCGGCTGCAGGGTTCGGCTTGACCTTGCACCAGGCCATTGCCATCCCCAAAGCCATCGCCGCTGCGATCATGAGTCCACGCCGGAGCAGGATGTTATTCGCCGGCACCTGCGGTGCGTAGTGAATAGCGACACCCATAAGCCAGATCAGACCCATGAGCGCGACCGGGGGCCGCATAAAGGCAACAACCGCGATAAGCAACACCGCATTCAACAGCCGCCGGCCTGGTGAAGGACGATTCCACAAGGCGCAAGCCAGAAAAGGAAAGGCTACGTAGTACCAGAACTCATTGGCGAGACTCCAAAGCGGACCATTCGATCCAAATGTCGGAACGTAGATCCCCTGCAAAAACGCGTAATTCCCAGCCAGAATCGTAGCCGTCAGCCGGCTGCTTACCTGAATACTGAGTTCGTGCGCTCCCGTCTGGCCGCCGTAGATTCCGTTGCTGCCGAACAGGTGGATTCCCACAAAATCGAGCGTGCCGCCAAGTATCAACGCGGGGACCAGGACGGTCCAGAGGCGCGTCATGCGGTTTAGAAGATATCCGCGCCAGGACCAACGGTCGAGCGCCAGCGAGCGAAGCACGCTCCCGCCGACCAGGTAGCCACTGAGTACGAAAAACACGACCACCCATTGGTGGCCGAGTCCGGTACTCAGATAAGCCGCTGCCATCAGGGGATTATGGTGCGGCGATTGCGCATAATCCACGAAAAAGAAGTCACGAAGATGGCTCAGACAGACGCCCACCGCGGCGATGCCGCGGAGCGCATCGAGATAGATCGATGCTGAGCCATGAGGGCTGCGAAGATGGGATGGCACCTGGCCTGGGGGATCTGGCATTAGGTTGCTTGGTTGATCGCGCCTTGGCTCTATCGCGCGTTCGCGCCGAGTGTACCTGAGTTGCCAGCCCATCACAACACCGAAGTGGCGCACGGCTACGGAGTGAACTCCGCGGGTGCGGCCTGCGAAACTGTTAAGATTATCTTTCAAACCTGCTCGCGCACGGAGCTCCACCAGCCTTCTTCGAGACCGGTCCGGGCCCGCTGAAAGGGAGGACAACTTATGGCCAATCAAGTGATAAACAACGGCTATTCGGATGGCCGCACCGGCCTTCGCCTTAAGGTCGGCCTCGCCGAAATGCTCAAGGGCGGGGTCATCATGGACGTGATGAGCGTCGAACAGGCCAGGATCGCGGAAGCCGCCGGAGCGGTTGCCGTTATGGCCCTCGAGCGCGTGCCCGCCATGATCCGCGCCGAGGGCGGCGTGGCCCGCATGGCCAAGCCAAGCCTGATCAAGCAGATCATCTCTTCAGTCTCGATCCCCGTTATGGCCAAGGCCCGGATTGGCCATTTCGCCGAGGCGCAGATTCTCCAGGAGTTGGGCGTGGATTTCATCGACGAAAGCGAAGTACTCACGCCGGCAGACGAGGAGCACCACATCGATAAGCACGCCTTCAAGACGCCCTTTGTTTGCGGGGCTCGCGACCTCGGCGAAGCTCTGCGGCGCATCGCCGAAGGCGCAGCCATGATCCGCACCAAAGGCGAGGCCGGAACCGGAGACGTTATCCATGCGGTCAAGCACATGCGACAGATTGTGAAGGAGATGAAGGCGCTTACGGTATTGAGCGAGCAGGAGCTTTACGCGGCGGCCAAGGAGCACCGCGCCCCTTACGAGCTCGTCCGCATGGTTGCACAGAGTGGCAAGCTGCCCGTCCCCAATTTCTCCGCTGGAGGCATTGCTACACCAGCTGACGCAGCGCTGATGATGCAGCTTGGGGCAGAGTCAGTCTTTGTGGGCTCGGGAATCTTTATGAAGGAGCGTGCGACGCCGCTTGATGTCTCAATGAATGAGAAAGGCGAGCCGAATAGTCCGCTCGAGCGCGAAGAGGCCGAGTCCCGGGCTCGTGCCATTGTTATTGCGACCACGCACTATGACGACCCTAAGATCCTCGCCGACGCCAGCGAGCAGGTCACCGGATCGATGAAGGGGCTTGCAGTCGCCGCGATCGAGGAGAAGGAATTGCTCCAGACCAGGGGCTGGTAAGTGCCACATGCAGATTACGGTCCAATTACCCGACGACCTCGCCGAACATGAAGACCCCGGCAGAGAAGCTCTGGAAGCCCTCGTAGCCGAGGGATACCGCAGCGGTCCGCTCAACAAGAAGCAGGTTCGCAGCATACTCGGGTTCGAGACCGGATATGAGTTGGACGGCTTCCTTAAGAGTTGGCAAATCGATCGCGGCGCTTACAGCATCGAGGACTACGAACACGACCTGCTCACGCTGGAAAAGCTTCGCGACCGCGATTCCGGGCCGCAACCTGGATGATTGTTGTCGCTGATTCGGGACGGCTTCGTTATCTCGTTCTCATCCAGCAGATAAAAGTTCTCGGAGATATGTACGAACGAGTATTGGTGCCTGAGGCTGTCGCTCGTGAACTTTCCCACTCAAGAACTCCCGAGTCGGTGAAAAAGTGGATGTCAGAGCCGCCCCCGTGGCTGGAAATCCGCCCGTCGCAATTTCCGCTAAAGAGTCGATCTCGATCATCTCGACGAAGGAGAATCTCAGGCTATGGCCCTGGCTCTCGAAACGGGCGCTTCCATTCTGCTCTTAGATGATGCTGAAGCGCGCGTTACTGCGGAATCCTTAGGCTTGGGTGTACTCGGCACTGTCGGTATTCTGGAACGTGGAGCGCGATCGGGTCTTCTCAACTTTGCCGCTTCATTTGCGGAGCTTGAGAAAACAAACTTTCACATCTCTGCGTCGTTTCGGCAGCTTATCCACGAGCTATACAAATTGGAAAGCTGACCATTGAACTCTCAAATGAGGACCAACGAACAGAACCGTCCCCGCATAGGCGTGCTCGCCATCCAGGGCGACTTCGACGCCCATGCTGCCGCTCTGCGTGAAGCAGGCGCCGACCCGGCCTTAGTCCGCAAGCCCGAACAGTTGGACAACATCGACGGCCTCATCATTCCCGGAGGCGAATCGACTACATTCCTCAAGTTCCTGGAGCGCGATGGCTTTCTAGGAGCGCTCCAGTCCTTCGTCACAAAGAAACCTACCTTTGGGACGTGTGCCGGCTGCATCCTGCTTGCGAAAGAAGTTCTCAACCCACCGCAACCAAGCCTTGCAGTCCTCGACGCGACTGTGGAACGCAATGCATACGGACGCCAGATCGACAGCTCTATTGAAATGTCCGCAACCAAGCTCCCCGGCGGGCCTCTGGAGCTCGTTTATATCCGTGCTCCCCGCATCGTGAAAACCGGCCCCGGCGTCGCTGTGCTTGCCGAGCGCGATGGCTTCCCTGTCCTCGTCGAGGAGGGACACATCCTCGCCGCCACCTTCCATCCCGAGCTCTCCGCCGACCGGCGTGTGCACCGCCGCTTCGTCGACCTGGTGCGCGAGAACATCTCCCGCCGATCCTGATATACGAGATGCTGCCTGAAACCATCTGCGCGGCCGGCTCACCCTTCTGGATGCCCCCGAACGGCTCTGTTCACGGCCTCGCGCTCGACGAGCTCATGCGCTGGAATCTGCTGGCCATCTGCGTCTGCTTCCTCGGGGCGCACTTGTGGCTCATTCTGGCTGTCGTCTGGCGTCGCGGCGCGCCGAGAACTACAACCACTCTCCGATATAGCCTCCTCGCCCTCCTCTGCCTCATGTATCTGTGGATGGCAGTCACCGCACAGCGGCTCTGGGCGCGCAGCCGCTATGCTGGACCCTCTCCCGAAGCCATGCAGGTCGAAGTTGTCGGCGAGCAGTTCGAGTGGTACTTCCGATATCCCGGCGCGGACGCAGCCTTCGGATCGACGCGACCCGACCTGGTCAATGCCGCCGAAGGAAATCCACTAGGTCTCAATCCTCGCGACCTCAGCAGCCGCGACGATATCGTTTCCAGCGTCCTGGTCCTGCCGGCCGGACGCGAAGTCGACCTGCGCCTGCGTTCCATTGATGTCATTCACGGTCTTTTCATTCCCGGGATGCGCCTCAAGGAAAACGCTGTCCCCGGCCTCGTTCTCCATGTCCATTTCACGCCGACCACGCCCGGAACCTACCCCATCCTCTGCAGCCACGTCTGCGGCCTGGGCCACGCCCGCATGCAGGCCGTCCTGTCAGTCGTTTCGCCCGCCGAGTTCGACACCTGGCTCGCATCCCACTCCAGCGCTCAAATGGAGCCTCAATCTCAATGAAGCTCTTCACGACGAATCACCGCGGACTCGGCGTCCTCTACCTGCTGCTCTCGCTGGCTGCCGTGGCCATTGGAACGCTGCTGTCCCTGATCATGCGCATTCATCGGGTCTGGCCCAGGCTCGCATTCCCCTTCTACGGACAGATCAAGCCCGAAGACTACCTGGCGCTTGTCACCATGCACGGTACGCTGATGGTGTTCTTCGTGCTCACGGTTGCACCCCAGCTCGGACTCGCCAGCCTCGTCCTGCCTGAACAGATTGGCGCGCGCAGTATGGCCTTTCCGCGTCTCAATGCTGCCGCCTTCTGGCTCACCGCGTTCGCCCTTGTCGTCCTCCTCGCCGCTTTTTTCGCTCCCGCCGGCGCGCCTATCTCCGGGTGGACAGCCTACCCTCCGATGTCCGCTGTCCCCGCCTCCGGTCCCGGGGAGGGCGCAGGGATGGACCTTTGGCTCGCCGCGATCGGCGTCTTCTGCATCGCGTCATGGCTGGGCGCCGTCAACATGCTTGCTACCATCCTCGGAGAACGCCGCGCAGGAATGACCTGGTCGCGCCTGCCCATGACGGTCTGGGCGTGGCTCGTCACTTCGATCCTGACCCTGCTCGTCTTTGCCGTGCTACTCGCCGCCGTCGTCCTGCTCTTTTCCGACCGGCACTTAGGGTCCAGCTTCTTCGTCCCGGCTGGCGATCTGGTCAACGGCCGCATCGTGTCTCACGGAGACGGCTCACCGCTTCTTTGGCTTCATCTCTTCTGGTTTTTCGGACATCCCGAGGTTTACATTGCCGTTCTCCCCGGCATGGGACTCGCGACTTCCCTCTTCGCCAACTTCGGTAACCGTCCCGTGATCGGATACCGGGTGATGGCCGCGATGCTGGTCGTCATCGGCTTCCTGGGCCTGGTCGTCTGGGGACACCACATGTTCGTCAGCGGTATGAACCCCTACGCCGGAACCGGTTTCGCCCTCACCACCATGGCCATTGCCGTTCCCTCGACAGTCGAAGTGCTCGGCTGGCTATCGATGCTCGCGTCTGGAGGACAAGGCGGCCTGCGCTTCCCCACGCCCATGCTCTTCGCGCTGGGCTTCCTCTCCTTCTTCATCGCAGGCGGCCTCACCGGCCCCATGCTCGCCCAGCCCGCGCTCGACTCTTATCTGCACAATACTTTCTTCGTCGTCGCGCACTTTCACCTGGTCATGGCGATGGCAGGAGTCTTCTCCCTGTTTGCCGGAGCCTATTACTGGTATCCGCTGATTACAGGGCGCCTCATGAACGAAACCCTGGGCAAGCTCCACTTCTGGATCAGTCTCATCGGAGC
>JAFAMZ010000232.1 GCA_019232935.1 Silvibacterium sp.
GTTCTTGTTTCCGGTCGGGCCAAGCAGGCTGGGCAGTTGCTTCGCAAAGTTCGAACCCGCCTCGCTGAGACGCACGCGATCCTGCGGACGCTTCGGCCCGGCAACGCTGGGCTCGACGGTCGCCAGATCGAGCGCGATGGTCTGCGAATACTCGGCCTCCGGCGCGTCAGCGGCGTGGAAGAGGCCCTGCTCCTTGTAGTAGGCCTCGACCAGCGCAACCTGCTCCGCGCTGCGTCCGGTCAGCTTGAGATACCGCAGCGTCTCGGGGTCCACCGGAAAGATGCCGCAGGTAGCTCCATATTCAGGAGCCATGTTGGCAATCGTGGCGCGGTCGGCGAGCGCAAGCTCGCTGACCCCGGCTCCGTAGAATTCCACAAACTTACCGACAACCCCGAGCTTGCGCAGCACCTCCGTCACCGTCAGGACCAGGTCTGTCGCCGTCGCGCCCTCGCGCAGCTTGCCCGTCAGCTTGAATCCGACCACCTGTGGGACAAGCATCGACACGGGCTGTCCCAGCATTGCCGCTTCAGCTTCGATACCACCCACGCCCCATCCAAGCACGCCGAGCCCATTGATCATCGTCGTGTGTGAGTCGGTGCCGACCAGCGTGTCGGGATACGCGATGTTCTTGCCGTTCGCCTCCAGGGTGAAGACCACGCGGGCGAGATATTCCAGGTTCACCTGGTGGCAGATGCCCATTCCCGGCGGAATCGCCGAGAAGTTGCGAAACGCCGACTGTCCCCACTTGAGAAACGCATAGCGCTCCCGGTTGCGCTGGAACTCGAGCATCGCGTTCAGTGAGTAGGAGTTCGCGGTGCCATACTCGTCCACCTGAACGGAATGATCGATGACCAGCTCGGCTGGCTGCAGCGGATTGATCTTCTCCGGGTCGCCTCCAAGCGCCTTCATCGCGTCGCGCATGGCGGCCAGATCGACGACGGCGGGCACACCGGTGAAATCCTGCATAAGCACGCGGGCCGGCATATAGGCGATCTCGCGCGACGGCTCGGCCTTGGGATCCCACTTGGCGAGAAACTCAATGTCATCGGCAGTGACGGACTTGCCGTCTTCGTGGCGCAGAAGATTCTCAAGGAGAATGCGCAGGCTGCAGGGAAGGCGGCTGAGTGAAACGCCCTTTTTCTCCAGGGCGTTCAGGCGATAGATCTCGTAAGTCCGGCTTCCGGACTTCAATGTTGACTGGCTGCCAAAGCTATTTGTGGACTGCTTCATGGCTGTTCCTTCCTTCCATGTGGGCCTTCTGTCGTGGAGGCCCCGTTCGAGGCACAATCACGCCCGGACTACGATCCGGATGGCGGCGCGGCGATTTACCAGCGCAGCCAGCGAGCAGAACTGTCCGGAAAAAGATTAACTAGAAGGAAAAGCTTCGTCCACGGTCGGGACGGCCATGACGAAAGCGTTTGAGGAATGGAGGCAGAAGCATCACTCAATCGTCCTGCGAACATTTTACGCCCAAAACCATCTCGGGCAATTGCGTTCAGCCTTGCTACCCTTAACAAAGCGATGAGCCAAAAATTTCTGATCCATTTCTCCGGACAGGACCACCCCGGCCAGACCACCGCCCTCACCGGCATCCTCGCCGTCTATGACGCCTGTGTGCTCGACATCGGCCAGGCCGTGGTACACGAGACTCTGGCACTGGCCCTGCTCGTCGAACTATCCGCGGAACGGGATTTTGCGCCCCTCAAACGCGCCTTGATCGAGCGATGTGGCGACCTCGGGCTGCAGGCGCGCTTCACGCCTATCTCCGAGGAGGCGCTCGACCACTGGATCGCCACGCAAGGCCGTGACCGCTACATCATCACCATCCTTGGTAGAGCGATTAGCGCGCGGCAGCTCTCGCAGGTGAGCGCCATCGTTGCCCATCACGGCCTCAACATCGACCGCATCGAGCGCCTCTCCGGACGCCTCTCGCTAGCCATTCATACCGGAGACGCCAATGCCTGCGTTCAGCTCGAAGCCAGCGGACGCATTGCCTCCGAGGACGGGATG
>JAFAMZ010000266.1 GCA_019232935.1 Silvibacterium sp.
TTGTTCATGGCTATAGTCACGGCTGCGGGATCGCGGGCATCTGAATCCGGCCGGGTTTCGCGATATTCTGTCGTGCAGTGATTTCATATCGGCGAACCGACTGGCTGATTGCTGCCCTTGTCTTCCTCGCCGCGGTTCCCCGCGCCAGCGCTACTACGCGTCATCCGGATACGGGTTTCCTGAACCGCCAAATCACGATAAACGGAGTCACGTACAAATATCAGGTATATCTGCCCGAGAACTGGAACGACCGCGTGCTCTGGCCCATCATTCTCTTCCTGCATGGCTCGGGCGAGCGGGGCTCCGAAGGCATGGATGAAACCCAGATAGGCCTGCCGCAGGCGATACGGCTGCATCCGGACCGCTGGCCTTTTGTTGTCGTGATGCCGCAGGTGCCTTTCAATCATCACCACTGGACCGACCCCGAAATGATGCACATGGCCATCGCCGCGCTCGACCAGGACACGAAGGAGTTCCACGGCGATCGCGACCGCACCTATCTCACCGGGCTTTCGCTTGGCGCTTACGGGGTCTACGAACTGGCCCGCAATTATCCGCATCGCTTTGCCGCCATCGCGCCGATCAGCGGCGGTATCTTCTGGTCCTACAAGCCTGACCGATGGCAGGAGAGTGCGACGCTGCCCGGCGAGTACGCGCGTGCCATCGGACGGACACCCATCTGGATATTTCATGGAGCCGATGACAATGTA
The DNA here is from genome assembly GCA_019232935.1 of Silvibacterium sp. Lineage (GTDB taxonomy): Bacteria > Acidobacteriota > Terriglobia > Terriglobales > Acidobacteriaceae > Silvibacterium. The sequence continues at coordinate 711 of JAFAMZ010000266.1, forward strand.
GTCAGTTCGAAGCAGGGCGCGATGATGTTCGACGCATTCAAGGCAGCGGGCGGCAATGTTCGCTTCTGGGAGTACACCGGCTGGCGCCACAATGCCTGGGACAAGGCCTACGCCAATCCTGAGCTGCCGAAGTGGCTGCTGGCGCACCGGCTGAGCACCGATGCAAAGCTGACGCCCGCGGCAGAAGAAGTCCTCGTGCCGCTCCACCCCGTGCCGGCCAGGATTGACTTCAGCATCTACAACGACTACCTCGGCGAATACGAGGACCAGGGGACGGTTGTCGCCACGATCTCCCGCATCGGAGACCGTCTCTTCACCAGGAACCGGGTCGGCGACACGATCGAATTACTGCCGGAGAGCGCGACGACCTTCTTCTACCCCACTGGAAGCCCAACCCGGCTGACGTTCGAGAGAGATGCCGACGGCGAGGTAAAGGGCATTCGCTTCCGAGACGATCGGCACGAGGAGTTCTGGGAGAAGAGGCGATAGACCTGTCCGTTCCTGAACAAGCCACAATCTCAACGGACACTTTTGCCTTTGTAAAAATTTGTGAAATCGCTGAAGACACGTCTCTTGCACGCTAAATGGTTTGGCCTCCAGCGTGCTCTTACTGTGAGTGAAATTTCGAGGGAACTCCCATGACACAGCCTCCTTTCGGTACACCGCAGGGAAATCCCATGCGCAGGTTTTCGATCTTCGCAGCTGTTTTCTTCGTGATTGTGGGGGTGGGTTCGGTGCCCTGGAAAGGCGCCGGAGGGTGGCACGGGTTCGTCAGCGGCTTCCGCGCTCATGCGAAACACGCCGACCAGCAGGCGGGCAAGAACCTTGCCAGTTCGGAAGGCTGGACGGTACGTGACTGTTCGGGCACAGACAAGGACCAGACGAACTGGGGCTGGGGCAAACAGGAGCGCGCCTGCGAGGTGCGCACCATCACCATTGCGCGGCCTGAGAAGCTGAAGGTCTCCAGCATGAATGGCGGCATCCGTGTGATCGGAGAGGACCGGCAGGACGTTCGCATCGAGGCCAAGGTGCAGGCGTGGGCGGGCAGCGCGGCGGAGGCGGCCGACATTCTGCACGAGATCCAGATCGAAACCGCGGGCGGTGTCATTCACGACAAGGGTCCTAATTTCCATCCCGGGCACAAGGGGTACGGTATCAGCTACGTGATCCATGCGCCGCGGCAAATGTCAGCCGAGCTCAAGACCCTGAACGGCGGCATCGAACTCGAGCATCTGAATGGCGAGCTGAGGTTCGATACCACAAACGGCGGCGTCAACCTGAGCGACCTCGCCGGTGACGTACGCGGCAGCACGGTCAACGGCGGGCTCGATATCTCCCTCTCCGGCGATCGCTGGAACGGCAAAGGCCTACAGGCAGAGACGACGAACGGGGGCATTGCCCTGAATATTCCCGACCGCTATTCGGCGCACCTCGAGACCGGCACCGTTAACGGCGGGATCGAGGTCAACTTTCCCCTCACCATCCAGGGCGACATCAAACACCGGCTCACCACCGACATCGGAAACGGCGGCCCGACCATACACGCGGAGACGACTAATGGCGGAGTAACGCTGAATCACGCTTCCCCTTCAGCGGGAGAAGGCGACAGCAGTGGGAACGGCGGAGCATAACCGTCTAAACATCTAACCGGTTCTCCGCTGCTACCCGCCCGTACCAGAGTCCAGAATCTTTAATGGTCCGCTTCTGATCGCGATAATCCACGTAGATCAGCCCATAGCGCTCCGTGTTGCCATTCGCCCACTCGAAGTTGTCCAGCAGGCTCCAGGCGTGGAAGGATCTTACTGTCGCGCCATCTGCGATTGCCCGCGCGAGTTCGGCCAGTTCCTCGCGGAAGAACTGGATCCGCCGAGCATCCGGCACGCGGCCATTGTCCTTCTCGTAGGGCGAGTCGAGATAGCCGCATCCGCTCTCGGTGATCTCGATGATCGGGTGGTTGTATTCCCGCGAGATCTGAGTTACGAGATCGTAGATGCCGCGCGGCCATATCTCCAGCCCCGATTCGGTCAGAGGCCCTTCGGTGGGCATCGCCGCCCGGAAGCGCGTGTAGGGATCGCGTCCTGTCGCCGGGTCTGCCTCAATCTCAGTACCGCTGAAACCCCCGCCTCCGAAATTCTGCACGCGGCTCGCGTCGGAAACGATTCGCCGTGTGTAGTAGTGGAAGCCAACCCAGTCGAGCGGCGCATGCAGGATCTTTTCATCGCCTGCCCTAAATCCCATCAGTTTGTACGGCGGCTCTCCGACAAAAGCCTTCGGATAATGGCCCTTCATGGCCGCTTCGAGAAAGAACACATTGTTCATTGCATGGTAGCGAGCGGCAGCAGCGCGGTCGACGTCGCTGTCCGTCTTTGGATAAGCCGGGCACATTCCGTAGGCGCTTCCCACCGTGGCTTTCGAAGAAGCTGCCTTGATGGAACGGAGCGCCTCACTCTGCGCGAGAGCGACCGTGTGCGCTGCCTTCAGGAAGTCATTGAAATTAGCTCGGCAGGGCGGGAAGGCTCCCACTCCGTAACCCATGTACGTAAACGACCACGGCATGTTGAAGGGAGCCCAAACCGTGATCCTGTCTCCCAGATATTTGGCGAGAATTCCCGCATAATCGGCATACCAGCTGGCCAGATCACGGTTGGGCCAGCCTCCACGGTCTTCGAGCGCCTGGGGAAGATCCCAATGGTAAATCGTACAGAAGGGCCGCAGGCCGTTCTCAAGCATCGCGTCGACGAAGCGGCTGTAGTGGTCGACACCCTTCATGTTGGGTGCACCGGTACCCGACGGCTGAATGCGCGGCCAGGAAATAGAAAAGCGGTAGCTCTTCTGATTCAGCCTCCTGGCCAGCGCCATGTCCTGAGCGTAGAGATGGTACTGGTTGCAAGCGACGTCGCCCGTTGTTCCACCCTTCACCTTGCCAGCCGTGTGGGTGAACGTGTCCCAAATGGATGGCCCTTTACCGTCCTCCTGCCACGCGCCCTCAACCTGGTAAGCCGCAGTGGCTGTGCCCCAGAGGAAGTCAGCAGGGAAATGAGCAGCGGCGATCTCCGAATCGGGGGTCGCACCCGGGATCTGCCGCGATGCGTTTTCGGTCCCACCGCGACGGCCGAGAAGGGCGCTTCCGGCCGCGCCCAGCGCAGCGCCGAGGAAATTGCGACGATTCATTCGAGCTCTCCACTAACGTGGGAAGCTACCAGCTGGCAAAAACGCCGTCAAAGCATCAAGCCTATTCATTTGTGGAACACACGTAATCTCCCCGGCCGCTCTCTGACTGGTTGCGGACGTCCTTTCCACTTCGAGACTCGTTGTTCCACACGGTTTGCAGGAGTGAATGTGAAAGGCGAGGAGGACCCGGAACCGAATCCGCTGATTTCTGCGTGTAATCCGCCTTTTGCAATTTCAAAGGAGCGGTTTTCTAAAACTCGGACGGTACGCAGACCCAAGCCTGAAGCGGTTTTGCCTTAGCTTTCCACTTTTCAAGCGCGAACGACTGCTACTACTGGGTATATACAGATATGAATTCTTTAGAACAGCAGTAGTAACAGCCGCGACGAGAGGGTTATCAATGAGCATTTGCTTTCCCTAAAAAAAGCCGTGTTTTCCAGAGGCTATTTTGTTACTAGAATGAAGGCTAATGTATTCTCACCTCTTCAGTTGGGCCTGCCGTGATGTACATTGGGCCAAATGCGACTGAACTTCGGGGGTCAACATGGCAAGTGTGAGCGTCGAGCAGGAAAAATCGGGATCGAGCGCAGCTAGCCAAGGATCGTCTATGGAAATCAGTATCAGCCGTCAGGATCTGCTGCGTGAACTCACAGCCACTCAAGGAGTTGTCGAACGAAAGACCACGATTCCGATCCTCTCCAATTTCCTGATTGAGGCTGAGGGAGACAAGGTCGTTATCACTGCGACCGATCTCGATCAGAGCATCAGGACATCGTGTGCAGCCAAAGTGAAGAAAGCCGGATCCTGCACAATCCCCGCACGCAAACTTTACGACTACATCAAGCTGCTCCCAGACGGCGACATCTCGATCAAGCAGATGGAGAACCACTGGATCCAAATCCGCTCGGGCCGTTCGAATACAAAGATGGTGGGAATGGCGCGCGCGAACTTTCCAAATGTGCCGGAATTCCCCCGCTCGAGCGTGACCAGCATCCCGTCGGCATCGCTGAAAAACTGCATCGCCAGAACGATCTTTGCTATTTCGAACGAGGAATCCCGTTACACGCTGAACGGCGCCTTGATGATCCTGAAAGGCGAATCGCTCACCATGGTTGCTACCGACGGACATCGGCTTGCGCACATTGAGAAGACCGGTGAGACATTGTCCAATGTGAGTGGAGAGCGCAAAACGCTTGTCCCACGCAAGGCACTGGCCGAATTACAGTCTTTATTGGCTAACACCGAATCAGAGACCATCGAGTTTGCTGAAGACGACAGCACGCTGTTCTTTCGCACCGGTCATCGCGTTCTCACCAGCCGGAAGCTGACCGGACAGTTTCCGAATTACGAGGCAGTCATGCCGCGCGACAACAACAAATTTGTCGTGGTGCGATGCGAAGACCTGATGGGATCCATCCAGCGCGTGGCTCAGTTCGCCGACGAAAGATCTGGCGCTGTAAAACTACGCCTGGAGCAGAACGAGATGAAGATTTCTTCTTCATCAACCGATGCCGGCGAATCAGAGGACACGATCGAGACACCTTATAACTTCGATCCGCTGGTGGTCGGCTTCAACTCGGCTTATCTTATCGATTTTCTCAAGGCCCTGGGCAATGATGGCGAGGTTCGCCTGGAGTTCAAGGATGCACAGTCAGCCGGCCAGGTTCGCCCTGAAGATGCGGACAATGAATACCGCTATCGTTACATCATTATGCCAATGCGTATCTGATGGGCTGCTCCCACGGCGAAGGTCCTTCACGTCAGCACTACAACTCGGCCCACAATCCCAGGGATTAGCCTCGGGCCGGCAAACGGCGCCTCACAGGATGCCACAGGCATTAACGAGCGATACCGCCGGTGAAACTTCTTCATGTAATACCAACACTGTCGCCCGCCTCCGGGGGCCCTCCGGAAGCTTTGCGCCACCTCACACATGCTTACCTGGAGGCAGGAGTAGACGCCGAGATTGCAACCCAGGATGATCCCGGCGCACCCTATATCTCAGGCTTCAGCGTCCCGGTGCACCCGACAGGCTCACGGCCCGGCGTCTACCAGTACTCTCCTGCATTGCTGAGATGGCTGCGCGAGAACGTTTCCCATTATGACGGGATCGTCATCAACGGGGTATGGACATACCATAGCCTGGCGGCCGGAATCGCCGCACGCGGCCGGGTGCCCTACGTGGTGTTCACCCACGGCATGCTGGATCCGTGGTTCAAGCGTCAGTACCCAGCGAAACATCTGAAGAAGCTGTTGTACTGGCCGGCGCAGTACTGGGTTTTGCGTCATGCCGAGCGAGTACTCTTTACGAGTACCCGCGAATGCGATTTGGCCCCCCAGAGCTTCTGGCCTAATGGCTGGAAGAGCTTCGTCGTGCCATACGGAACGGGGGAGCCTCCCTCCAACATCGAGGCGCAAACCGGAGCCTGGTACCGTCTGTTTCCCATCCTGCGCGGTCGGCGTTATCTGTTGTTCCTGTCGCGTATTCATGAGAAGAAGGGTTGCGATCTGCTGCTGGAGGCTTTCGCCAAGATCGCAGCACAGCATCGTGCGCTGGACCTGGTGATCGCCGGGCCGGATCAGGTGGGTCTGCAGGCGAGGCTCCAGGCGAGGACGGAGTCTTTGGGTCTCGCGGGCCGCGTGCACTGGCCCGGGCTGCTGACCGGAGATCCGAAATGGGGGGCGCTGCGCAACTGCGACGCCTTCGTTCTCCCATCTCATCAGGAAAACTTCGGAGTCGTAGTTGCCGAGGCACTTGCGTGCGGCCGCGCCGTGCTGATCTCAGAGCAGGTAAACATCTGGCCCGAGATCAGTGAGGAAGGAGTTGGGCTTGTCGCTCCCGATACGCTGAAAGGTACCGAATCGCTGCTCTCGCATTGGCTCGCACTCAGTCCTGGGGAGCGTGGGGCGATGGAGGCGCGCACGACGGAGGTCTTCCGGCGGCGCTACTCGATGCGCAGTTGCGCCTTTGCGATCAGAGATCTCTTCGCGAGTATCCGCAACCAAACCTGCAACGAGCAAAAATAGACGGGCCCCGCTGGTTTGCAGGGCTCGTATCGCGGTTTTCCGGAAGGCTGTTATTGCTGGCCGTGATGGGTCTTGTCATTGTTGGGAGGCGGCGCGCTCTCATGCTGTTGCGGTGCAGGATGTTCGGCAGCCGGATGCGTTGCGGTTGAGGGACGAGGCTCGGGTGCGGTCCGCACCGGGGGCTCCGTGCTGTTCTGTCTCACAGCAGGGTGGTTTTCGGGCTGTGGCCGGGCCTCGACAGGGGGTCCCGGGTGGGCTGCCGGTTGAGCGTGTTCCACCGGAGCGGGTTTGGATTCAGGTCGAGGTGAGGGAGGGGGTGTCGCCGGACGTGCCGCTTCCCGGCGCTCAGGAGCTGGTCGGTTCTCTTGCCGCGTATTGGGATGGGCCTCGGTTGCTGGGCGGGTATTTGTGGGCCGTGTCTCATTGGGGGTTGCCTGAGAGGGCCGTGATTCGGGCGCAGGGCGTGTGGTTGATATGGGCCGTGACGGCGTCGCGCGGGACTCAGGTGCGGGTCTTGCCGCGGTCGATCTTGTCTCGGGTCTTGTCTCGAATCGAGCCTCCGGGTGTGTGGCAGGATGTGCGGGTGCTGGCTTGGCCGCCGGGCGTGTCTCATCTACCGCGTGCGCCGTCTCAGGGCGAGTGTTGGGGCGTGTCTCGTGGGGTGAGCGTCCAGGTTCGGGCCGCGCTGCAGGTCGCGTCTCCGGGCGGCTTTCGGCCCGCGTTTCGGGCCGTGTGGTTGCGCGCGGAGAAGTCGCGCTCACCGGCATCGGCCTCGCCCCTCGTGCGGGTGCAGCATGATTCAGGTCCGCTACCGAGGCTGCCGGACGAGGCAGAGCGGCATGCGGTGGTGCTCCGTGGTTGACCGAATGGAAGTTATTCCTGTCCTGGCGGGCGTAACTCACCTGCCGCACCTGGGCCTGTACCGGCCCCATGCGGCGTTGGTGCGCTGCCTGGATCTGCACAGGAGTTGGGCGGGCCTGGATGCCGCCGCTGCCTCCGTTATAGCTGACACGGTTCACGGTCACGTTGCGGACATAGGTGTTGTCAACATAGGTGTTGTGGATGATGGTTCGATTCACATGCATTACAGCGGTGTTGTAGTCGAAATATCCGTTGCTCCAGCGGCCGCCGTAGAACCCCTCTCCAGGATAGCCGTACCCGTAGTCGATGCCGCCGTAGAATCCTACCTGCGGGCCCCAGTATCCTGTGTTCCAGACGTAGCTGCCGTCATTCCAGCCCCAATAGCCCGGCGTCCAGAGCAATCCAGTTGCGGGCGCCGGCACCCACGTTCCGGGTACCCAATAGTAGTCGCCGTAATCGGGGTCCCAGGCCCAGTAACCCGGGGTCCAGATGTAGTTCGGGGCCGGGCAGAGTGGCTGCTCGTAAACGGGTAGCGGCGGTGGGGCGATCGAGATCGAAATGGCGATCTGCGCAAAGCTGGCGCAGCACAGGGTGGAAACCAGCGCAACCAGCAGGAGATTGCGAGCCCGATTGCGTATTTGGAGACGGGAAATCCGGAGATCAAGTATCCGGCACAGTGTCTGCATAAATCCGTCCTTTGGCCGTCGGACTTTTTGCCTGCGAGCTGTCTGGCAAGGCCGTAGGAGCGACTGGCACTGATCGGTTAGCGGAGAAGAGTTACGGGATCTCCGCCGGGCGAAGACCATTCCGTGGCCGTCGCACTAAATAATTCGGAAGGGATATGCAGGAATTCTGGTTGCCTTGAAACAGGTATGGAAGGGCTACCCGTCTTCCTATAGAAGCTGCTACGGTTTCATTCGATTGAGCTTATGACAGAGGTCGACCGCGGCTTAACAATGGATGACTTTCTGCCCGCCTATTTCGCCTGAGCCCGGTCGGGCTCCTTGTATTCGATCAGTTCGCGTTTATTGCCGCGTCTCTGATCGAGCGCGTATGTAATCTGTCCAACGCAGATGGGAATTTGTTGCAGGTGAGAGTGGATGCCATAGAGAAGCAGCGTGCCGGCATTGCTTGATTTCCAGCGTGATTTCCACGCCGAGCGCAGCGACAGCATCGTCAGTAATGCGAACCATACTCCGAGTGGCAATAACGAAAGCCGCAGTGCGCCGATCCCAAGCGCAAGGGCGAAGCTGCCCATCCAGAAAAAGCCGCGGATGAGATTGCGCCGGCTCTCGGCGGTCCAGAACCTGTCGTCGGTGGCGCGAAAGCGTGCCGAAACCTGGGCGTAGGCATAGCCGGCTCGCGCGGCGTGCTTCCAGTACTGGCGGAAACGGGTGATCTGCAGATCGTGGCCGGTCATTGCATTGTCGATGTGGAGGATGCGATAGCCGCGGGCGCGAATTCGCCGGCAAAGCTCCGGTTCCTCCCCGGCTATTAGCTCGCAGTCGTAGCCGCCGGCCTCTTCGAGCACGCTGCGGCGCATCAGCACATCGCCGCCGCAGCCGTCGATAATGCCCGGCGCATAGATCCAGTCCAGATCGAGGATGCGGTTGTAGATGGAAGCTTCCGGGTGGATTTCGCGGCGATGGCCCCATACCACCGCAATCGACGGATCGGCGAGCATCGGGTCAAGCGCGGCCCGTATGAAGCCTGGATCGAGGATAGTATCGCCATCCAGAAACAGGATGTATTCACCTCTGGCGGCACGCCATCCGGCATTGCGTCCCATTGCCGCTGTGGTTCGCTGCGCATCGAGGACAATCACTCGCGCGTTATAGCGGGCGGCGAGCTCGGGACTGCCGTCGCGGGATGCAGAGTCAACGTAGATAAGCTCCGTGCCGTTGGCGTGAAAACCAGGGATGCGGAGCACGGACTCGAGGCATCGGGCGAGACGCTGGCCTTCGTTTCGGCCGATGACGACAACCGAGATGGAAGGCCGGCTCACCGATGGACCTCGAGGAGTTCGGGATGGTTGGCTATGGGAGGGTTGTGCTTGCCCTGCCCTTCCTTGCGTGGAATAACGCGCGCAGGAATTCCGACAGCAATGGAGTTGGCCGGCACGTCTGTGATTACGACTGCGTTGGCTCCAATTGCCACGTCGTCGCCGATGTGGAGGGGGCCCAGAATCTTGGCTCCTGCTCCGATATCGACGCGATTCCCTATGACCGGAGCCCCGCGAACACCTGTGTGACGCAGGCCGACGGTGACCCCGTTGCGGATGACGCAGTCGTCGCCGAAGACAGCGTCTCCGCTGACGATAATGCCGCCGAAATGATCGATGCGGAAGCGGCGGCCGAGGGTCACTTCACAGGGCAGCTCGATCCCGGTAAGGATCTCCGAGACGGGCTTGAGCAGCTTGTAAAGAAACGAAAAAGGCAGGCGCAGCCATCGCCAGCGAATCGTATAGCGCCATCGGCCGAACCGGTACACGACCATGACCCACATGCCCTGGCGAGACCACTGGCGGTCGTAGGTGCGCCAATCCTCTCTCAGATTTTCGAACACTGAGGTTGCTCCTCACCGGTCGCGAGCCGCACGTCTCCGAGTGCGGAATTTCGATACTTCTATTCGGCGGGGGGAACGCCGATCTGGGGAAAACTCAAGGGCTATGCGCTAACCTGACTGCGCTTGGCCTTCTCCACAATGCCGTACTTCTGCAGCTTGTAGAGAAATGCCTTGTAATCGATGTTCAGCTGAGCTGCGGCCTGGCGGCGGTTCCATCGCGTAGCGCCGAGCGCATCGAGCAGCAGGCGGGCCTCGGCCTCGCGCGAGCTGCGCTCCAGGTGATCCATGGTGACGACATTGGCCGCGCCATTCCCGTTTCCATTGCTCTTGCCGTTGGCCGTTGCGTGTGCGGGAATTTTTTCTTCCGCGGTCGCAATCGCCGCGCTCAGGCGCGTCAGTTCCCGAGCCAGCACGTGCGCATCCTGATAAACAAGGAAGCGCCGCATCACGTTCTCAACCTCGCGCACGTTGCCGGGCCAACTGTAGGCGAGCATGGCGTCCTGGAGTTCCGGGGTGATGACCGGCAGCACGGCTCCGGAGGGAAGATGCCGTCGCAGCAGGGTCTCGGCCAGCGGGATGATCTCATCGCGGCGTTCGCGAAGCGGCGGAATGACAATATTAATGACGTTCAGCCTGTAATACAGGTCTTCGCGGAACGCGCCGTCTTCGATTCCTTTGCGCAGGTCGCGGTGAGTCGCGGCCATCACCCGCACATCCACCTTCACAATGCGGCGGCTCCCCAGCGGCTGCACCTCGCCGTCCTGCAGAACCTGCAGAAGCTTGGCCTGGAGGCGAATGTCCATATCGCCGATCTCGTCGAGCAGGATGGTTCCGCCCTGGGCAAGCTCAAACTTGCCGGGCTTGTCGATGGTGGCGCCGGTAAAGGCACCTTTTTCATATCCAAAGAGCTCGCTTTCGATCAGCTCGGAAGGCAGCGCCGCGCAATTCAGCTTGAGAAAGGGCTTGTCTGCCCGGGCTGAATAGGCACAAAGCCGGCGCGCCATCACTTCCTTCCCCACGCCGGTTTCACCGTGAAGCAGCACCGGCACGTCGGCCATGCCCACTCGGGAGAGGAACGACTCGGAGTAGTGCAGGGTGCCGGGGCTGGAAAGATCGTTGGCCTGGAGGTGCGACGGCTCGACGTCGCTCTGGGCGAAGTGGCGGCTCGTCGAGGCATCGATGGCTTCGCGGATATATCGATGCGAATCCTCGTGGCCAAGGGGCGTCTTGAGAATGTGCAGGCCGCGCACCGAGGTGCGGAACTCGCTATGCAGATCGTGCAGCTCGTCGACGGCAAGGATCAGTGCCAGATGCGGCCGCGAGGCGCATATCTCGAGAATGGTATCGAGGTCAGCCTGACGGCGCATGCCTACATTGGACACGACAGCGGGAATCAGGAGAGCCGGATTGCGCAAGTGGGGAAGAGCCTCGGGCAGGGTCCGCACGGGCAGCACGTTGTATCCGTCGGCCTTGAGGCCCTGGAGCAAGGGCTCACAGGATTGCGGATTATCACCAATCAGCAGAACAAGGCCGGACATGGCACCCCACGCAGGAATGAGAAACGCAAAAGCGAACGATGAAAGTTGCCGTCTTCTTCTGGGCGACAACTTATTGCCTGATGAGCGGATCATAGCGTCTCGCTGCTGCCGGGACAAAACCACTTTTGTGTGAATTACCTTTTGCAGTACCTAAGAGAAAACATTCGGTATCCGCAGTAACGGCCACACTGTTACCTTAATTCGCCGTCCCGCTGAGACTCGGCTTCTCGTTCGACCTGGCGCTCTCCTCCACAGTTCAAATTTTTTGGGAAAGATGGAGACTCTTTTGGATTGCCGCGACGCTTTGACCAGTAAGAGAGATCAACAAAATATTGTCGAATCATGGTTCCCGGCCTTTGGCCACCCGATTGCATTTTTTCAAGTCGAGTAGTTGCTGTGGCATGGCCCATGAGTAACCACGGACTCCACAATTGCAAAGGGTATTAAGACTGTGAGCCTCGGTCGAGAGATCTATCCCAACTTAAAGCTACGAATCTACACCAGCGGAATCCGGCAGAATCGGCTGGCCAAAATGCTGGGTATTGATGAAGCCCATCTGAGCCGGATTATCAACGGATTTCGCCAGCCAAGCGGCGGTATCCGCGAGCAGCTGGCTGCAATTCTTCAGAGCGATCCGGAATGGCTCTTTTACAGGATGCAGATTAGCGACCCGACCCTGGTGCACGAGATTCAGCCTCAGGCGAAGGTTTAAGCCGGCGGGTGCCGCACTTGGCGGCCTTTGTCGCACAACAGGTATTTTTGTCCCCCCGGAAGTGAAGAGCGCTGCCCAACGGGCCCTCGGGCCTCTGCGGGCGAAGCCTGCAACGGAAGCGATGGAACCTTTGACAACAACCCGGCCTCACTGGTTCGCAGTGCAGACGCGTTATCGCTGTGAGCAGCGCGTCGCAGCCGACCTCACGGCCAAAGGACTGGAGACCTACCTGCCGCTTCTGCGCGAAGTGCACCGGTGGAAGGACCGCAGCAAGGCCCTGGATGTGCCGGCTTTCGGCGGCTACCTGTTTGTCCGTCTGGAGGAGACGCAACGCAATCGCGTGCGCGTGCTCGAAACCGGCGGAGTGATACGTGTTCTTGGAGCTCACAACAGTCTGGAGCCGGTGCCGGACAGCGAGATCGATGCGCTGCGTCTGTCGCTCGGAAGCGGCTCTCCGTGTACTCGCCATCCTTACCTTCCTGCGGGAACGCTGCTGCGCATCGCGCACGGGCCGCTGAGGGGACTTGAGGGACGGCTGGTGCGGACCGCGAATGCACTGCGGGTAGTGATCTGTGTGGCTTCCATCGGCCAGGCCATAGCCGTAGAGGTCTCCCGCGAAGACGTAATTCCGATCGGCGAGAACGAAGCAGCGCTCGTCGAGCGGCTGCGCAGGGCCGAGTCCCGGGCTTGCGAATTGATTGACATGCGTGTCGGCCGCCCTGGAATTGGCCGGGACGATCGGCAGTTTCCTTCGACAGGACCCCTCCCTATGTGAACGGAGTTGCTTTTTGAGAGGGCCCGGAAGTTTTCCCCCCGGTTTTGAACGATTCTGGACGGCTTTGCAGTACTGAGGTTCCCAAATTATGCCTGGTTTTACTTCCAATTCGGTCGCGGTGCTCGGCGTGCCCTTTAACAACGTCACCATGGACGAGGCGGTGCGAATTATCGAGGACAAGATTGAGAGCGGCGGCTGCCATCAGGTGGCCACGGCCAACGTCGATTTCCTGATGCACGCGATTCACGACCCCGAACTGCAGAGCATTCTGTGCTCCTGCTCACTGGTGGTGCCGGACGGCATGCCCATACTGTGGTCGGCCCGGCTGATGGGGTCGCGGCTCAAGGAGCGGGTCTGCGGCATCGACCTGGTGCCGCGCCTGGCGGAGCTCTCGGCTCGCCGCGGCTACAGCATTTATCTGCTGGGCGCGAGCGAAAAAAGCTCGCAGCGCGCCGCCGAGATTCTCGAGGAGCGCTATCCGGGACTGCGCATTGCCGGCCGCCATTCGCCGCCGGTGCGTCCCCTCGAGGAGATGAACCACGAAGAGATTCTTGCGCGCATCGAGCGGGCGCAACCCGACATTCTGCTGGTGGCTTTCGGCAATCCCAAGCAGGAGAAGTGGCTTTCGATGCACCGCGACCGGCTGCGCGTGCCGGTTTCGATTGGCATCGGCGGCTCGCTGGACATGATCGCCGGGAAGCTGGCGCGCGCGCCGCACTGGATTCAGAAGACCGGCATGGAATGGGCATTCCGTGCGGTCCAGGAGCCGCGGAGGCTGATAGGGCGCTACATCATAGACGCACTTACGCTGGGGCGCTACCTGCCGCAGCAGATGGCGGCCACCGCAACGCAGCCGAGAATCGCCGGTCCCTCGCGCATCGTGACCACCCAACTGGGGGATACCGTCGTGATTGCCATTCAGGGGAATCTGACCGGGGAGAGTCTGACGGAGTTCATGACTGAGGCGCGCGAAGCCATTGAGGAAGGCAGAAACATCGTGCTCGACATGACTCAGAGCGGGTACTTCGGGCCGAACACGCTGGGGTCGCTGGTCCAGTTGATGACCTCGATGCAGCGGCAGAAGCTTCATCTGTGGCTTGCGGGCATGCGTCCGCACCTGGTGCGGCTCGTTCGCAGCGCCCGGCTGCACCGTTTCTTCCGAATCACCTCGAGCGTTGCCGATGCGCTCTACCGCATTGCCAAAGCCGAACAGGGAACGCTCCATCAGATGCCGGCCCTGCAGACACTGCGGCGCAAGGCCGGCCCTGCGGTGCAGCTGCGGCTCGAATCGATGCAGAACGTCTGCCAGAAGATGTCAGTCAGTGGCCAAACCATGCCGCTCGATTTCGGCCACGGCCTCAACCACGCCTCTCGCTACGGATTCAAAGTTTCGGTGGGATAGAACGATGGCTCCGGCGAAGACCACGCCCCGGGATTTTACACTCCGGGTCAAACAATTTGATGATCCCGGCGGCCCGCTTGTGGACGCCCAAGATGTTGCCGCCAGGGAAAGGCGCTCGGACCGATGAAATATTTCTTCCTGATTTCAGGCTTGATGCTTGTTGCCGTGACGCTTCCGCTGATTCTGGAGCTGACGCTGGTGACGGCCGCGTCGCTCCTGCCACGGAGGAAAGCCACCATTACGGCATTTGGCGATAGCCAAGGAGAGTATCCGCTGACTGTGGTGATTCCCGCGCACAACGAGGAGCTGCTGGTAGCTCGATGCGTCCGGAGCCTGCGCGACTCGGCATCAGGCACCCACGCTGTGAGGATTCTTGTGGTCGCGCACAACTGCAGTGATTCGACCGCCGCAGAAGCACGCCAGGCCGGGGCCGAGGCGCTGGTCTACAACGATCCCGAGGCACGCGGCAAGGGCTTCGCACTGAGCCATGGCTTTAAGGCTGCGCTGAGCG
>JAFAMZ010000221.1 GCA_019232935.1 Silvibacterium sp.
TCCTGTGTTCTTCGAAGGAGCATACGCAACTCCTCCGCGAACAGTTCCGCGCAGTTGCACCAAGGTTACCGCACCGTCGGAACTGCGTCGCCAGGAATCGACACCTGCTCCACAATCTCAATATTGAACCCTTGCAGCGCCGGAACGTGTGTGGGCGTATTGGAAAGCAGGCGGATTTTATGAATACCCAGGTCCGCCAGTATCTGCCCGCCCAATCCCACTTGACGCAGGATACGCTGGTGCTTGTCGTCCTCCGGCGCGCGCACATCACGGTGGAACAGAATCCGGTGCGGCTCGATTCTGCGATCGATGTCGAACCCGCGGCTGGTGTTGTGCAGGTACACGAGAGCGCCGCGCCCGGCATCCGCTATCATCCGCAGGGATTGCTGCACCAGGTGGTGGCAATCGCAGGTCGATGCGGCAAAGATGTCCCCGGCAAGGCAGTGCGAATGCACCCGAACCAGAACGGGCTCGTCGGATGCCGGTCTGGTGTCCACATCGCCCTTGACGAGCGCGATATGGCTCTCGCCGCCGTCCACCTCACTCTCATATGCGATCACCCGGAACTCGCCGTAGGGAGTCTGCATGGCGCTTTCCGCTACCCTGTAAATGTAGCGTTCGTTCTGCAGCCTGTAGCGGATCAGTTCCGCCACAGTCAGCATCTTCATGCCGTGCTGGGCGCAGAATTTTTCGAGATCCGGTACCCGCGCCATGGTCCCATCGTCGTTCATGATCTCGCAGATCACGCCCGCGGGAATCAGCCCCGTCAGCCGCGCGAGATCGACGGAGGCCTCTGTCTGTCCGGCGCGCACCAGAACTCCGCCCTTGCGCGCGCGTAGAGGAAAGACGTGCCCTGGCCGGGCCAGGTCGTGGGCGGTCGATTTGGGATCGATGGCTACCGTGATGGTGTGAGCGCGATCGGCCGCCGAGATGCCCGTTGTTACGCCTTCGCGGGCCTCAATGCTTTCGGTAAAGGCCGTGCCGAAGCGCGAAGAGTTCTGCTGCGTCATCGGGCCCAGCCGCAGGTAGTCGGCGCGCTCCTCGGTCAGGGTCAGACAGATGAGTCCGCGGCCATACCGCGCCATGAAGTTGATTGCCTCCGGCGTTACGAACTCCGCCGCTAGCGTCAGGTCTCCTTCGTTTTCGCGGTCTTCGTCGTCGACGACGACGATCATCCGTCCGGCGCGAAATTCTTCGATGGCGCCGGGCACGTCGGTAAAGGCCGATCCAGCTTGCATATCTCTATTGTGAACGAGATCGAACCTTGCCGCGAGGGCAGCGGCTTCCTTGAGTTTAGTCGACCAGCTGACTAGACTCCTGACTAGAGGACACATGAGATGAGTTGGCAATTGCAGGACGCCAAGGCAAGATTCAGCGAATTTCTCGATACCGCACTACGGGAAGGGCCCCAGATCGTCACCCGGCGGGGGGTGGAAACCGCGGTTCTTGTACCGCTGGACGAATGGCAGCGTCTGAAGGCGGCAGCGAGGCCGGGATTGAAGGAATTGCTGCTGGGCGATGGACCACGTTTCGAGAATATCGTGCCCACGCGTGGGCGATGGCGCCGCCGCACTTCCGGGGGCGCCTAGATTCAAATGTATCTGCTTGACACGAATGTCATTTCTGAGTTGCGGAAGGTGCGTCCTCACGGCGAAGTTGTAGCCTGGGTCAAGAACATCCCTGAGAACCAGCTCTTTGTTTCAGCTTTCACGCTTGCGGAAATGCAGGCAGGCGCAGAGCGTACGAGAAAACACAATAGCGAAAAAGCAGCAGAGATCGAAGCATGGATCGATAAGGTCATGGGCACCTTCCAGATCTTGCCTATGGATGCACGCGCCTTCAGGGAGTGGGCGAGACTGATGGATAGCCGCCCCATTCAACTCACAGAAGATGCAATGATAGCGGCCACAGCTCGCGTTCATGGACTGACAGTGGTTACGCGAAATTTGCGGGATTTTGAAGGTTTCGGAGTGAGGCTACTGAACCCATTTTCGCGCCGTTCTTAGATTTGGGTGGTGGGCGACGCTCCTTCTGCATGCCTCAACCACCCTCTCGTCCTCAGGGATCCCTATACCTTCGTGATTCATAGCGTCAAATCCCTCTTTCCGCCTGTCTCCTTTCAGGCGTAAAATCGCGCGCAATTAAATCCCTTTACTTCCGCAAGGAGGCTGTTGTGCTTAAGAGTATTGCGATTATTCCCGCATGTCTCCTGCTCGGGGCCATTCCGTTGCTGGTTGGGAACCCGGCTCCGCAGGCCGCTACCGCGAATGCGTTCAAGGTTCCTCCGGACATTGCTGCCCAGACCAATCCTGTGAAACCCACTCCTGAAGGCCTGGCGAAGGCAAAAAAAATGTACGGCTGGGACTGTGCCATGTGTCATGGCGCAGGCGGCGATGGCAAGGGGGACGTCGCGGTCCAATCCAAATTCACGATGAAGGACTGGACAGATCCTGCCGCCCTCAAGGACATGACCGACGGCGAAATTTTCTACATCATCCAGAAGGGCAAGGGGGACAACATGCCCGGAGACGGCGACCGTGAAAAGCCGGACGAAATCTGGACGATGGTCACGATGGTGAGAGGTTTCGCCAAAAAGTAAAGCTCAGAGTTGGCCAGCGCTCGGCTGAGTGCCGTCCTCTGAGCTTTTGTTTTCTTTCAGTTCTGGATCGAGCGCGTTGAAGCCAGCGTATTGCTGTCGCTAACCGTAGGATTTGCGGGGAGAGACGCTGAGGACTTTGCTCCGGCCTGCATTCCATCGGCTTTGTGAGTGGGACCCAGGCCCAGAGAAATGATCGCCCGGGAATCGGGAATCAGCTTGGTTTGCCAGCCGTGATCGGCCTGGTATTTCTCCATGGCCGCCTCGGTGTCGGCATCCCATTGCCCGCTGGGGGCGCCGTTCAGATAATGCTCGCGAACCAGGGCCGTCTGGATTTCCCTTGCACGGTCGGGATCGATGCCGCGCTGTCCCTGAATCGTATGGGTCGCTTTGCGGCTCTTATGGGACTTCGAATGTCCTGCGGTGGGGGCACGGTGTGTGCGGTTGGCTAGAGCAGGTGTGGCCGAGAGTGCGATGGCCACAAATAAAGTGGGCCAGGCTCGAGCTGGAAGCATGAAACTACCTCAAAAATAAGTATATCGGCAGGTACAGTTCTGACAATGACACCGGATCAGGATGCGAGCAGCCTAAATGCCGGGTCGTAAGAATGCAATAGAAAATCTCCGGCCCTGTTACTAATCCAAAGGCCGGTATCCACCTCGATTCCTATCGCAAGGTGCCTCCTACGTAGCTGCTGCCACCCCGCGGACGCTGCGGATCGACCATTTCAAACACCACATCGTCCCCTATCTTGAGCGCCGCCACAATCGAACGGAACTCGGCGACATTGTGCACCGGGTGCTTGTTCACGGATACGATCACCATACCCTGGGCACTCGATAGATTGATCTCGTCTGCAAAGGAACCCGGCTTCACCGATTGCACGACGACTCCGTGCAGGCCCGCGGGCGCGTTCTGCGGCAGGTCGGAAACCGAAAGCCCCAGCTTCGATTGCGAGGCATCCGGAGATTCCGGATTCGGGCCTTCTTCCTGGTCCTGCGACTGCCCGGCCGCGGCAATCATCTTGGCGCGGTCGCCAATCGTGACGGTCGTTTCCAGCTTCTGGCCATTTCGCATGTAGCCGACCTTTGCCGTCGAGCCCGGTTTCCGCGCGGAGATATCGTTCACCAGGTCGTCGCCGTCCTTGATCGTCCGTCCGTCCACCGAAGTAATGATGTCACCCGGTTTCAGGCCCGCCCTGTCGGCCGCAAATCCCGACTGCACGCTGCTGATCAGCACGCCGGACTTGAACCCGTAGACGCGGCTCACTGCGCTTGGCAGGTTGCCCTGGAAGGTAATGCCGATACTGCCGCGAACCACCTTGTGCACTGGGCTGATGAGCTGGTTATAGACGTTAATGACTGTGTTGGACGGCATCGCGAAGCCTACACCGGCATAAGTTCCCGACTGGGTGTAGATCGCCGTGTTGATGCCGATGACCTCACCGGCCATATTCAGGAGCGGACCGCCGGAATTCCCGGGGTTAATGGCGGCATCCGTCTGGATAAAGTGCTGAAATTGCCCGCGTTGCGACGGATCGATGGTGCGGTTCCGGGCCGACACAATCCCCGCGGTCACGGTCTGCGAGAGATTGAACGGGCTCCCGATGGCGATCACCCAGTCGCCAATCTCGGCACCTTCGGAGTTGCCCATCTTCACGGTTGGGAGCGGCTCCTGGGTATCGATTTTGATCACAGCAACGTCGGTATCCTTGTCTACACCGACCACCTTCGCCGGGCGCCCCTGGATATTTCCTCCGTCGGGATCGGTCGACAGCCGCACGAAGATCCGGTCGGCCTTCTCGACCACGTGATTATTGGTCAGAATGTAGCCGCGCGGGTCGACGATAAAGCCGGAGCCCAGCGATTCCCGTTCCTGACCCTCTTCGGGCATGGGACCCTGGCCGCCGAAGAAGCGGTTGAAGAAGTCCTGGAAATCTCCCTGGTCGTCCTGATCGTCATTGTCATCGGGCGGCTGCTGCTGCTGAAATTGCCGGGAGTGGGGATTCCGGCGCGGCTGGCGCTCCTTGGGCAGCGTGATGGTATTGATATTTACGACCGCCGGGCCAACCTCCTTGGCAATACGCGAGAAGTCAGTGGAAAGCTGGCGGGGCTGAGGAACTTTCAACGGCGTTGCATCAGAGGTATCGACCTTCGATTCCTGCCCTCGCACTCCGTGGGTGACAAACGATCCGATCAGAATACCGGCGGAAAGCGTGGCGAGCAGCGTAAAGGTCGAAAGGAGACGGCGATTGCGGAGCCGTCCTAAGAGCGAGTTCATTCTGGTCTAACCTCGTGGTCTCTCTGGGTAAGCACTTCGAATATCAGGACTGCAGCAGCGGATATTGCAGACTCTTTTCCATCCATCAGTATAAATCGACCCTCGTCTGGCCACCGTCCGCTTCTCGATACCCTTGAAACCTGCCTTCGTACCTATAGACGTGCGCGAAACTCAATCCGTCGCGGGACCGCCCAACGGGGCCGTCTCATGCGCAGTTGGTTGGATGCGCTCAGGAAGAAGCTCAGTAGCGCCAATTCCGGCAAGAATAAGCAGCGCGCCCACGGTCGATCGCAAACCGAGCCTCTCCCCCAGGACGGCAAATGATGTAAGCCACGCAAAAACCGGCTCCAGCGTGAAAATCAAGGCCGTGTGGGTCGGCGGAAGGAACTGCTGGGCCCAACTCTGGATCGTGAACGCCGCAGCCGTCGCCAGCAGGGCCGCGATTAGCAGGGCAACGACTACACGCGGCGTCCAGTGGACCAATGGATGCTCGAAAACCCTCAGGCTCGCTCCCATGAAAACCGCCGCAAAACCTACCTGCAGAACCGCAAGCTGTTCAAAGCGCACACGCGGCGAAAAATGTGCCAGAGCCAGTATGTGAAAGGCGAATCCAACCGCACATCCGAGGGTCAGCAGATCCCCCGTATTCACTGCCCCGAAACTCAGTCCCCCTCTGGCCGGCAGGGTCATGAGCAGGATGCCCCCAAGCGCAAGCACAGCTCCCAAATACACATTCCAGCGCGGAGCGTGCGTTCCCGCCGGACGCAGCCTCGGAATCACCAGCAGCAGCGGAACCAACACCACGGTCAACCCGGTAATGAAAGCCGATTTCGAGGGCGTCGTCAGCCGCAGCCCGGCCGTCTGAAACTGATATCCCGTAGCCAGCCAGAATCCCGTCATCGCTCCGGCGGCAAGAGTTGGGCCGTCGATGCGCCCGATGTGCCTCCAATAGAGCAGCGCCAGGCTCAGCGTCGCCAGCGACATACGCAAAAGATTGAAAAGCAGGGGAGAGATGTCCGCGAGTGCGCCTTTGACCACCACGAAGGTCGATCCCCAGACGAATACGACCGCAAGCAGCAGAAGATGGGCCTTCAGCGACCGGGACATAGAGGCAGGGTAGCAAGGGTTCGGGTGCCAGATGTTCCGGCCGCGAAATTTCCGGTTTGCCAGTTATACGACAGTCACCAGGTCAGGATCGGCTCCCGCGAAGGAAGTCGGAGACCGAACTTTCAACGTCTAGCTCTTTCTGAGTGCCGTTTGGAAGCGTAACCACAACGCTGTTCACGTATGATTTGCCCGGCGTCCAGCGGTATTTATAGGCGTATAAATCGCCATTGGCGAAGAGTTGTCGGGTCAGTAGGCCCGACTTATATTCATTTTGCACCAGAGTCCGACCCTGCTCATCAATCACAGCTGTCATTAGCCGTCCCACGTATTCGTAGGTCCTCTGTCCGCCGGACGAATGCATGACGTGCGTGAGCAATCCGTCACTGTTGTACGAATATCTGGAGAAGTTCCCGGCATCATCACCTGCCTCCACGATTCTCGCCGCGCTGTCGTAGCGGAACCGGATCCAGTGTCCATGTGGTGTCCGAATCTCTTCAAGGTTCCGCTCCGCGTCGCGTCGCAACACTAGCTCCTGTCCTGTCGCATCCTTCATACTGTAGGGCGCGCACTGGGCCGTGTTTTTCGCAAGATACGCTTCCGGAAATTGCATTTCCGATCCATCCGCCATTCGCAGCGTCCATCCGTTGCCATTCCAGGCAATGGTCGATTTGTAAAAGCGCGTCGATGTCTCAGTGTGTAGAAATACGGCGTCGGCAAATCCCGTTCCCGGCGAGATCCGTTTGAAATAGAGAAAGTCACTGTCTTCGAGCATCAGGGTCATATAGGTGTAGGGCCTTCGGCTGCCAATGGGCGCAATGTCGAAGGAATGGTTACTGTTGGCGCCGAATGCATGAACGCGGTTAGTCCCTGCCCAGTCACCTGATGTGTACGCCCGAGTCAGCGGGACATCGAAGCCATCTCGCACCGCCAGATCGGCCTGCCGAAGGATAAACGCTCCGTAGCGCAGGTCCGTCTCCACTCGGTCCTGCGCAGGCGGATGCTCAGTCGGCGTAGCACACTGTCCCAGTCCTGTTACTACGGTCCCGCCCGACAGGTCAGCAAAGACACAGGGATAAGTACCGTTGAGTCGAGGTGATGTTATTGCCTTTTGAATGTCCTCTACGCGAACCGCTGCTCCGCGCGGTTGCGTCCACCAGACTGCAATTGCCACCAACACTATTGTTCCCACTATGAGGGACAGGCCAATCAATTTGGTTGTTCGATGACTTGTAACTGATTCCTGGGTCGCCGGCACGCGCGTTCGCCTCCGGTGCGATTATGGCAATGGTTACACTGCTTGCTAATCCCACAAAAGAGGTCGTAACTTTGCCCGCTTCACGGTCTGGCATGCCAGGGAGGCAGTGTTAGCAAAGGCGATTAGCGCCCACCCCGCAGTTTCCACCAGCCGACTGGAGCAAAACTGATTTGCTAAAAGTTGTGAACTGTGACGATTGGTCAGATTTCTACAAGCGAACTAACCGTTGTTCGGGAGAAAATGGAATCAATGGCCATTACACCGCCTATAACGGAGCCGCTGGAGCCCGTTCCCACCACTGAAGTCCACAAGCCCGGCGGCCCGCGGCGCGCGGCGGTAGCCTTTATCTTCGTCACCATTGCCTTGGACATGCTCGCCATGGGCATGATCGCGCCCGTCCTGCCGCGCCTTATCACTTACTTCATGGGCGGCAACGAATCGCGCTCCGCCGAAATGTTGGGTATTTTCGGAACCGTCTGGGCCGTCATGCAGTTCTTCTTTTCGCCCATGCTCGGCTCCCTCTCCGACCGCTTCGGGCGCCGCCCGGTGATCCTTCTTTCAAACTTCGGCCTCGGCCTCGACTATCTCGTCATGGCCCTCGCACCCACACTCGGCTGGCTTTTCGTGGGCCGTGTGATATCCGGGGTGACTGCGGCAAGCATTCCGACGGCGATGGCCTACATCACCGACGTCACCCCGCAGGAGAAACGCGCCGGAGCCTTCGGCATGGTCGGCGCTGCCTTCGGCCTCGGATTCGTCCTCGGTCCTGCATTGGGCGGAATTCTCGGCAGCGTCAATCCGCGCCTGCCGTTCTGGGCGGCGGGCGCCATGAGCCTGCTCAATGCCATGTACGGCCTCTTCGTTCTGCCGGAATCCCTCAAACCGGAATCCCGCAGCCGCCGCTTCTCCTGGAAACGCGCCAATCCGGTCGGCTCCCTTACGTTGCTCCGCCGTCATCGCGAACTGCTGGGCCTCGGCGCCGTTCTGTTCCTGAGCTACCTCACCCAGCAGTCACTGCAGAACACCTGGGTTCTTTACCTCGACTATCGGTACCGCTGGACCGATCGCGCCGTTGGCCTTTCGCTGGCGCTGGTAGGCATCTGCTCGGCAATGGTCGGCGCGGTGCTTGTGAAACCAGTCGTCGCCCGCATTGGCGAGCGGAAGGCCATTCTCGTGGGCCTGGCGATCGGCTGGATCGGCTTCGCCGTCTTCGGCCTCGCCCCCACCGGAAAAATCTTCCTCGTGGGGATTCCGATTATGGCTGCCTGGTCGCTCTGCGGACCGGCCGCCCAAGGGCTGATGACGCGCCACGTCGAACACAACGAGCAGGGCCAGCTTCAGGGCTCGGTCCAGTGCATCCGCGGCCTGACGGCCCTGATCGGCCCGTCACTGTTTACCTTCGTGTATGCCGCTGCTCTGCGTCCCGGATCGAGCCTGCACCTTCCGGGCGCTCCGTTCCTGCTCGCCTCGGCGATACTGCTGTCGGCCCTGCCATTGGCCATGAGGGCGACGAGAAGGGAAGAGGGTTAGCTACTTCGCCAGCTCCGCGAACAGCTCCGGGAGGTGCAAATAGATCGGCGTTCCCGCCGCCTCGAAGCGTTCGCGCTCGTGCCACCCGGAGACCCAGTCGAAACCCTTCTGCGTTGCCGGATCGATCACCCAGATGTTCTGGACTCCCATGGCATGGTAATCCTCCAGCCGCGTGTTGTAGCGCCGAACCCGGTCTTCCGGAGAGAGAATCTCCACAACAACCAGAGGAGGCCTGGTAATCACCTGCTCGATCGGCAAATCGCGCGAGACGAGACACACATCGGGGATACGCACCCGCGTAGCCGAAACCCGCACGCGCTGCTCAGGAAGCACGTGAATGTTCCAACCCTCGCGTTTCGGGTAAAAATACGCGACAAGAGCTGCCTGCAGAGATGCGTGATCGAACTCACCCAAATTGCGCTCCTCAATTTCCCCATCCACAAAATCGCAGTCGGGATGGTAGGAGGTCTTGAGATAGGTTTCGATCGCCAATTGTGTCGTCGTGGCCATGCCGGACTCCCACGTTCATTCTAGCGTTACCGCTTTAGATTCGAAGCCTCTGCCTCATACACCGTCTTCCCGCCCACCACCGTCCGCAGCACCTGCGTCTTGAGAATCTCCTTCGGAGCGATCGCCGTCAGGTCGTGGTCGAGAACGACAAAATCGGCCACATACCCCGGGGCCAGCTTGCCCTTCCACTCCTCAGCAAACTCGGCATACGCAGACCCCTGCGTATACGCATAGAGGGCCTGCCAGATGGTCAGCTTCTCCTCTGGGAAATACGTCTGCGTCCCGGCCTCGTTCATCCTCGTGACGGCCGCGTACAGGCCGCGAAAGGGCGTAATCGGCTCGACGGGATAATCCGTTCCGAAGGCCAGCACCACGCCTGCATCGAGAAAGCTCTTCCAGGCGTACGAGTAGCGCGCCCGCCCCGGGCCGAGCCGCTCCTCCGCCCATGCCATGTCTGTCAGCAGGTGATTCGGCTGCATCGACGCGATCACACCCAGTTTGGCGTACCGCGCAAAATCGCCGGCGTCCAGGACCTGCGAGTGCTCGATCCTGTCCCGTGGCGGCATCCTGTAACCGAAGCGCAGCGCCGGACGAACATTGTTGTGTACCGGCCCAGGTCCCTGCGGAAACGGCGCAGGGCGTGTCGCCTGCTGTGGTTTCTGCGCAGCCGCAAATGCGTCGAGCGCCATCTCCACTGCTCGGTCTCCAATGGCATGAAACCCCAGCTGGAACCCGGCGTCGGCCCGTTCGACAGCCATCGCGTTCAGCTTGCTCTGCTCATATCGTGGAATTCCCGAGTTGCCCGGATCGTCGGCATACGGCGCATTCAGCGCCGCCGTCCGCGAGCCCAGCGATCCGTCCATGAAACCCTTGAGCATTGTGGTGTGCAGCATGCGGTCGTCTGCCGGGTGGTGGTCCCGCATTTGCTTGAGCTGATCGACAGATGCCTGGAAGGGCAGCCACTCGCTGATTCGAGCCGGCAACCTGCCTTCTTTCTCCAACTGCTCGTATACGAGAAAGTCCTCCCAGTCGGAGTTGTCCTGCACCGACGTCACCCCGTGCGATACGGCATCCTGAAGCGCAAGCAGATCGCCCTCGCGGCGCAGGTCCGGGCTCGGCGGAGGAATCTTTTTCTCAACAAGCCCCTGCGCCGTCTCGCGGATGATTCCGGTTGCCTCGCCGCTCGCATCGCGGTCGATCTTGCCGCCCTGCGGATCGGGAGTGTTTCGGGTAATTCCTGCCGCAGCCAGCGCCGCCGAATTTGCAACCGCGATATGCCCATCTATCCTGACGAAGAATGCCGGATGGCCTCCCGAAACTGCATCGATATCGCTCTTGCTTGGAAGCGTCTTCGATTCCCACAGTGTGTGGTCCCAGCCACCTCCCGCGAGCCATGCGCCCGGTTGCGCCTCTTCGGCAGCCTTTTTGATTCGGCCCTGCATCTCGGCGAGTGAAGCGCATCCGGTCAGATCGATGGACAGCTTGATTTCTCCCGCGCTGCCCAGATGAGCGTGCGCATCGTTAAAGCCGGGAATCACGAACGCGCCGTGCAGATCGACCATCTGCGTGGACGTGCTTTTGTATTGCGCCTCGATGGCTGCGGTCTCGCCCGCGCCGATAATTACGCCTTTGGCCACAGCGAATGCGGCTACCCGCTGTGGATCCGGCCCCGTCAGATCGACTCCGGTCAGGATGTTCCCGTTGTAGAAGATCGCATCGGCCTTTTCAGCCGTTTGCGCCGGAAGCGCGGGAACAACTGCCAGGCTGAGCAGAAGAAGGGAAGCAGCGCGACAATTCACACGCTGAGTCTATCAACAGCCCGCCAGCGCCAGCAGCAGTAACAGCACGCGCCGCAGACCCAGCACGCGGCCGCGGGCGTCATACCATTCCGAGCGCGTGTGGATGCCGCCTCCTTCACCGCCCCCTCCCAGGCTGACAGCCGGCACGCCAAGCGACACCGGGATGTTTGCGTCGGTCGAAGCGATGCGGGGTTCGGTGCGGATGTTGAGGTGCCGGTCGACGGCGCGCAGCGTCTCGTACAGAACGCTGTCTTCTGCAAGCTGTCCGGCCGGCCGCGACCCGATCTCCTCGATCGAGAAACTCAGTCCGTCTTTATCAGTGTGCCCCGTCTCGCGGTTGGCTGCCATCACGGCATCCTCTACCGCGCGATACAGCTCTACTTCCAGCCGGATGAGTTGCTCCCCATCCACCGAGCGAAAATCCAGCCGCGCCGATGCCTGCTCGGGAATCGCATTTATGGCGGTTCCGCCCTCGATGGTGCCCACATTCACCGTAGTTCGCGGAGCCGCAGTCAGATCCACTTCGCTCAACCGGGCGATGGCACGGCTCAGTGCGACGATGGGATTGGGACGCCCCGCATCCGTCCAGGAATGTCCGCCCGGCCCCCTCACCGTAACCAGGAACCGCCGGCTCCCTAACGCATGCGTAATGGCGACCTCGTGCCCCGCGCCATCCAGAACGATATGTGCCGCAATCGACTCCCGGAACCCGGGGCTCTCATACAGATGCCGCATACCGCGCAGGTTCCCATCGCCCTCCTCGCCAACATTCCCGGCGAACATGAGGTCGCGGCCATGCTCGATACCCGCGTGCGCAAGCGCCGCAGCCATGGCGAGCATGCAGACTACTCCGGCTCCGTTGTCGCACGCCCCCGGAGCCTGGATCCGCACATCCTCAACCTTGCACTCGATAGGAGTATCCGGCGGAAACACGGTGTCAATGTGCGCTGAGAGCAGGACCCGCTGCCTATCTCCTGCCTCGTGCGCCGTCGCCTTTCTCACCG
The DNA here is from genome assembly GCA_019232935.1 of Silvibacterium sp. Taxonomy (GTDB): domain Bacteria; phylum Acidobacteriota; class Terriglobia; order Terriglobales; family Acidobacteriaceae; genus Silvibacterium. Next base: position 12,082 of record JAFAMZ010000221.1, read on the forward strand.
CGATTGCATTGCCGATCGCATCGAGATGCACCTCTTCCAGCCCCAATTCGCGAAAGCGCTCGCACAGCCACTGGGCCCGCGGCCCCTCCCCAAACGGAGGCGCGGGCACCCGCACCAGATTCGCCTGCCAGCGCAGCATCTGGTGCTCGTGAAGGTGCAGCCACTTGAATGCCTTGTGCACACGCCGGTCCGCCGCAAGCTGCGCGATGCGTGCAAACGCCGATGCCGGAGCCGTCAGAGCCATGATCCATCAGCCTAGCAGGGGACTGGTCGTCCAGACGAACGCGCTTCGCGCAGTTCCTGCAGAGCCGCGAAAGTCAATACTCCACGTTTTCCAGCCATAACCCCCGCGCCGGAGCCGTCGCGCCCGCTGCGGCGCGCGACTTCGCATCAAGAATGCGCCTCAGATCGCCCGGTTCGAGGTGACCCCGCCCCACATCGATGAATGTCCCGACCAGATTGCGAACCATGTGATGGAGGAACCCGTTTCCCCGCACGCGATAGACCAGCAGCTCGCCTTCTAACACGAATTCTGAAGAATAGATCGTCCGCACGTTCCCGGGCCGCTCATCATCGCTGCCATTCCTCGCAGCCAGGTCCGGATCGCTTGCCGCAAATGACGTGAAATCGTGCTCCCCGATGACAGACTCCGCCGCCATCCGCATCCGCTCCACATCGAGCGGCCAGTTCAGCGCATACACATAGCGCGCCTTCCATGGAGGACAGATCTCGCCCTGAAAAATCCGGTACTCATAGCTTTTCTCTCGCACGCTATGCCGGGCATGGAAGTCCGCGCTTGCATGCTCCGCGCTTAGCACTCGAATTGCCGCCGGAAGGGCCCGGTTCAGCGCGCGATGCAAATTCTCGGGCGGAATCGGCGCGCTCAGCTGGAACGACGCCACCTGCGCCCGCGCATGGACGCCCGCATCGGTCCTTCCGCTGCCCTGCGGTAGTACCCGCTCTCCGGTGATTCGCTCGATCGCAGCCGCCAGCTCGCCCTGGATTGTGGCGTGGTCCGGCTGGACCTGCCATCCATGAAAGTCTGTGCCGTCGTACGCCAGTACCAGTTTCCAGTTCACGTAAGGTCAGAGATACTCCCTGGGGCGGATTCTCTCAAAAAATGCAACTAAAGCTGGTTCTTTTTGAGTATCTGGATCATCTGATTGCCTGCGATATACTCAGAATTTCTTCGGGATAGCGACCCGGGAATACATCGGCGCTCGCTTTCATCTCCCCGAAGCAAAAGCTGTTCGGGAGCAAAATCCAAAACCGGGAACGAAGCCACACCGGTTCGCGTATAGCAATCAGGCCGCCGGACCCGGCGGCAATGGGCCGGATTTTCCGCGCTCATTCGGGCTGGCAAAAACAAAGGACTACACACAGACCGGTCCTGCAATTCGTTGGGGTGCAACTGGTCGAGCAGTCTGGAGAGGACGAATGCATTTGTTTGATGAGCGCCCTGGCGCGATCGGAGGATTCCCGGCTCAAAATTCGAGCCTGTTTCTCAAATTGAAAGCCGCTGCTGCGATCACTTGCCTGCTGGCCGGAACGGTTTCCGGCTTTGCGCAGTCGACGTCCCAGGCTGGGCAAACGCCGACGACTCCTCAGCAGGCCCAGAATCCTGCCCAGGTTCCAAATACTCAGGGGCTCCCGGTCGAGCCGCCGCCCAACTTTACGCAGCCGCTCTACCTGCGTCCCCAGGCCCGCGACTTCAGTAAAGAGCGCGGCTACTGGCCCAATCCCATCTCCCCCTATAAGCCGACGACAGCGCCGGCCGCAAGCTTCCTCAACTCACCTCGGCTGTCTGACTTGATCAGAGACGGCAAAATCTACCTAAGCCTCAGCGATGCGATCCTGCTT
>JAFAMZ010000123.1 GCA_019232935.1 Silvibacterium sp.
GTTCTTGGTTGTGAGATGCCTGTAATCGGCGGATGGGCCTGAAGCAGGCCGCGCTTAAGCTGCGCGGCGCTGCTCGACGGCGTGTTGTTCGAATGATGCAACCGGTCCTGCTACCGGGTTCGAGTTATGAAAGCGAACCAGAACGTCATTGGTTGTGTCCTGTAGACGGGTGTTAGGCTTGTGCAGCTTGCGGGTCGCCTTCGAAGCTAACTGGCAGAGCTGATAACGGTTTGTTACATGGGCAAGCGCCCCAAAGATTAAGTCGGATCGCATGGTATATATCTCCTTATCTTCGGCCAATTCCGAACAACCGTTGTTGTGGCAACGAGCGTGGTTTTCAGGACACGCTGCCCGGTTGCGACTTCAATTTCAAATTCCCCTGGATCGGCCTGTCGGTTATCTGTCTGATTAGACGCGTCAGACAGAAATAACGGTCAACAATTTTGTTTATGGCATAGCGACCGGGCTGACCCCTCCGATCGCAATGCTTATTGTAAAGATGTCCTTTGTTTCCTAATGTTTAGCACACTTCCCGTATGGACACGCTTCAGAAGCTCTTTCGAGCTCTGAATGATTGCTGGCATGGTCGGGAACTGCGTGTCGATCAAAGGTCGGGACAACGCAGTATGGCGGAAGTCAGAACCCAAAGGCCACACGTACAACAGCAATGTAGAAGTTAAACCCGAACCGGCTCCGGGTCAACCATTATTTTATGCCCGACTCAATGATAAAACAGGTTTCTTGGGCCTCGAAAGCGGGCCAACGTCGAAATTGACTCTTCTGGCGGCCATGAGTCAGGCTGCCGCTAATTCCAATAGCTCCTGTCCAGTGTTCTGTATTGGATAGCTTCGGCGATATGCGCTACCTCCAGGCTGACCTCCCGATCAAGATCCGCGATCGTGCGCGCAACCTTGAGGATGCGATCATGAGCGCGAGCCGTCAACCCCTGCTGAAGCATGGCACGCTCCAGAAGTTTTTCCGCCTCGGCATCCAGCTCGCAAAAGGCGCGGATCTGCCGGGTGCCCATTTGAGCATTGGAATAGATCTTCTCCTTCGCTGTCGCGAAGCGCTCGCGCTGTAACTCGCGTGCTTTCAATACGCGCGCACGGATTACCGCCGAGCTTTCCGCCGCAGCCCCGCCCCGCAATTCCCGATACTGGACCGCTGGCACCTCGATATGAATGTCGATCCGGTCGAGCAGCGGGCCCGAAACCTTCGATACATAGCGCTGTATCAGCGGCGGCGTGCAGTGGCACTCCCGCGACTTGTCGTTAAAGTAGCCGCACGGGCAGGGATTCATAGCCGCAGCCAGCATGAACGCCGCGGGGAAGCTGAGGGACATGGACGCTCGCGCGATCGTTACATTGCGGTCTTCAAGGGGCTGCCGCATCACCTCCAGAACATTGCGGGGAAACTCTGGCAATTCATCCAGAAAGAGCACCCCGTTGTGCGCCAGCGACACTTCTCCCGGACGCGGCACGACGCCGCCACCTATCAGTCCGGCATCGGAAATGGTGTGATGCGGCGAACGGAATGGCCTTTGTGTTACAAGCCCGGCCTCCGCATCCAGTACGCCGGCAACCGAATGGATTTTGGTCGTTTCGAGAGCCTCCTCGAAGCTCAATGGAGCCAGAATCGATGGCAGGCGCTTGGCGAGCATCGTCTTGCCCGAGCCGGGCGGCCCGATCATCAGAATATTATGGCCCCCGGCAGCGGCAACCTCGAGCGCCCGCTTGGCGGTCTGTTGTCCGCGCACGTCTGCGAAGTCGAGCGAGTGGTGTTGCAATTCTCCGAGAAGTTGAGCAGGTTCGACCCGAAACGGCTCGGCATGAATCCCACCGTTTGCGGCAGCATTCAGCAACTCGCGTACCTCGTTAAGGCTGCCCACCGGATACACGTTTACGCCCTCCACTACCGCAGCCTCACGCGCATTGGGCTTGGGAATCACCAGGTTCCTGATTCCCCGCTCGCGTGCTACAACCGCGACGGGCAGCATGCCGGAAACGGCCCGCACCCCGCCATCCAGTCCCAGTTCCCCAACCAGCAGAAACTCAGTCAGATCCCTCAAATTCAGAGCTCCATAGGCTCCAAGAATCCCAATGGCCATCGGCAGGTCGAACCCCGAGCCCTCCTTCTTTATGTCCGCAGGTGCGAGGTTGATGGTGATATGGGTCGGCGGGATGTCAAATCCGGAATTTTTGATGGCAGAACGAACGCGGTCACGGCTCTCGCGCACCGCCGCGTCCGGCAAACCTACAGTGTGAAAGTAATCTTTTTCCGTCTTGATTCCGGAGAAGTCGACCTCGACATCGATGATGTTCGCGTCGATCCCGTAGACAGCAGCGCTGAGGGCTTTGAAGAGCATGCGTTTGGAGTTTGGTGCGTGGAGTATACAGGCCAGAACGGCCGATGCTCATAAAAAACGCGAAGGAATCGGATCACGGCCAGTGCCGTTAGTAATGTGTTCGAGAGAATAGAATGGCCTGTTGTGAAGACAAGCCTCTTCGATCTATTCAAAGTGGGTGTCGGCCCATCGAGTTCCCACACCATGGGACCCATGCGGGCTGCACACCGTTTTGCACTCGAACTTGCAGACGCAGGGATCCTCGAATCCGTGACAACCGTTGTGGCCGAGCTTTACGGATCCCTCGCTCTCACCGGCACCGGGCACGGAACAGATCGTGCCATCCTGCTAGGCCTCGGCGGAGAAGAAGCCGCCACCATCGATCCAGCGACAATTGAGCCGAAGCTGGCTGCGATCCGCAACACGGGAACACTGCTTCTGCTCGGCAGGCATCCGATTCTCTTCCGTGAAACCGAGCATTTCCTATTCCATCGCAACCAGATGTTTCCGCCGGGAGCAGTGACTCAGCATCCCAACGGAATGCGTTTTACGGCGTTCGGTGCTCAGGGAAACGTGCTTCAGACAAGCACATATTTTTCCGTCGGCGGCGGATTCATCGTCGCTGATGCCGAAGGTGCGGGCGTTTCGCCGGTTAAGTTGACCGCGACCCTGCGCTACCCGTTCCGCAGCGCCGCAGAACTGCTTGAGATGGCCTCCCGCGATGGGCTTGCTATCTGGGAGCTGATGCTCCGGAATGAATGTGCGCTGCGGTCGGAAACCGAGGTGCGGGTTGGCATCCTGCATATCTGGGAGGTGATGCAGGCGTGCATGGATCGTGGTATCGCGACCGAAGGGATTCTGCCCGGTGGCCTCGGCGTGCGCCGCCGAGCTCCACGACTGGCAGAACGGCTACACGAAAAAGAGCGCGGCGGCAAGAGTTCGGGCGATCCGCTGGCTCCGCTCGATTGGGTAACGGTCTACGCGATGGCGGTGAACGAGGAGAATGCCTCGGGCGGCCGCGTGGTCACCGCTCCGACCAACGGCGCGGCGGGAGTTATCCCCGCCGTGGCGCGCTATTACGTGAATTTCTGTAACGCGTCAGATGTGTCTGGCATTCTCCGCTTCTTCCTCACGTCGGCGGCGATCGGCGTGCTCTACAAAGAGAATGCCTCGATCAGCGGAGCCGAGGTGGGATGTCAGGGCGAAGTCGGCGTAGCCTGCTCGATGGCGGCCGGTGGCTTGACCGCGGCTCTTGGAGGAACCAATGGTGAGGTCGAACACGCAGCCGAAATCGCCATGGAGCACAATCTGGGAATGACCTGCGACCCGATCGGCGGGCTTGTCCAGATCCCGTGCATCGAGCGCAACGCCATGGGAGCAGTCAAGGCGGTGCATGCGTGTCGCATTGCAATGAACGAGACCGAGGAGCACAAGGTTTCTCTCGACCAGGTGATCAAAACGATGTACCAGACCGGCCTAGACATGCAGTCGCGTTACAAGGAGACGTCGCTGGCGGGGCTGGCGCTAAATGTGATCGAGTGCTAGCTGAGTTGCCCATAGCAGACTACGCAGTCGTAAACCATACGGACGCGACCATCCGATTCATGGGCAGCAAAAAGTTCTGCGACTGATCCGGACATTTCGTCAAAGCGCGAATGCCCCATCTGCGGCATGTAGGAAGACGATAGAATTCTCCCCATCAATCCATCAAGTGTGAGTTGCTGCGAGTTCTCGAACCTGGAGCTGCGCATCGCATTCGGCGCGAAAAAAGCAGCGAGGGTCTCCTCGGTCATGTGACTATGCTTGACCTTCTCGTAGTCACTGCCGAATTCGACGAGGATCTCCTCGTAGCCTTCATGGAGGCGGTCCCCAAACATACGGCGGTTATTGTAGAGCACGGCGCACCAGCCGCCGGGTTTGAGAATACGGACGAATTCGCGGCGCGTACGTGTTAGATCGAACCAGTGCATCGCCTGACCCACGGTGATCAGATCGACCGACTGATCAACGAGACCCGTTGCTTCAGCGGTTCTGTCGATGCATCGCAGACGCGAAAACTGCGCGGTGAGAGTTGCGCACGTCTCGCGCATCTCCCGATTCGGCTCAATGGCAATGACCTCAAAGCCGCGGGCGAGGAATATCCCGGTAAGCAGACCTGTGCCGGCAGCGATATCTGCGACGAGAGAATTCTCGGCGAGCCCACACTCCTTCGCCAGCAGATCAACAATTTCCGGAGGATAGCCCGGGCGGTGCAGCCGGTAGCTCTCCACGCGGCGCGAGAATCTGGTGGTCGAATTTGCGAATCCCAAGCTTATCTCTCGATTGCCAGCGCGACGGAATTGCCTCCGCCCAGACACAAGGCGGCGACTCCGCGATGCACATCGCGGCGGATCATCTCGTAGATCAGCGTCACCAACACGCGCGCGCCGCTTGCCCCGATGGGATGTCCGATGGCGACTGCACCACCATTGACGTTCACCTTATCGAACGGAATGCCGAGTTCGCGGGTGACCGCGATGGCCTGCACAGCAAAGGCCTCATTGAGTTCGAACATGTCGACGCTGTCGGCCGACCATCCAGCGCGTGCCAATGCTTTCTGCACGCCCGTGACGGGGGCCATCATCACCCACTTCGGGTCGACTCCGCTGGAAGCCTGCGCCCGGATGCGGACCAGGGGAGTGAGTCCGAGCTCGGCAGCCTTTCTCGCGGATGTGACAACGAGAGCCGCGGCTGCATCGTTTACGCCGGGCGCATTGCCGGCCGTGACCGTTCCGTCCTTCTTGAAGGCAGGCTTGAGGGCGCGGAGGCCTTCGAGGTTCGCGTCTTCACGAACGGACTCATCGCGCTCCACGAGCGCCGGAGGACCTTTCTTCTTCGGTACTTCGACCGGAACAACCTGCGAGGTGAAGCGGCATTCCTTCCATGCGGCGGCGGCCTTGCGATGGGAATTGAGCGCGTACTCATCCTGTTCTTCACGGGTGACGCTGTATTTTTCGGCAACGTTCTCGGCGGTTATGCCCATGTGGTAGTTGTTAAAGGCGTCCCAAAGTCCATCGTGCACCATCGAATCGACTACTGTAGCGTTGCCCATGCGGAATCCGCTGCGACCCTGTGGCAGCAGATAGGGCGCATTGGTCATCGACTCCATACCTCCAGCAACGACGATCGCCGCATTGCCGGTCTGAATCGATTGCGCAGCCAGAGCAATCGCCTTTAATCCGGAGCCGCAAACCTTATTAATAGTCATCGCGCTGACTTCGGGCAGAAGTCCTCCGTTGAGCGCGGCCTGGCGCGCGGGATTCTGCCCGAGGCCTGCTGAAACCACGTTGCCCATGATGCATTCATCGACAATCGACGGGTCGACGGCGGCGCGTTTCACGGCCTCGCGTACTGCGATGGCGCCGAGCTGCGTTGCCGAGAGATCGGAGAATGCTCCCTGAAATTTTCCGACCGGCGTGCGTACGGCCGAGACGATCACAATGTCCTCGAATTGCTGCATACCTGCCTCACTTCCATTCGATGCACGCGTGCTACGCGCGATTCGCGCACCCGTTAAACTCAAGGTGCGAACTGATGAAGATATCAGACAATCCAGCCGAAGAACTACCTGTTCCAGCGCAACAGGGCGCGCCCAGGTGGCCGGTTCCATCACAGCCTGTCGCGCCGTGGTGGCACACGGCGGTGCTCATCGCGGTCACGATCGGCGTATCGGTGCTGAGCAGCGTGCATGCAACTGCCTTCGGCGCCCACCACCTCGGCCATTACACCATCACTCTCGCTTGGGAGTGGGCGTTGGCGGTGTTTGCGTGGTGGGGAATAAAGCTTCAGCGCGTTCAATTGCGACAGCTCCTCGGTGAATGGCGGTCGGGCGCAGGCGCATGGCTGGCCGATTTCGCGACAGCCCTGATCTTCTGGCTCATGGCTGCCATCCTGCTCGCTGCTCTTTCGGTCCTGCTCTATTTCTTGCATCTGCGCCGGCTTGAGAAAGCGGTACTCGATCTGGCTCCAAAGAATGCCGCGGAATTTGCCCTGTGGGTGGCTCTTTGCATTACTGCCGGTATCGTCGAGGAATTCTTGTTTCGCGGATATTTTCTGCAGCAGTTCGCTTCGATCAAACGCAGACTCTGGATCGGCGTGTTCGCATCGTCATTGCTGTTCGGCGCAGCACACGGATATGAAGGCGTGGGCGCGATGATCGCGATCACCGCCTATGGCGGGATGTTCTGCGCGCTCGCGACGCAGCAGAGAAGTTTGCGCGCAGGCATGATGGCCCATGCATGGCACGATCTCATTACGGGCGCAGCGCTCGCGCTTGCGAAATATCTGCACACATTTTGAACAATGAACCATCGAACCGTTGACGCCGGCGATTCAATCCGAGAAATTCGATAGAGCAAAATGCGATTTTTCTCTTGACACTTTTTTTTTAGACTTCTATACATTCGTTAACTGCAACCATGTGTTGCAGACTCGATGTAACATCGAAAAAGGGAGAATAGAACACCATGGCAACAAAGAAGGCAGCTAAGAAGGCAGCTAAGAAGCCCGCAAAGAAGGCAGCCAAGAAGAAGTAAGCACCAAACAGGCAACACGAAGGGGGACGCGAAAAGCGTCCCCTTCGTGTTTGCAGACAATACGTTCCGATTAAGGCGAGAATAGATGCGAATGACACGCCGTCGATGGATCGCCGACAGCTGGGACGAAGCCACAGCATCATTGACAGGAGAACAGGCCTCGCATCTGATCCGCGTCCTGCGGGCGCAAGCCGGCATGGAATTCGACATCGTTGCCGGAGATCGCGTCTGGCACGCGGTGATCGCCGGTATCACTGGAGACGCGGTGCGCTTCAACCTCGTAGCCGAAGTCGAGGCAGATCCTGCATTGCCCATTACTCTCCTTCTCTCCATCTTCAAATTCGATCGCATGGAGTGGGCCATCGAGAAGGCAACCGAACTCGGAGTCGACCGTATCCTGCCCATCGTCGCACGGCGCAGCGAGAAACACTTGGTGCAGGCCGCACAGAATCGTTTGGAACGGTGGCGGCGCATCGCGCGCCAGTCGGCTCAGCAGTCGCGCCGCTCCGATGTTCCGGTGGTCGAGGAGCCACTTGCGCTGCGAACCGCCGCGCACAATAAGAACGAGGAGCTCTCGCTCTTGCTTGCCGAGCAGGAGCGCACGACAACACTGCGGCATGCATTGGAAGAGGCATTGGCCTCGGCTGCCGATGAGTGTCCGCCCATTCGCCTGGCGATCGGCCCGGAGGGTGGATGGATCGCCGAAGAAGAAGCGCTTTTCGACAGCGAGGGATGGAAGCCGGTGAGCCTTGGTCCGCGGATTCTTCGCGCGGAAACGGCCGCGATCACTGCTATGGCTGTAGCCGCGGCTCTGCTCGAATAAATGCGCCCGGACTTACCAGAGCCACCAGTCACCGCGTACAAGAACCCACGCGGAGACCAGCAAATTGGTCGTGGCATGTGCGATGATAGCTTCTCCCAGTCGGCCTCGCTGTTTCACCAATACTGCATAAACAATGCCTGCCACAATTCCCTGGAACCAATGCTGGCCTTGCAGCAAACCAAAAGCGAGTGAAGAAATACCGATCGCGAGCGGTGTCAGATTTGAGTAGCTCACCAAATCGAAGTCCCGGCTGAGAACCCTGCGCGCCAGATAACCGCGAAAAGCAAGTTCTTCAGCCAGCGGAACAACGGTGATGGAAGCGACAAGGTGAACCGCAAGCCAGGCTATTCGCATTGCCGGCGAAAGTTCCGTCAGCGGGTTCACGGCGGCACCTCGCCACCACAGACTTGGTCCAATCCAGACCAGGAACACGAATGCACCCGCAACCGGAGCCTGCCACCCTGAGCGCCAGTCGAATAGCCTGTATTCTTTTCGGAAATACGCAACTGCAATCGCCCCCGCGACCAGGCGCAGGGGGTAAAACCACTCGAATGATCCCGACGCCGCCCTGGAAACAAAGGACGCAGCGAGAATCGCGAGGAATGGAACGAGATAGGCAGACGTCGCAGCGGATTCGCCTTTCTCTGCGACTCCGGTCGTCGGATCGGCTGGTACGGTATGATCCGGCTCCCGTCGAACCCACGATATCTTCCGCGCCGCCATCGAAAATCCCAGAGCTACAGCCGTGAAAGCGATCCAGCCTGCCTGCGAATGGAATCCCACCATAGCGATATCCGGTTGTCCCGCGTTGCCGATGAGAACGATCGCAGCAATCCGGACAACATTCAGCAACCAGACACCAAGAAGCGCGCAGGGTATCAGCAGAAACGCATGCGGGAACCGGCTTTCGTTGCGAAAGTACCAGAGCCATACCGCCGTGAATAAAAGAATCAGTCCAATCCCTTCCATTCCGGAGCACTCTGGAGCGATGAAAACGAGAAAGCGGGGGGTTCCTAGGATGAACTTCGCCGGTTCGGATATCAGATCAGGCAAAAGGTATCGAAGAACGGATTGCGCAGCGTGAAAGGTTGCGGTCTGTAGAGCAACTCCAGGAGCGAAGCTCGATGAAGTCCACAGCAATTGAAATGGATGGCGCAGAATTCCGGCTCCCACCCC
>JAFAMZ010000201.1 GCA_019232935.1 Silvibacterium sp.
GGGGCCGTATCGCGTGACCGACACGTGGAAGATCGGCGGAGATGGCGGATGGGATTACCTCGCGGTCGATCCGCAGAGCAAGCTGCTTTACCTGACACGAAGCAATCACGTGATGGTGGTGGATACGTCGACGGGCAAGGTGACGGCGGACATTACCGGGCTGAAGGGCACGCATGGGGTGGTCTTCGACACGGCGGGCAAGCTCGGGTACATCACGGACGGCGGAGCGAATGAGGTCGCGGTCTTCGACCGCAAGACGAACACGATTGTGAAGCGGGTGGCTGCGGGAACGAATCCTGACGGCGCGGTGTTTGAGCCGGTGACGCAGACGGTATGGGCCTTCAATGGGCGCAGCAAGAATGCAACAGTCATCGATGCGAAGACGCAGCAGGTAGTTGCGACGGTACCGCTGCCGGGCAGGCCGGAGTTTCCGGTGGCGGACGGCAAGGGATCGGTGTTCGCGAACATTGAGGACACGAGTCAGCTTGTGCACATCGACGCGAAGACGCATACCGTGCTGGCCACGTGGCCGCTTGCGCCGTGCGAGGGCCCATCGGGTCTGGCAATGGATCGAAAGAACGACCGGCTATTCTCCGTTTGCGACGGCAAGGTGATGGCCGTGGTGGACGCGAAGTCGGGGAAGGTAGTCGCGACTCCAACAATCGGAAACGGGCCGGATGCGGCGGCCTTCGACGCCCAGAACGCGCTGGCGTTCAGCTCCAATGGCGAGGGAACGCTGACGGTGGTGCATCAGGACTCGCCGGACAGCTATTCGGTGGTGCAGAACGTGGCGACGAAACAGGGAGCGCGTACGATGGCGCTCGATCCCGACACTGGCAAAGTGTATGTGGTGACGGCGGACTTCGGACCGCGGCCTGCGCCGACACCGGAGAATCCGAGGCCCAGGCCGAGCATTGTGCCGGGGAGTTTTGTGGTGATGGTGGTGAGCAGGTAGGGATCGCGGCTACCGATACCTGTCCGTTGCTGCTCAATCTTTACCTTTGAACTCCAAAAGTGAGAATGAGATGTTTTATAGTAGCCGCTTGTCCCACCCGTGCTCGTACACGGCTGAAATCTTCAGCAATACCGCCTCGCGATGCCGAGGGTTTACCAGCACATTCCAGGTCTCCGGAGCCAGCACGCTCGGAACTTCGAGCAGGAAGGAACGACCTGAGGCGAGCCAGTCAACTCCGACGCGCTGTGTCACAGTCAGATCGCTTTGCCAGCCATCGGGAAGACGACCCGGCTCGATTCTTTCGCGTGAGATCGTGTCCGGCCCCTCGATTCGGAGCACCTGGAAGCGCTCCGGCCGGTCTTCCGCGTCGATTTCGAGATGGACCAGTGTTTCGAGGAGTGCCGTCGCAGGATTCTCCGCGCAGTAGACAACGGGATGGCCCCGGGTATGCCAGCGGCCAGACACGTATAGACCGCCCGAGCCGTCGAGACTTGCGTAGTTACTGACGCGCCACAGGATCACCGGCGCCGCTCAGGCCGCGAAGCCATAGTCGAGCTGCAGGAGCATCTCTTCGACAAGCCTGGCGCCGGCGTCGGTGCGCAGAAGCTCCAGCGGAGTGCGGCCCTCGAATCGCTGCTTCGGCTTTCTCAGCCAGCGTCCAGCCTTTGCGTCGTCGCCGAAGACCTCTTCAGCGAGCGCCGTGATTCGCGCTACGCGCATAGCGCGGTCTGATTCGTCATGTGTGAGCGTCTCGCGCCGAGTTTTCCGGTGAACCAGCGTTCGCCGCGGCAGGATGTAGCTGTAGATCTCTTCGCTGCTCATCCCATGGCTTGAGAGCGCCTCGAGCGATTCGAGAGGAAGCCGCGCCTCGACGACCCGCGCCAGGTCGCGGCCTGATCGCAGCGGGCCGACGCCGAGCTTGCGCTCAATACGCCGGTAAAGCGTCTCCTCGTCGCTCCGGGTGTGCTGTTGTCCTCTCGTCATGCCTTTAGGCCTCGTGGCAATCTGCCGAGATTGTAGCGGCAAGTTGCTCAAAACGCAACGATCGACTTCGCCCCCCACCAAGCCAAAATCAGGCTTGGGCAGGCACCGTCGCGACGCTACACCGCCCTTATCAGCACACAGGTCACGTCGTCGTGCTGAGGAGCGTTTCCTACAAAGCGGTCGAGGTCGGTGAGGATGCTGTTCAGCATCATCTGCGGAGACAGCATCACACCCGAATGCAGCATGGTAATGAAGCGTATCTCTCCGTACTCCTGTTGCCACGCGTTCTCAGCCTCGATTACGCCATCGGTGAAAATCGCCAGCCAGTCGCCCGGCTCGAGTATGCGCTCGCCGCTTTGGTATGGCGCGTCGATGATGCCGAAGGGCACGCCTCCGGACTCCAGCCTCTCGATCAGTCCGGAACGGCGGCGGAGGACTGGGTTGTTGTGTCCTGCGTTGACATAGGTCAGACGACGAGAGGCAGGATCGTACTCCGCAATAAATGCAGTCGTGAACCGGCGGCCCTGCTGGCTGTTGGTGCAGGCGTAGCGATTCATGCGCCCGGCCAGCTCGGTCAGCGAACCGGGAGTATTGCTCAGGGTTCTGAGGCTCGCCTGAAAAGTCGCCATGAGCATTGCCGCGGGAACGCTCTTGCCGGCGACATCAGCCACGGCGATGAGGTAGGTGGGTGCGCCAGAGTCGCAGGGGCGGGCGAAGACATCGTAGTAGTCTCCCGCGACGGTGTTGGCGGGACGTGTGGCAAACGCAATCTCGAGCCCCGGGACTTTGGGCGGTTCTGACGGAAGCAGCCAGGCCTGAATCTCCTTGGCGATCTGAAGGTCGCGCTTCATAACGACGCGGTCGCCAACCTCCAGGATGAGCAGGATGAACATCAGCAGTCCGCCGTAGAAGTGGAAATCGAGCGCGAAGACCTTCACCGTGTGCGACTGGGTCTCAAAGGTCCATTCACCTCCGGGAAGAAAGACAAGCACCAGGGCGACAAGCAGCAGGACGCGGCGAGCCGGCGTCAGCTTTTCGATAATCGCCCAGAAGTATTGGGTTGCGACCTGAAGGAAGTGGGTGCTATGCGGGACGCCTTCGGCTCGGGTGCTGTCGACTTCTTTTGAGTAGAGGCGGTAGCTGGACTCGGCATCTCTGCGGAACTGCGACCAGAGATCGCTGATCGCGATGCCCTCGGTCACGCGGTCCCAGAACTGTTCGGCCTGCTCCTTGAAGCGGGGCTTCTGCGCTGCCTGTCGCTGCTGCCACTGCGGCGTCGCCATGTTGAACAGTCTATTGCTTGCCGGGCGCCCCGAAGAAGTCCGGTTGCTCGGGAATGGCCGCTCCGTCGGCGCGCGGATCGGATGCGCCGAAGTTGATGCCGGTTTTGCTGTCGTGGAGGATGGCCTGGCCGCGGCCCATTTGTGACGTGTATCCCTCGTGCACGTTCAGCACGTGTCCCATTTTGGTCAGGGCGTCGATGGTTGCGGGAGTGACGCGCGACTCGATCACGATTTTGCATCCGACCTGCTGGCGGTCGGTGAATCGCGGCTCTTCCATCGCGGCCTGGATATTCATGTGATAGTCGGCGACGTTGGAGACGAATTGGGCGTGAGCGAGCGGTTGGTTGAGGCCGCCCATTATCCCGAAGCCGATGTGCTGGTCTCCGCGCTGCATGAACGCGGGGATGATGGTGTGGAATGGGCGCTTGCGGCCGGCGAGCGCGTTGGGAGATGCGGGATCGAGCGAGAAGAGGCCTCCGCGGTCCTGCAGGGCAAATCCCATGCCGAGGACCGTCACGTTCGATCCAAAGTTGTTGTAGTTGCTTTGAATGATGGAGAGGATATTGCCTTCGCGATCGACCACTGTGAAATAAGTAGTGTCGCTGGTGCCGAGCGCTCCGGGCGCGACGGTGCAGTTCGCCCTGGACGGATCAATGAGGGCGGCGCGCTTGGCGGCGTAGTCCTTCGAGAGAAGCTGATCGACCGGGATCTTGCTGAAGCGCGGATCGCCGTCGTACCTCTTGACGTCGGCATAGGCGAGCTTCATGGCTTCGATACGGGTGTGCAGTTCGCCCGGACTATGCGGGCCCGCGGTGTCGGGCTTGAACTGCTCCATGATGTTGAGCATTTCGAGCGCGGCGATGCCGTCTCCGTTTGGAGGCAGCTCGTAGACGGTCCAGTCTCGGAATCTCGTCGAGATCGGCTCAACCCATTCGGCGGAGTACGAGGCGAGGTCGTCGGCGGTCATGGTTCCGCCGAGTTCCTGCGAGGTTTTCAGGATGGCCTGGGCGATTTCTCCTTTGTAGAACGCGGACTCGCCCTGGTCGGCGACGAGCGTGAGCGCGTGGACCACATCGGGATTGCGGAAGATCTCGCCCGTCTCCGGGACCCTGCCGCCGGGCAGGAAGACGCGAGTGCTTTCCGGATTGGTCAGCAGGCCATCGTGATCGCCGTCCCACCAGGCGTGAATGATCTCTGCTATGGGAAAGCCATGCTCGGCATAAAAGATGGCAGGCTGAAAAAGGTCACGCCACGGCAGTTTTCCCCAGCGGTCGTGCAGTTTGGCCCACCCGTCGACCACGCCCGGGACGGTGACGGAGTCGATGCCGAACTGGGGCATCTCCGTAATGCCCTTCGCGCGGAGATGATCAATGGTGAGAGCCTTGGGCGCCCAGCCGCTGGCGTTCAGCCCGTAGAGCTTACCACTCTTCGCCTCCCAATAGATCGCAAACAGGTCGCCGCCCATACCGTTCGAAGTAGGCTCGGTGACGTTGAGGACGGCACTGGCTGCAATGGCTGCGTCAATGGCCGATCCACCGCGTTCGAGTACCAGCGCCCCGGCTTGTGAAGCCGAAACCTGGCTGGTGGCCACCATGCCGTACTGCGTTGCGACGACGGAGCGCCCGTAGGAGCGGTCCTGCGCGCAGAGGCAAGGGACGGCTGCGATGGACAGGAGGAGGAACCAGACCGTAGATCTGAGTGCGCTCATGCGTGCGAGTTCCGAACACTATATGCGGGGGACCAGAGATGAGACTAAGACCGTATCACGGGGGAAGACCAGTAAATTCACGCCCCGCCGATGTCGAACCGCTGGATCAACCCGCCCTCAAATCGGAAGATGTGCACGACCATCTGGTCGACCAGCAGTTTGCCTTCAAGATCATGCACGACCTGGTGGACATCGACGATCACTTCGCCGCCCGGTCCGGTTCTGAACCCCACGGGTTCGACACGCGGATCGAGCATCGCCCATTGGCGTGTCCAATAGTCGCGTACGCTGTCGCGTCCGTAGACGTGGCCGCCTTCCATGCCATTCGCCCACGCGACGTCTTGGCGCATAGCCGCGAGCACCGTCTCCATGTCGCGGGCGTTGAAGCGTTCGTAGATGCGCCTGAGCAGTTCGACTTCGCCGGCCATATCAATTCTCCTGTGTGATTTTTGTTTATTTTTCTTAGCCTAGATTCTTCCAGAGCGCGGCCATTCGCTCCAGTTCGATCTCCTCGGCGCGCGCCAGAGGAGGAATTCCGGCCGCCTCCATCGCCGCGCCGATCCGGTCCGCACCGAAGCCGGCGCCTCGCAGGTTCTTCGCCAGCGTCTTTCGCTTCTGCGCAAAGCTGCTCTTTAAAAATCCGATGAAGGTCTGCGGCGCAACTTCAAGCTCTGCGAAGCGCGGACGCAACGTCAGCCGCAGCACCGTTGAGTGGACCTCGGGCGGAGGCCGGAACGCTTCCGGAGGCAGCGTCATCACCCGCTCGACCCGCGCATAGAGTTGCGCCGTCGCCGACAGCAGCCCATAGTCGCGCGTGCCTGGCGCGGCGGCGACTCGGTCTGCGACTTCGCGCTGCACCATCACGACGGCACGAGAGATGACAGCGTGATACGAGAAGAGACGCAGCAGGATATCCGACGTGATGTAGTAGGGAAGGTTGCCGACGACGGCGAGTCGCTCGTCGCCTTCTCGCAGCGAGCCCAGGTCGGCTTTCAGGACATCCGCCTCCATGACCTCGACCGACGGATGATCGGCAAACTGCGCGCGCAGCCGCGGAGCAAGCTCGCGATCAAGCTCGATGGCTACGAGCCGCTTCGCCCGCCGGGCCAGAATCTCCGTGATCGCGCCCCGCCCAGGCCCGATCTCGATGACGGTCTCCGCGCTCACATCGCCCAGAGCATCGGCGATGGCCACGCATGCGCCCGGATCAACAAGAAAGTTCTGCCCGAGTTTTGGCTTGTGGCTCAGTGTCGGCTCCCGAATTGCTCCGTGGCGTAAAGGCCATATAGACTCACCTTTGGCCTGCGACCCGAAGGGCGTTTCTGCATCATATTCAAGTTGCCTGGAGACTCTACGCTATGCATATCGTCTTCGCCGCCTCCGAGTGTGTTCCCTTCGTCAAAACCGGGGGCCTGGCCGACGTTGTCGGTGCCCTGCCTCGTGAGATCGTCAAGCTCGGCCACAAAGTCACCGTCTACATTCCGTACTACGCGCAGGTGCGGCAGAAAGCGCCGGATAAGACGTACCTGATCCAGAGCTTGACGATTCCTTTCGAGTATTACAACCGCTTCGTCTCGATTCTCGACGGAGGCGTCCGCGACGGCGTGCAATTTTGCTTTGTCGATTGCCCCGAGTTCTTCGACCGCGAAGGGATTTACGGGACGCAGACCGGCGACTACTGGGAAAACTGGGAGCGCTTCGGGCTATTTTGCCGGGCAACTCTGGAAGCCACGAAACAACTCGGCGTTCCGGATGTCTTCCACATCCACGACTGGCAGGCCGCAATGGTTGCGGTCTACCGCCAGACCGTCTACTACTTCGACCCAGCGCTGCGCAACGCCGGATGCCTGCTTACCATTCACAACGCAGGCTACCAGGGCTGGTTCCCGCCGCAAACCACCGAACGCCTGCTCCTGCCGTGGGACATCTTCACCAAGGACAATGTCGAGCAGTACGACACCTTCAACTTCCTCAAGGGAGGCATCGTCTACTCCGACATCATCACCACCGTCAGCCGCAAGTACGCCGAGGAGATCCAGACACCGGAGTTCGGCAACGCGCTTGATGGTGTTCTGCACAAGCGCGCGGCGGACCTGCACGGCATTCTGAATGGCGTCGACTACTCACAGTGGGACCCTGCCACCGACCATAACATCGCCGCGCATTACACGCCGCAGAACCTTGCCGGCAAGGCCGAATGCCGGCGCGATTTGTTGCACGCCTTCGGAGCCAGCCATATCCCGGACACCACGCCGGTGCTCGGCATCGTCTCGCGCTTCGCCACGATGAAGGGCTTCGACATGATCGCCCAGATTGCCGACCGGCTGCTCAACGATGACGTCTACCTCGTCGCGCTTGGCACCGGCGAGCCGTATTACGAGAACCTCTTCCGCTCGCTTCATGACCGCTTTCTCGGCAAGGCCTCCGTCCGGATCGCCTACGACGACGTGCTCGCGCACAAAGTCGAGGCTGGCTCGGATCTTTTCCTCATGCCTTCCCGCTACGAGCCCAGCGGGTTGAACCAGATGTACAGCCTCAAATACGGAACCGTCCCCGTCGTTCGCGCGACAGGCGGCCTCGACGACAGTGTCGAGGAGTGGAACCCTGAAACCCGCACCGGAACCGGCTTCAAGTTTTACGGATACAACCCCTCGGACCTGCTCGCCGCCATCGAACGCGCCCTCGACCTCTTCCACAACGACAAGGACGGCTGGCGGATGCTCATGCTGAACGGCATGGCGAAGGACTTCTCCTGGAAGAAGCCCGCCGCCGAGTACGCAGCGCTCTATGAGGAGGTCGCCCGCCGCCGGAGCTGAGCGGCCGGGCGGCTGTCAGAACGGGGGTTTTCTAAATCCCTGTTCCCTTCCGGGGTTTCCCTCCTACAATGGGGCTTGCCCTTACCCCCGGGGCCGGCGGAGACCTGCACAGCTGTGTTAGGCAACCTCAAGATTCGGAAGAAGCTGCTCGTCGCGCTGCTGCCTCTGGGGCTACTGGTGCTCGCCGCCACTTTTTACTCGTCCATCGAGATGGTTCGCATTGATCGCTGGTATAGCGAGCTCATCGACCGCGACGTCAAGGCACTGCAGAACGTCACGGACGCCCGCGCCAAGACTACCCAATTCGGCCAATATCTCTACAAGGAGATCGCCGAACCCGACGAGGCCCGTTCACGCGCGATCGACGAATCCCTGAACCAGACCGTCGCCGAATACCACGCCTATGAGCAGGCCGCAGAAGGCGAAAGCCCTGCACTGGCTCCGCAGATCGAGGCCGCCGGCGCGCTCTTCGACCGCACCGTAGAAGACGCCCGACCCATCCGTGATGCCGCGATAAAGGACGACGCCCAAACCGCCATGCGTGGCATGCGCACGATGCTTGAGCCCGAGCTGGAGAAGTCGCAGCAATCGCTCATTGATCTTGTTGCCCGCATGCATGAACTGGTCGATAGCGAATCGGCTGACCTGACTGTCCGAACGCATAGAACGTTCATCATCACGTGGATCGTCATCCTCATCGGCCTCACCGCGTCAGTGGGGTTCGCAGTATTTGTCGTTCAGAAAGAAGTCGCGGACCGGCTCGAAGGCTTCCGTGCTCAAATCCTCGATGTCGC
>JAFAMZ010000247.1 GCA_019232935.1 Silvibacterium sp.
ATTCTCAGCGCGGGTGACGTCGAAGGCCCCGATGACCTGCCCTCCGATGCGCTGGGCGACAATAAACGCCCGGCGGGGGATCACGTCCCCATCCGACATGCCCCAGGTCTCGATCTGGAGACGCACGCAGGCGTCGAGTTCCTCGAAGCCGCAGCAGGACCGGATCAGAATGGGGCGGCCGTCCCGGGTGAAGCTGCTCGCAGTAGCGCGATCAGGGGCGCTGGTGGTCATGGCAGTCGCTCACTTGCTTTGGCCTGTGCCCAAAGAGATTCGAGCTCGCCGGGTGTGAGTTGCTCAAGCGGCGTCGGGGTTGCTTGTTCCATAACCTGGAAGCGACGGCGAAACTTCGCGTTGGTGTCGCGGAGAGCGAGTTCCGGGTCTACCTTCAGGTGGCGCGCGAGATTTACCGCTGTAAACAGTAGATCCCCAAGTTCTTCCGAAATCGCTTTGTGAGATGATGCGGCATGCGGCAGCTCGGCTTCGAGTTCCGCTGTCTCCTCGCGCAACTTGTCCATCAGGCCCGAGACGTCGGGCCAGTCGAAGCCGGCCTTTGCGGCTTTCGACCCAAGTTTCGCGGCCTCAGAGAGGGCCGGCAGCGAGCGCGAAACCGTTCCAAGCCGTCCTTCCGGTGCTGGCTTTGAGGATTGTTCAAGCTTCTTGATCTCCTCCCAGTTGCGGAGAACCTGAGGGGCGTCGATGCCGTTGGTTTCGAGTCCGATTGCGGTGTTCCCCGCCTGGGCTGCGGCCGCTTCTCCGAAGACGTGCGGGTGGCGGCGGATAAGCTTGCGATTGAGTCCGGCGATAACGTCGTCGATGGTGAAGGAGCGGGTCTCGGCGGCCATCTCGGCGTAGAAGAGCACCTGTAGCAGAAGATCGCCCAGCTCGTCTTTCAGAGCAGCCCAGTCGCGCCTCTCGATTGCGTCGAATACCTCGTAAGTTTCTTCGAGGGTGTACTTGCGGATGGAGTCGAAGGTCTGCTCGCGGTCCCAGGGGCACCCGCCGGGTGCACGCAGGCGGTGCATGATAGCGACGGCCTCGGCGAAACTGGCACCAGGGTTTGCCGTGGTTGCGGAGACCGGGTGCGGCTCAACATTCTCTGTGGGCGGCATCGGAACCAGTTTACCGGACTGCAACGTATACTGCGGCTGGTTTCCATCCCAGCGATGAAGGCCTGTCGCGGGGGACCCCGGGTTTGAGAGGCTGCGGAGTGAACCTGCTGGCAGGGATCTTCATCGTGCTGCTTGGATTGGCATTCGGCAGCTTTCTCAATGTGTGCATCTGGCGGCTGCCACGACATGAGTCGATTGCGGCCGGGCGGTCGCGGTGTCCGGCGTGCGGGGCGGAAATCCGGGCGCGGGACAATGTGCCTCTGTTCAGCTTTCTGTTCCTGCGTGGGCGCTGCCGCGATTGCGGCGCCGCAATCTCATTGCGCTATCCGGCGATTGAGCTGGCGACGGCATCTCTCTGGCTGCTCTGCTGGCTGGAGTTCGGCCTATCGGTGCAGAGGATCGCGATGGCGATCTTCTGCTTTTTCGCGTTGGGACTGGCCGCAATGGATGCCGAAACGCTGCTGCTTCCAGATGCGTTTACCTTGCCGGGGATTGCGCTGGGAGTGATCTACAGTGCCGCGATATGCGACGACGGCTTGCCAGACCGGCTGCGCTGCGCGGGGTTGTCTCTGGCATGGGCGGCGTGCGCGGCGGCGCTAATTCTGGTCATCCGGGGACTCTACTGGCTTATCCGCCGGCGCGAGGGTATGGGCATGGGAGACGCCAAGTTGCTGGCCATGATCGCGGCCTGGCTGGGACCGGTAAATGCGTTGCTGGCTTTTTTTCTGGCGGTTGTGAGCGGAGCGGTTTACGGGGTTATTTTGCTGGTTCTGAACACTCGTCCCAAAATCCGGACCCTTCGGCAGGTTCAAGGCGGGCTCTGGGGCACCCGGCTGCCACTTGGTTCATTCCTGTGTGCCGGAGCCCTCTATGCTGCCTTTGAGGGAGGCGCGACCGTACGCTGGTATCTCGATTTGTTTCGGTGATAATCCCCACGTTTGAACTGGCGCATGGTGACTCTTCTCTGGCAATAATTAATAGCAATGCTCCCACGTTTCGTACGCCTACCTGTTGTTGCCGTTTTGTCTGTGCTTTCGGTCGCTTTCTGCTCGGCGCAGGACCACCCTCCGCAGGACAGCTCTGCACTTCCTTCTGCTCCCCAGACAAAGCTGACGAACAGCGCGCCCTCCGATGCGCAGTTTGCCAAGGAAGGGGTGGTCTACGAGAAGGTTGCGACTGTAATGCACTACGACGCGAACGGCCTCGGAGACAAGACGCTGACCGTGGTGGCCCGTGTCCAGTCCGAAGGCGCGG
Source organism: Silvibacterium sp. (assembly GCA_019232935.1). GTDB lineage: Bacteria > Acidobacteriota > Terriglobia > Terriglobales > Acidobacteriaceae > Silvibacterium. Next base: position 2,364 of record JAFAMZ010000247.1, read on the forward strand.
TGCATGAGGCCGGCTTGCTGACGTTTGCTTATGCTTCCGGCGAAGAAAAGGTCGAGCCCGTTTACGTACGGGTGCGCAAGCCGGACGGAACCGTCGTGAACACTCCCGCGGACAACGCCCAGGACATGCCCACCGAAGTGACACGCGCAGCGCCGTTCTACAGCGATCTCCGCGAGATTCAGATCCCGGTCAAATCCCTGACTCCGGGCGACAAGATCGAGTACCAGATGCGGTTCGTGAGGACGAAGGCGCCGGCGGCGGGTCAGTTCTGGGGTGCGCTGAATTTTGTCCGCGGGAATGTTGTGCTGGATGAGACGGTGGAACTGTCGTTTCCGAAGGACAAATATGTCCTCGTGTTGAGCCCGAAGAATCAACCGGTCATCACTGAGGAAAGCGGTCTCAAGGTTTATCGCTGGAAGACATCGCAGACTGAGCCGACGGTCGGGGGTGAAAGGAAGAAGGACGGAGCGTACGATCCGGAGGCGCTGGCTCCCGTGACGTGGACGACCTTTCACAACTGGCAAGAGGTTGGCGAGTGGTACGGCGCACTGGCAAAGGACCGCGCAACGCCGAGCGAGGAAGTGACGGCGAAGGTTCAGGAACTAATTCAGGGCAAGACTACCGACGACGAAAAGATCGCCGCCATCTACCACTACGTGTCGACGCAGGTAAGGTATATCGGCGTATCGTTTGGAATCGGGCGCTACCAGCCACACACGGCGGACACAGTGCTCGATAACCAGTACGGCGACTGCAAAGACAAGCACACGCTGCTCGCCGCGATGCTGAAAGCGGCGGGATACGAAGCGTGGCCGGCGCTCATCGGTACTGAAATCAAGTTTCATCCGGAGCTGCCCACGCCGGCGCAGTTCGATCACGTGATCACCGTTGTCTCTCTCAACGGCAAGGAGATCTGGCTTGACAGCACGCCGGAGGTGACTCCTTATCGGATGCTGATTTCGCCGCTGCGCGACAAACAGGCCCTCGTGATTCCAACGGATGGGCCTCCCCGGCTGGAACGCACCCCCGCGGACGGACCATTTCCGTTTGTGGACACGACGACTGCCGTGGCAAAGCTCAACAGCCAGGGCACCCTCGATGGCCACATCGACTTCGAGCTGCGGGGCGACTCGGAA
>JAFAMZ010000001.1 GCA_019232935.1 Silvibacterium sp.
CTCTGAATCGCCTGGGTGGCATTGCACATCGCAGAGATGCGCTATGGCAGGTGGAGCGCGCGGGCAGGCCGGAGGGTCCGCTGCTGAAGCAAAGCAGTGACGGGCTGCGGGAGGAATCAGATGCGCAGCCGCTCAGGCAGATGAAGACGGAGGAGCGGCTGGCGGCGGATTATGCAGGGACAGGGCTGACGGTTGGGAAGCATCCGATGCACTACAGGCGGGCGGAACTGAGCCAGCAGGGGGTGCTGTCGGCACAACAGTTGCGGCAGAGGCGAGATGGGGAGTTCGTGCGCACGGCGGGGTGTGTGATCGCGAGGCAGCGTCCGGGGACGGCAAAGGGGTTCATTTTTCTCTCGATGGAGGATGAGACGGGCATTGCGAACGTGATCGTTACGCCGGACCTCTATGAGCGGGAGCGGCTGACGGTGACGCGGAGCAAGTTTCTGCTGGTGGAGGGGCCGTTGCAGAATCAGGATGAGGTGGTTCACGTGAAGGCAACGAGACTGACGCCGCTTTCCGATAGAGCACTGGAGGTGCGGTCGCACGACTTTCACTGAAGCTCATCACGACATCGGGACAAACTGGAAGAGGTGGAAGTTCCAAGGGCTAAGTTCGACGTAAAGGCCGGGAGAGAGCATGGGGTCTCCGTCACGATCGAAAGTTACGCCTGACAACAGATCATTTAAATGCCACTTTCTACCGGCGATTTCAGGCCAGGGGACGTGAACCTGGCCCTGTGCGGGTGAGTCGCTCAGGTTGACCACGATCAGGTATCGCTCTTCCTCTCTGTGCCAGCTCCAGGCGACGAGGCTCAGGAAGGTCTGGTTGTCGGGCCAGCCGGTTCTTTCGCACAGCCGCCACTCGCCTTCGCGGAATACGGGACGATTGATGGCGGAGAGGAGCTTTTCGTAGAAGCTGTGCAGGGCTTCATCGATCGGCTCGTCGGGACGGCGGCCGAGGAAGACCGGTGTCCTAATTTTGCGGCCTTCGAATTGGCCTTCGAAGAAGAGTTTTGCTCCCGTCTGCGTGGAAAACGCGACGGCGGCAGCGCGCAGTTTCGCGGGTGCAAAGGAGGCGGCCGAGCGCGGCTCGTCGTGGTTCTCGATGAAGCGGAGGAGCTTGTTCTGATAGGCGAGATCGGCGCATAAGTGCAGGCGGATATTTTCCGCACTGTCGTGCTCGAGGCGGTCGTAGAGCTTTTTGTCGTAGCAGAAGTCGAAGCCCTGCTGCTGGAGCTCCCACTCGAGATCCCAATAGGCTTCTGCAATAAACAGAAAGCCCGGATGGACATGCTTGATGGCCGGGATGACATTGCGCCAGTATTCAGTTTCCGGGCGCGGACCGGCGCGGTGGCCCCAGGTGCGCTCGAAAATTGGATTCAGGACGAGCATGGCCATGTCGCAACGGACGCCATCGCACTGCTGCGCAATATTGGACAGGGTTTCGATGACTGCATGGCGAAGGCCGCGGGCGAAGGCATTCAATTGCAGGACATCGGGCCACGCCGGGAAATAGGGGTCGCGGCCGCAGGCGAAGACGGTATCTCCGATTTCCAGGAACGAAGACGGATCGTTACGGGCATCCTCGGCGGTGCCGCGGATGAAGTACTCGGGGTGTTCTGCAACCCAGGGATGATCGGGCGCGACGTGGTTGGGTACCCAGTCGAGTATCAGCTTCATGCCGCGCTTTGAAAGCTCGTCGCGGGCGCGGGCCAGGCCTTCGGGGCCTCCGAGATGCGGGTCGACGGAGTAGCGGCGAATGCAGTAAGGGGATCCGACGTTATCTTCGAGGCGGAAGTCGGGGAGAGCGCGATGAAACTCCTGGAGCAGGGCCGGATTTCGGTTTGCAATGCCGATTCCAACGGGGCTGCGCTCCCACACGCCCATGAGCCACACGGCATTGAAGCCATTAGCTGCGATGACATCCCACTCCCCGGCAGGAACTGAGGACAGGTCGATATTCTTCCCGTACTTGCGAGTCAGGCCGGTGAGCCAGACCCAGGTGCTGATTTCATAGATGAAAGGATAGAGGACCCATTGCCTCTGGGGTCTTGTGTCCATGGTTCTTGCTCCTGAAGGCTTCGGGGCGGGGGTACGAGCGGACGACAGAGCATTGTGGAGCAAGCCAACAGGATTGGCAACTGTGTCTTCGATTTTGACCAACAGAGACGCAAGGAAGGATTTTGTTCCGGAGCTGGCCTCGAGCGTTAGAGTGCGTCGAGTCCCGCCCGGCGGGCGTGGGCGGAAATCGCAGAGTTGATGTCGAGGGCGAGAGTCAGTGCGGCGAGGCCCTCCTGTCCTGAAACAGGGGGAACAGCCCGGGTGCGAACACAATCCAGAAACGACTGGATCTCGAGCATCAATGGCTCGCCCGGTTGTACCGGCGGTTTGCGGATTCCGAGTCCCGGCGGCAGACCTGGAAAGGCAGGCGTTGGAGAAGCACTGGGGTCGACGTTAATCACGAGCAGATCCTGGCGGGCGTAGTCGATCGAGATGTACTGATGCGGCTGGAAGAAGCGCAGCTTACGGATCCTTTCAGTGCTTACGCGGCTCGCCGTGAAATTGGCGACGCAGCCGGATTCAAACTCAATCCGCACGTTTGCGATATCGACCTTTGAAGAAAGAATCGGCAGACCAACAGCGTGCAGCTCGTGCACAGGAGAGTTGACAAAATTGAGAACGATGTCCAGGTCATGGATCATGAGATCGAGCACCACATCGACATCCAGGGAGCGCGGTGTAAACACGCTGAGGCGATGGGCTTCGAAGAACATGGGTCGATTCAGCCAGCTCTGTGCGGTGCTTACGGCCGGGTTAAAGCGCTCGAGATGGCCGATGGCGAGGATGCGCTCGTGCCGTTCTGCAAGAGCGAGAAGATCGGCGGCTTGCGTAGTGTCCGCAGCAATAGGCTTTTCGACCAGCAGGTCAATTCCTGCGGTAAGCAGCGGCGCTGCTGTAGCGTAATGCGCAGAGGTGGGGACGCATACGGATGCTGCATCCAGGGTGATTTCACCACGCTGACGAGCGTCGAGGCAGGCCTCGATCGATGGATAGATGGGTGCGCTCCACTGTTCGCAGAGGGCCGAGGCTCGGGATGCATCGGTCTCCACAATAGCCGCAAGCCTTACGGCTTGGCCGTGCTGCTGGAGATCTCTGTAAACCCGGAGATGATTGCGCCCGAACGCTCCCGCGCCAATGACTGCAACGTTGATCGGGGAATTTGTTTGCGACACAACTAACGGGAGCTCTCGCCGCCGGTAACCGTCTTGAGGCAACGGGCATACAGATCCAGGAGCTGATTGACGTGGTCCTCGGGCTTGTTGGCGCTAGAGGCAACGAAGCCGGTGGACGAAGCGGCAGGGCGCCCAACCGCTGCGGTGGTGGCGACAAACTTGAACAGATCGAGGGCGATGTCCTCGTTTCGACGTGGTCCAAAGGCTGAATTTACTGCCGGGTCCATGAAGATCCTCCGAGGCGATGCTACCAAAATTGCGTCATGCATGTTGCGGGTCTAGAGCTCGGAGATTGCGAGACAGACGCGTCCCACGATGTAGCTGGAGGGGGACTCCGCCGCTCCAAGGCTGAAGAGTTCTATCGGATGTTCGAGAGCATGGGGGCGAAGGATGAGGTGGTCAGCTTCAAAGCTCACATAGCGGAAAGAGAGATCTTTGGTAACGCTCACAGCATAAATGCTGGGCCTGGGAGGCAGATTCGGAGCGAGCGAATTGTAGTGACGGTCGAGCACCACAATGGCATTCGAAATCAGGACAGGGCTCATAGGTGCCGCTTGAGCCGCGCTGACGCGTACAGCAACGAAGCGTTGCCATTCGCGCCGTACAAGCGCGCGGCGAGGGCGTAGCTGATCCAGAATGCCGGAAGGCAGGCGGATCAACTCGATGGTCAATTTGGAGGATATGCCGGGCGAGTGTATGGCTGTTG
>JAFAMZ010000059.1 GCA_019232935.1 Silvibacterium sp.
CGCGGCCAGCTGACTTCGGAGGCGGAGCAGCAAAATATGGCGTCCCCAAAACGGATTTCAAAACAGCGTGGATGACTCGTCCGCGTGCTGCGACGCGGCCATCCCGGTCATACTTCCGTCCGAACAACGGCTCCATCAACGCATCGATCAGCATGTTTCCGGGACCGGTATCGAAGGCAATCAGATCGGAGGGCATGCCGCCAGCCGGAATCGCGGTGAGATTGCCTATGCCGCCGATGTTCTGCAGCACCCTCATGCGCTTTGGATGGGCGAACAGCGTGTAATCGAGGAGGGGAACCAACGGGGCGCCCTGTCCGCCGGCAGCCATGTCCGCAGGGCGGAAATTGGAGACGACCGGGACACCCATTTCCACCGCGATCAGCGCCGGCTCGCCCAGCTGCCAGGTACAGGCCACGCGGCGTCGGGCGTAAGGTGACGGCTGGGCCTGATGGTAGATCGTCTGGCCGTGGCAGCCGACCAGGTCAACCTTCACGCCATGTTTTGATACCGCTGCGCGCACGGCTTCCGCGTATGCCATGCCCAGGCGCCAGTTCAGCCGGGCGAGTTCCGCAGTGGATATCTGCTTCGCATCCATGGCCGCAAATACCGCGCGCCGGAGCGCGGGCGCATATGACACTGCGTGATGGGCGAGCAGCTTCAGGCGGGGCTTCCGCCGAACGGGGCTGATTTTCACAAGCGCAACATCGATGCCGTCGGCGGAGGTGCCGCTCATCACGCCTGCGACGACAAGGCCCTTCATGCACCCACGACCTCGCCAAATCTCTTCACTCTTTCGCGCAGTTTCTCTATCTGCGCCGCAGATGCGGGTCGCGGCATGGCCGCATCCAGATAACGATTCTTGTGCTCGACGACTCGCTCCGCCGCAGTTTCTATCTTTCTTCGAAATGCAGCCGAGCGCTCGGCTTCGGCGAGCAGAGCCTCATAGGCGCGAATGACCAATACCGGATCGCGGCAAATCTCGATCAGATCCATCCCCGCGAGAACTGCCCTGACTGCCGCTTCTTCTATCGAGGCCTGGGTAAGAATGCCGCCCATCTCCATGTCATCGGATACAACCAGTCCTGCGAAACCGATGCGCTTCTTCAACACTGTCGAAATCCAATGAGGCGAGACCGAGGCAGGGATGCTGTCCTTCACCAGCGGATAGCCAGCATGTGACACCATGATCATCGTCAGCTTCGCAGCGAGGGCCCGGAAGACGGCGATGTCCTCGCTCCACAGCTCTTTCCATGTACGCTCGATGGCCGGCATCGCCTCGTGCGAGTCCAGCGTGCCGCCACCGAGCCCGGGGAAGTGCTTTCCGCAGCCCAGAATGCCCTCTGCCTCAAAAGCCTCGAGGAACGCCAGCGCGTATTCAATCACATCGGACGGGTCGGCCGAGACGACACGCGTGCGCATCACCGGCGCTGAAGCAGGCAAAGCCAGATCGAGCACCGGCGCGAAGACGGTGTTGAACCCGAGAGCCTTCGCCTCCCCGGCGATAAGGCGCCCGTGCTTCTCAAAATTCGTGCGCTTTCCGGTTGTAAATACCGCAGCAGGCGACGGCATGGGAGCAATAAGGTCACGCAGCCTGTCGACCAGACCGCCTTCGAGGTCTACGCAGCGAAAAGCCGGAGCACCGGCAATCTCTGTAAACTGGCGCAGCAGTGCCGTGGCCTGGCGAGGCTCCTCGATGTTGCGGCGGAAGAGAATCAGGCCGCCAGGCCGCAACAGCTTCAGCCATGTGCGCTCGAGAGGCGTAAGCTCCGGACCTTCTACGCCCGCCACGATCAGCTGTCCCACTTGCTCGCGCAGCTTCACCCTTTGCCGCCCGCCCCGCTGCTTCCAGTTTTGATCTCAGCCTTGAGCTCCTCAAGCAGATTCAGCGCCTGCAGCGGAGTCAGCGTGTTGATGTCGGTCTCCTCCAGCCGGTCGAGGATTTTCTGCGACAGCGGCGTGAACATGGTCAGTTGCAGAGGCGCTTCTGTTTCGATGGCTACATTGTGCCGTTCCGACCGCTCATGCTGTTTCAGCACCTGTCTGGCGCGCTGGATCACCCTCGGAGGCAATCCTGCCAGACGCGCCACATCGATGCCGTAGCTTTTGTTTGCGGGGCCGTCCTCGATTGTATGCAGAAAGACGATGCCCTGTGGCGACTCTTTGACTGCCACGCGCAGGTTCCTGAGGTTCGGCAATTGCTCAGCGAGCATTGTCAGCTCGTGATAGTGCGTCGCGAAGAGTGTCCGCGCGCCCACCTCCGCGTGCAGATACTCGACCGTCGCCCAGGCCAGCGCGAGCCCGTCGAAGGTCGAGGTGCCGCGGCCCATCTCATCCAGAAGGACCAATGAGCGCGGCGTCGCCGTATTGAGAATCGTTGCCGTCTCGGTCATCTCGACCATGAAGGTCGAGCGCCCTCGCGCAAGGTTGTCGCTCGCGCCGATGCGCGTGTAAACGCGGTCCACGATGCCGTATCGCATCCGCTCGGCGGGAACGAAGCTGCCCATCTGGGCCATGATGGCGAGCAGCGCGGCCTGCCTGAGATATGTCGATTTGCCGCCCATGTTGGGTCCGGTCAGGAGAAGCAGGCTTGGGCCCTCCGTGCTCAGATAAAGATCGTTGGGAACAAAACGGCCTTCGCCGGCGTCTTCCATCAGGCATTCGATCACCGGGTGACGTCCGGCAACTACTTCCATCAGGGCGGCTTCTTCAAGCATAGGCCGCGAGTAGTTTCTAAGCGATGCGAGATGCGCGAAGTTCGCGATCAGATCGATGTCTGCCACAACGGCACTGGTTCGACGGATGCGACTGGCGTTGTCCATCAGCCTCCGCCGCAGTTCTCCGAAGATGCGCTTTTCAATCTCGATCGAGCGTTCCTGCGCGGTCAGGACCTTCACCTCGTAGTTTTTGAGCTCGGGGGTGGTGAAGCGCTCCGCATTGACGAGCGTCTGCTTTCGCTCATAGTCGCCGGGAATGTTCCTGCTCAGGTTAGCCTTGGTGATCTCGATGTAGTATCCGAAGACCGAATTGAAACGCACCTTCAGCGACTGGATACCGGTTCGCTGCCGTTCGCGCTCTTCGATGGCCGCAATCGAAGAGCGGCCGTCCCGCCCGATCGCACGCAGCTCGTCGAGTTCTGAATCCACGCCCTGCGCGATCACACCGCCATCAGCCAGCGTCAGCGGAGGTTCCGGTGTAAGTGTCTGGTTGATTGCGGCAAAGAGGTCCTCCAGAATGTCGAGCCGTCTGTGGGCGGAAGTCCAGAGTCCGGCCTTCATCCCGCTGATGCTTGCCTTGAGTCCGGGCAGGTGGCCGAGCGATGTAGCCAGCGCGACTACATCCCGGGGGCCTGCGCTCTCCAGCGAAATGCGCGCCAGCAGGCGTTCCAGGTCCAGAATCCCGCCCAGCGCGCCGCGAATCTGCTCGCGCCGGATCAGGTCCTGCTTTGCCTCGGCTACGGCTTCGTAGCGCTCCTCGATTGCGGGCGCATCGAGCAGGGGACGCAGAAGGGATGTGCGCAGCAACCGCTTGCCCATCGGAGTCATGAGGCAGTCCAGCGTCCGGAACAGCGTTGCGTCGGCGCCAGCGTCGGAAAAGATGGGATCGAGCAGTTCCAGATTGCGCACCGTCACCTGGTCCAGGTGCATGTGCTGGCTGCGCTCGTAGTAACGGATCGTATCCACATGCGCGGCGTCGTTGTGCTGCGTGTGGCGCACATAATGCACAATCACCCCGGCCGCAATCGCCGCGGCAGCATGCTGGGCAAAGCCGAATCCGTCGAGTGAGGCGGCACCCATCTGCCGCTCGAGCAGCGGCACCGCGTAATCGCGGGCAAACGCCCACCCCTCGATAGCAGTGCGCGTCTTCACTCGCTCGAGAGCCGCAGCCAGTTCGCCGATTTCATTCATCAGGGGATTTGCCGCGAACAGAACCTCACTGGGCGCCAGCTTGGCCAATTCATCCCCGCATTGCGCAAGCGCATGGGGGCCCGAAAACTCAGTTGCGCGAAAGTCGCCCGTCGAAAGATCGAGATACGCGAGGCCAACCCCGTGTTCTGTCGCGTGCAGCGCGGCCAGGTAGTTGTTTTCGCCCGATCCGAGTGCTGGGTCCATGGCCGTGCCCGGCGTCAGCACGCGTGTTATCTCCCGGCGAACGATCTTTTTCGCAAGCTTCGGGTCCTCCATCTGGTCGCAGATGGCGATCCGGTAACCTTTGCGCAGCAGCCGCGCCACGTAGCTCTCTGCAGCGTGATAGGGGACGCCGCACATGGGCACGGAGCGCTCCTTGTCGCGCGCCGTGAGTTGAATCTGCAGCTCGCGGGAGGCGACCTTTGCGTCCTCGAAGAAGAGCTCGTAGAAGTCGCCCATCCGGAAAAAGAGGAGGGTGTCCGGATGCTGGCGTTTGGCGGCCCAGAACTGGCGCATCAGCGGCGTCTGTTCCAGATCGCGCTGGAGTGTTGAGGTATCGGACACGGGGATACGCCAGAATACCGTGAAGGGTATGCCGGCGTGTAGTCCCCTGTGTCCGGAGTGTTGCTAGCTTGCGGCTGAATGAATGACAGATGGAGCGTTATGGTGCGTCTGGTCGCTGCCGTGCTGCTTCACCATCTTGTTGTAGGTTCCGATGATCAGGAATGGCGCCGCCCACTGCCCGACAAAGAGGGCGAGGTTGTCCTTGCCGTATGCCTTGAGCGTCAGAGATACGGCCATGGAAGCCAGTGCCGCTCCAAGATAAAAGCTGCTGGGAAGCCTTGCGGTCTGGCTCTCCAGGTAAGAGGTCACCTGGTCTTCCTGAAGGTCGCCCGGTTTCACGCGATAATCCATGAATCTTTCTCCAGTTCGAGGTTTACTTCCCTCGATTGTGATGCAGGCCACTGAAATCGGCGCGCCCGAGTTATGCGCCGGCTTTACGCAATCAAATCGCGGAGAGTGTCGTGTTGGTGCCCTCACCGCGATTGTCCCCTGGCGTCATAAGGCCGGCGAAAGTTCAAGCGGCTTATACTGAAGCGTTGGCATAAGTTACGAAGATGTACCTTCTCTGGCTCAGGATTGCGGCAATTCTGTACGGTTTCGCCTCAGTGGCGGCGATCGGCGCGGTACTCGGCAATGCTCCCTGGTGGAAGCGGCTATGTATGCCGCTGGCCATCAGCGTCTGGTGCGTGCATGTTGTGTCAGCCGTCGAAATGCTTGTGCTGGCTCACCGCTGGATGCCGGTCGGGATGCATGAGGTCCAATCGATTCTCGCACTGCTGATCGCCACGGTGTTCCTCTTCATCGCACTGCGCTACAGAACGCTCTCGTTCGGCATCTTCGCCATGCCGCTGGCATTTCTTCTTACCGTGGTCCCCGCGCTGGGACCGGACAGGCATACCTTCACTTCGCCAGTTATCCGCAGCGGATGGCTGTTGCTCCACATTACGGCGCTGCTTGCGGCCTATGCCGCTCTTATTTTCAGCCTGCTGTCCAGTTTGTTTTATCTAATTCAGGAGAAGCGCCTGAAAAACAAGCGGTCGCCAGGCTTTCTCGAATGGCTGCCGCCGCTCGACACGATGGATCAGATCGCACAGAAGACGCTGGTATTGGGCTTTTACTGTATGACCGTTGGGCTGTTTGCCGGCTCCATCATCGCGCAGGAGAGCGTGGGCCCGTCATACTTCACGGACCCGAAGATCTGGCTGTCGTTTGTGATGTGGGGACTTTACGTGATCATGCTCTTTGTGCGCCGCAGCACCGGGTTGCGCGGGCGCCGCGCGGTCTATCTCTCCTCGGCCGTCTTCGTCATCATGCTGTGCGTATGGGCCGCCAACCTCTTCAGCTCGGTTCACAGGTTCAGCGCCCCATGAAGATTCTCCTCACCGGGCTGAACCATAAGACCGCCCCGGTTGAACTCCGGGAACGGCTGGCCATCGCGCCGGAAAGCCTGGCTGAGGAAACGCGCGCCCTTCTTTCGCATCCCGGAGTGCGCGAAGCATTGATTCTCTCCACCTGTAATCGCGTCGAGTTGCTCGTCTGCTACGAGGAAAGTGAGCCGGAGCTCGCCGGTTATCTGAACCAGCGCTTCACGGTTGAACCGCAATTACTCAGGCCGCATCTGTACCATCACCGCGAGACCGATGCGGTCCGGCATCTCTTCCGTGTGGCTGCGAGCCTTGATTCCATGGTTGTCGGCGAGCCGCAGATCCTTGGCCAGGTCAAGGAGTCCTACACGGTGGCGCGTTCCATCGGTGCTGTCAGAGGCCATCTCGAGCGGCTGTTGCAGGGCGCATTTGCCGCGGCTAAGAAGGTCCGTACCGAGACGCAGATCGGGTCGTCATCCGTCTCCATCGCGTCGGTCGCGGTCGATCTCGCGCGGAAGATATTCGGGTCGCTGGACGGCAAACGTGTCCTCCTGGTCGGAGCCGGCAAAATGAGCGAGCTGGCAGCGCGTCACCTGATGCAGCAGGGCGCCGGGTCGCTGCTTATCTCCAACCGCACCTTCGAGCGGGCGGTACATCTGGCGCAGAAGTTCCAGGCGCACGTGGTGCGCTTCGACGATCTCTACGCGCGCGCCGACGAAGCCGATATTCTCATCACCTCGACCGGCTCGACAGAGTTCATCTTCCGCACTCCCCATGCCCAGCAGTTCCTGCACCGCCGACGCAACCGGCCCATGTTCATCATCGACATCGCTGTTCCTCGCGATGTCGACCCGGATGTGAACCGCCTCGACGGCATTTTCCTTTACGACATCGACGACCTGCAGTCAGTCGCCGCATCGAATTTGTCGGACCGCGTCCGCGAGGCTCAGAAGGCGGAAGCCATTCTCGAGGAAGAACTCGCCCGATACCAGCGCCGGGTAGAGTCGCTCGACGTGGTACCTGCACTCGTCGATCTGCAGGCAGCGGCGGAAGATATGCGGCAGGCCGAGCTGCGCCGCGCCCACTCACGGCTGCAGTCGCTTACGCCCGCGCAGTTAGAGGCAGTTGAGGCAGTGACGCGCGGCCTGATGAACAAGTTCCTGCACCAGCCCTTGCGGGCGCTCAAGAATGCAGCCCAGCATGGCGATCTCGCTGCCATTGAAGCGATCCGCGCCGCCTTCGGCCCGAACGGAAGCAAACCCATC
>JAFAMZ010000184.1 GCA_019232935.1 Silvibacterium sp.
GGTGAGAATGACAATGCCGCCGCTGCTATCCATCGAATGTTCATTGCTGCCTCCTCAAACTTCTTTTGCTGCTGCGCCAAAGCGTCGCGTCGCCTGGCCGTCGATTCTTACTGCTGCAGCACCACGGTATCGCCTTCCTTCAAGCCGTCCAGAATCTCGATGCGGCTGCCGTTGGAGATGCCGGCCTTGACTGCAATTTTCTTCTGGCCATCCTTCTGCGCGGGGTTGGGAACGAAAACTGAGGCGTTCTTATCGGAGTCGTACACAACGGCCTGTGCCGGCACCGAGAGCGCATTTTTGTCCTCTTTGACAATGATTTCCGCATTGGCCGTCATGTTGGCCTTCAACTCGCCCGTGGGGTTGTCAATCGAGACGCGGACTTCGAAAGTAGTGACATTATCTTTCTCCACGCCCAGCGGAGCAATTTTGGTGACCTTACCGTTGAAAATCCGGTTGGGGAACGATTCCACGCGGATACGCGCGGGTTGCCCCAGGTAAACATGACCGATATCCGCCTCGTCGACTTTGCCGTTGACGTATACCTGCGTTGTGTCGCCCAGCGTCATGACGAGCGTTGCGGTCGAGCCGAGAACCAGGATTGAACTGACGGCGTCCCCCATTTCCACATCGCGGGATAGCACGACGCCATCGATGGGAGAGACAAGGGTGGTGTAGCTCAGCTGTTCATTGAGCTGATCGAGGCTGGCCTGGGCCTGCTGCACCTGCGCCTGCGCCTGCTTCAGCTTTGCGGTGTCCACACTGATCTGCGCCTGCGCGGCCATCTGAGCGTTTTTCTTTGCGAGATAATCCCGCTCGGCGTTATCAAGGGTCTGCTGCGAAACGATCCCCTGTTTCAGCATAGCGAGATTGCGCTCGTAGGTCTCCTTGTACATCGGAAGATCTGGCGCTTCGGCATTCACTTTATCCTGCGCGATGTTCTGCTGGTAGGTGACTACGTTGGCTTGCGCAGCAGCGAGCTGCGCCTTTTGCGCCGAGACCTGGGCGAGGATCTCCTGCTGATCGAGTTGGGCGAGCACCTGACCCTTCTGGACATGTTGATTGATGTCGACGTAGAGCTTTTCGACGAGGCCGCTGGCTTTGGACTTCAGCTCAACCTTGGTGATGGGTTGAATTTTTCCGGTGGCGATGACGCTCTTGGCGATGTCTCCGCGCGTGACCTTCGCCAGGCGCCCAGGTTCAATTTTCGTGCCGCTGCCGCGAGCCGCGACGGTCACCACCGTTGCGATGATGACGACCAGCCCTAGACCACCGATCCACCACCATTTCTTTCTGCCCTTACGCTGGGTAGCCAAGCAAATTCCTCCGGAAATGTCTGCGGGCGCACGACGCGTTCACTGCAAGACGGATACGCATGACATTTGTCATAAGTTCCCAAAAGACAGGGTGTAGGGAACAGGGTTCAGGGTTCAGTTTTTTAGGTTCTAGCGAGGAACTCAGACGACGCAATCGAGCTACACCTTAACCCTACACCTATCCCCTGATCCGCGGGTTCACAACCAGATAAAGCACATCAGTTGCGAGGTTTACGAGCACGTAGGTTAGGCCGACCGCGAGGATACATCCCTGCAGCAGCGAGTAGTCGCGATTGGAAATGGCTGAAACGGTGAGCTGGCCGATGCCGGGCCAGCTGAAGATTTTCTCGGTGACGATAGCGCCCGCTAGTAGCGCGCCGAACTGTAAACCCACCAGCGTGATAACTGGAATCAGGGCATTTCGCAATGCGTGCTTATAAACGACGGTGCGCTCGGGCAATCCTTTCGCGCGGGCGGTGCGGATGTAGTCCTGGCTGAGTTCTTCCAGCATGGCAGTGCGCACCATGCGTGTAAGGATCGCGGCGAGCGCGCTGCCCATTGTGACGGCGGGCAGAATGAGATGGCTGAGGTCTCCCGGGCCGCTGACGGGAAGCCAGCCCAGTTTGATAGAGATAAGCAGGATAAGAATGGGTCCGAGGGCGAAGTTGGGAAATGAGAGCCCGAGCAGGCTGACGAACCCGAGAGCCTGATCCTGCCAGCGATTGCGGCGGAGAGCTGCGGTTATACCCGCAGGCACGGCAAGGGCCAACGACAATGCCACGGCCGCCGAAGCAAGTTCTATGGTGTAGGGATAGCGCGCGAGGACAAGGTGCGTAACGGACTCGTTCAGGCGAAGCGAATGTCCAAGGTCGCCATGCAGCACGCCGCGCCAATAACGGATGTATTGTTGGCCGAGGGGCGCATCCAGCCCGTAGGTGCGCCGGAGAGCGGCGATGTCGGCCGGCCGTGCACCTTCGCCGAGCATCTGCTGGATTGGATCGCCCGGCACGAGATGAATCAACAGGAATACGAGGGATACGACCAGCCATAGCACGGGAACGGTGTAGAGCAGCCGGAATAGGAGCGCACGGAGGGCGCGGGGTAGCCGCATCAGCTGGCATTCTCCAGCGCAGTGCCGCCGGCGGTTTTCGGTTCCATAGGTTCGGTATCGAGCTTCTCAATGCGCACTCGGCTAATGCGATTACCGCTCATCTCAATTACGGTGAACCGCCGGCCTTCGTACTCGACGACTTCACCGCCGCGCGGGATTCTGCCTAGCCGCGCCAGCAAAAAGCCGGCGAGGGTCTCTACCCCTGCGTCGCGGGGCAGGTTCCACCGCATCTGTGTTTCAAGGTCCCGTAGGTTGACGCTGCCGTCGAGGATGAGTTCGCCACGGGCTGTCGTGAGCACAGTCTTCGATGCGACGTCGAACTCATCTTCCACCTCGCCGATAAGCTGTTCGATGGCATCTTCGACGGTGACGAGCCCGACGGTCGATCCAAACTCGTCGACGACGATCGCCAGATGTCGCCGGCGCGCCTGGAATTCGTGCATCAGATCGAGCACCGGCTTGGTTTCCGGAACGACCAGAACTTCGCGCATGACCTGCTTCAGACGCAGGTCCATGAAAGGAGCTTCTGCAAAACGCGTTTTTGCGGATGCGCGGAAATGCATGAGCCGCGAGATGTCCTTTGAGTAAACGACGCCAACGATGTATTCGGGTCCGCGCGCTGGATCGTAGACCGGCACACGCGAATGCTGCTCGTCGACTATGCGCGCACTCGCATCTTCGATGAGCAGATCGAAGGGCAGAGAAAAGATGCGCTGCCGAGGTGTCATAATCTCGCGGGCGGGAACCTCATTGATCTCCACGGCGCGGTGAATGAGTTCCTCCTGGTACTCGGGCAGCATTCCGGAGCGGCGCGCCGCTGTGGCAATCAGTTTCAGCTCCTCGGGTGAGTGAACGGAACCCTCATGCCCCATCGGCGTACGGAAGAGGTGGAGCACAGTGCTGGCGGAACGGTTCATCAGCCGCACCGCCGGCCGCGTCAGCCGGATAAAGACCTCCATCGGCCCAGCGACCGCAACAGCAACCTGCTCGGCCTTGCTCAGGGCGAGTGCCTTAGGCACCAGCTCTCCGAGCAGAACATGGAAGTAGGTGATGAAGGCAAAAGCCACCGGTACGGCTATAAGGTGCGTGTAGACGCGCGGGTGCGGCAGCCACCAGAGCCAGCGTTCAAACAATGCGGCCACTACTGGCTCGCCGATCCAGCCGAGCGCTAGACTGCAGAGAGTCACCCCGAGCTGGACTGCGGGCAGAAAATCGTCCAGATGCTGCTGCAGCCTGCGCACGAGTCGCGCGCCAGGGCGACGCTGCGCAATAAGCTGTTCGATACGGGTTTCACGAACGCTCACCAGAGAGAGCTCGGCGGCCACAAAGAATCCGTTGGCCAGAATCAGCACCATAATGGCAACACCGCGAAAAAGCAGGAATTCAAACATCTTTTTTCAAAAGTTTACAGCGATGTCGACGGCCCGACTCGTAAACCTAATGCAGATTCAAAGCTCCTTCAAATGCTCCCCATCGTAGCTTTGATTGCCAACAGATATTTCTCCGGCAAGTTTCGTTTTTGCATCGACTTATTCACGGTCACATGTACCGTTTCTGCCTCTGCAAGGAGCTGTTCGCCATCTGGGGTCAGACGCAGGATCTTATAGGCAAATTTGATCACGGTGCTGCGAACGGCGGTTACTCGCGCTTCGATGGCGACCTCGTCGTCATAGCGCGCCGGAGCGCGGTAACGGCAATGAGATTCGACCACCGGCAGGTGGCAATCATCCTCCATTTCCATCTGTTTGTAGTCATAGCCGAGCTGCCTAAAGAACTCTACGCGGCCGATCTCGCACCAGACGAAATAGTTGGCGTAGTAGACGATGCCCATCTGGTCTGTTTCGGCATAGCGAACGCGGAGCGTCGTACGTGTTGGAGGCATTGGCTGAAAGGTAAGTCGGTGGTCCGCATCCGGGATACCGGATTGTACCTGTAACTGGGTACTGACAACCGCGACCGAATTTACGGCTTGAGCTTCGAAAGAATGTTCAGCTTCGCGACGTCGTTGAACATCACAAAAGCCGCAAAGAGCACCAGCACCACAAATGCGACCTGGTATACTCGCTCCTTGAACTCCTGGTTCAGGTCGCGGCGCAGAATGCCTTCGATGAGCAGAAGGAGGATCATACCGCCGTCGAGAATCGGGATGGGCAGCAGATTAAAGATGCCGAGGTTCAGGCTGATGAGCGCCATGGTTCCAATGATTGGCTGCCATCCCGGCGCGGTAACGGCTTCGCCGGTCTCGCGTGCGATGCCGATCGGTCCGCTGAGCTGCTGCACGTTCGAACCGTGAGAAAGCAGACGTTTCAAAACGTCAATGATCAGGCCGGAGTACTGGAGATTGACTTTCGCCGATTCCTTAACTGCCCTGTGCAGAGGTAATTGCTCAACGTGGAAGGGTTCCGGCATCGGGTAGAAGCCGAGACGATAGCCCATGCGGCCCCTGCCGTCATCTCCCCAAACGGGCCGTGTCGTGAAGGTGAGCGTCTGGGTGCCTCGCAAAGCGGTCACGTTGACCGGATTACCCTTGCTCTCCTGGAGAATCGCCATTACCGCGGCCACGGAGTGCACTTGCCGGCCATCTACGGAAACAATCTTGTCGCCGGCCCGGAGTCCTGCTTTGTCGGCGGGATTGCCGGGCATGACGCCGCGCACTCCGAGCGGGCCTTCTGTGACGCGTGGCAGCAGCCCGATGGTGTCGAGATCGAAATGCTGACCTTTGCTCGGATCGGCCAGGAAAAGCTCGAGGTCGAGGTGCTGGGTTTGGCCATTTACATTGCGATCGACTCGCACAGGAACATAAGAATTCGCGTCCAAGGCGGCGCGCATTCCGACCTGCTCCCAGCTCGGATTTGTATCTTTATCGAACCGCACGATGCGATCACCGGCCTGAATGCCCGCGCGGGCGGCCGGAGTTTCAGGAGGCACAACATCGATGACAGCTGGGCCGGACATGTAATTGGGCACCTCGTTGTGCATCATGTAGAGGCCCGTCATCAGCAGAAAAGCGAGCATGAAGTTAGCCGCAGGCCCAGCCAGTCCAATGAGGATGCGCTGCCAACGCGGATGTGAGGCGAATTCGGCAGGGTCTCCTGTCCGGCTGTCGCCGGGGTTTTCGCCCGAC
>JAFAMZ010000202.1 GCA_019232935.1 Silvibacterium sp.
TCGTCGGTCCAATTGCTCGTCTCCTCCGGCGGCGTGACATAGAGCAGAAAAAGACGCATAGCGTCCACCCCGTAGCGCGCTGCCGTTTCGTCGATGCTGACGACGTTGCCGCGTGATTTCGACATCTTGTTCTCTTCGAAGAGCAGCCAGCCGTTGGCGACGATACTCTTCGGCAGCGGGAGCCCGGCGGCCATCAGGAAAGCAGGCCAGTAGACGCAGTGGAAGCGGGTGATCTCTTTGCCGACGAGATGCAGATCGGCGGGCCAGTATTTCTCGAACTTTGCCCGGTCGGCGGGATCGTCGCTGCCGTAGCCGATTGCGGTGATGTAGTTGGCGAGAGCGTCGGCCCAGACGTAGATGACATGCTTCTCGTCTCCGGGAAAGGGAATGCCCCACTTGACACTGGTGCGGCTGACGGAGAGGTCCCTTAAGCCGGATCTGACGAAAGACATCACTTCATTGCGGCGGGTTTCGGGGCGGATGAAGGAGGGATTGTTTTCGTAAAGCTCAAGCAGAGGGCGCTCGAATGCGGAGAGCTTGAAGTAGTAGTTTTCCTCGCTGATGGTCTCGGTGGGGCGGCCGCAGTCCGGGCACGGGGCGCCGGGGGGAACATCGACGAAAGCCTCGTCGGAGACGCAATACTGGCCGGTATAGGAGCCTTTGTAGACGTATCCGCGCTGATGGAGAAGAGCGAAGAGCTTCTGCACGCCGCGTTTGTGACGGGGATCGGTGGTGCGGATGAAATCGTTGTAGGTCAGGCCCATCCGGTCCCAGAGGGCGCGGAACTGCGCGGAGACCTGATCGGTGAACTGCTGCGGGCTGCAATTGGCCTTTTCTGCCGACCGCTGTATTTTCTGGCCGTGCTCATCGGTTCCGGTGAGGAAGAAGGTGTCCACGCCCAGACTGCGCTGGCGGCGCGCGATTACGTCGGCAATGACGGTCGTGTAGGTAGTTCCTATATGAGGGCGCGCGTTGACGTAGTAAATGGGGGTGGTGAGATAGAACTTGTTGGACATGCGAGGCAGTAGATGCGCGCGATTGCGGCTGGATTCTTCTTACCTACAATCTTAGCAGGATGTGCGGGTTGCGATGGCTGAGCTGTGCGGCCGGACGTGTAGAATCAGCCAAGAAATCAGGCAATTTTGAAGGAGTTCCGGGTCCAGCGACGTGTATCTACGACAACAGAAGAAGCTTGAGGAGCGGCTGCGCACAGTGTTGCGCGAGCTGTATCAGGTTGAAGTCGAGAAGATCGTGATCGAGCAGCCGCCGGAGATCAAATTCGGCGAGTATGCGTCTCCAATTGCGTTTGAGCTGGCGCGCAAACTGAGGAAGGCTCCGCGGAAGATAGCCGAAGAGATTGTGGCCGCACTGGAAAAGGTTGAGGGATTTGCCGGGTTCGAAGTTGCCGGCGCCGGATACATCAATGCGCGGCTGGATCGCGGTGCGGCGGTGCAGGCAGTTGCTGCGGGCGGCGAAATAGAGGAATTTGCGGAGCATCTGCATTCGCTGGTCGAGCACACGAGCATCAATCCCAACAAGGCGGCGCATGTGGGGCACCTGCGCAATGCCATTCTCGGAGACACGTTCGTTCGTCTGCTGCGCGCCGCAGGACAGAAGGTCGATGTGCAGAACTACATCGACAACACCGGCGTGCAGGTTGCGGATATCGTTGTTGGGCTGATGCACCTGGAAGGAATGTCGCTTGAGAGTGTAAAGGCGCTCATGGCTCGGCTCAGTGCGAGGGGCGAGCGCATCGACTACTACTGCTGGGACCTGTATGCGCGCGTGTCGCAGTGGTACGAGGCGGATGAGGAGGAAAAGCATGCGAGACGGCAGGTCCGGCTGGCTACGCTGCATGAGATTGAGCGCGGCGGAAACGAGGCTGCGGCGGTCGGCGAGATGGTCTCGACGGCAGTACTGCGTCGGCATCTGGAGACGATGCTGCGGCTCGGGATTGAGTATGATTTGTTGCCACGCGAGAGCGAGATTCTGCACCTGAAGTTCTGGGATCTGGCGTTCGAGCAGCTAAAGTCGAAGGGCGTTCTGTATTTCGAGAGTGAGGGCAAGAACAAGGGCTGCTGGGTGATGCGCCGGGCTGGCTCGGAAGCGCCGGTAGAGACGGACGACCCCGAAGCGGGTCCCGACGAAGATGCCAAAGTCATCGTCCGCTCCAATGGGACGGTGACCTACGTCGGCAAGGACATTGCCTATCACCTCTGGAAGTTCGGATTGCTGGGGCGCGACTTCGCATACCGGCGGTTCTTCGCGTATGCGTACCACGAGTGCTGGATTTCGGCTGAGAGCGGGGAGGCGGAGCATCCACATTTCGGCGGAGCGCAGGCGATTTACAACGTGATCGATTCGAGGCAGTCCGATCCGCAGGCCAACGTGATCGAGGCGCTGCGCGGATTGGGATTTGCAGAGCAGGCCGCTCACTACACGCATTTTTCCTACGAGATGGTGGCGCTGACGCCGCGATGCGCGCTCGAACTGGGATATGACGTACCCGAGGAGGACCGGGGGCGGCCGTACATCGAGGTTTCCGGGCGCAAGGGCTTCGGTGTAAAGGCAGACGATCTGATCGATCAACTGGTTGCCGCGACGCAGAAGGAAGTGGACGAGCGGCATCCGGAGCTGGATGAGGCTGAGCGGAGACAGATTGCGAAAGAGATTGCGGTCGGGGCTCTGCGCTACTTCATGCTCAAGTACACCAGGAATTCTGTGATCGCGTTTGACCTCAGAGATGCGCTCAGCTTCGAGGGAGAGACAGGGCCATATATCCAATACGCTGTGGTGCGGACACGGAGCATTTTTCGCAAGGGCGAGACAGCGGCGGATGTGGCACTCGCGGACGTAAACAGCGTCGATGCCTCGCCCTATCTGACCGGGGACGAAGCGGATGAAATCTGGCAGGTTTGGCTGCGAGCCGCCAAGACTTCACTGCTGCTCGAGCAATGCATCCAGGCGGCAGAACCGGCGTATCTGGCCCGGCACGCCTTTCAGCTGGCGCAGGATTTCAGCAACTTCTACCGTAAGCATCACATCCTTACGGAACCCGATCCGGCGAGGAAGACGTTTCTGCTGGCGACAGCGGCAGTTACGCAGCGTGAACTGATTCGGGCACTGGGATGGCTGGGAATCAGCGCGCCGGAAGCGATGTAGGGGCAGGGAATAGTAGAGGGAAGAGACTAGAGGCGCTCCGGGTGGGAGTACCTCTAGTTTTCGCAGGCTTGCTCCGATTACTGGATGGGTTGTCCGGCAGCGGTCATCTGGCCGAGCTGCTGGTGATTGAATTGCTTGACGCCGTCGGGAAGGGGCGCATAGTTCAGCGAGCCCGCGGTGGCCTGGCCGTCGTTGATGATGTACTCGATGAAGCTTTTAAGAGCCGTCCGCTTGTCCTTGTCTGGACCATCTTTGGGGATGATGAGGAAGGTCAAGGTGGAGATCGGATAAGCGTCGCTTGCAGTTGCCGGGGGGTTCACGATGGGCTGGCGCGGATCCTGCGAGAGCTGCGTTGTGAATGCGTTAATGGCAGAAGTTGTGCTCTGAGCTGTAGGAGCGATGTAGTTGCCTGCCTGATTCTTGATCTTCGCCACGGGGAGCTTGTTCTGCTCCGCGTAAGTCAGCTCGACGTAGCCGATTGCGCCTGGCGCCTGTCTAAGCTGGCCGGTGACGCCTTCGCTGCCCTTGCCTCCGATTCCCACGGGCCAGCTCACGCTGTTTCCCTTGCCGACCTTCGATTGCCAGTCGGGACTGACCGCGGAAAGATAAGTGGTGAACGCGTTTGTTGTACCGCTTCCATCGGCGCGATGGACCACCACGATAGGTTCTGCAGGCAGGTTTACGCCGGGGTTCTCTTTCGCGATGACAGGGTCCTTCCAGCTTTTGACAGTGCCGAGAAAGATGCCGGCCAGCGCATCTGATGAAAGCTGGAGGGGCTGAGTGAGCTGAGGCAGGTTGTAGGTGATGCAGACGGGACCGGCGCTTTCCGGGATCTGAATCACGGGCGGCATTTCTTTCAACTGGTCGTCGGAGAGCGTGGCGTCGGAGGCTCCGAAATCGACGGTGTGGCTCTTGACCTGCTGGATACCGCCCCCGGAGCCGATGGACTGGTAATTGATCTGAACGCTGGGGTGGGACTGGGAGAAGTCCTGGATCCAGCGGGTCATGACCGGGTAGACAAAGGTGCTTCCGGCTCCGGAAAGCTGGACGTTGCTTGATGATTTGCAGGAGGTGAGGGCGAAAAGGACGAGGCTAACGACGAATCCAGCGCGGAGTGTGGGGCGCATAATTCCTCCGGAACTCTGGTGTTTTTCTCGTTCGTGCGAGCATGTTGGCCGGGGCAGCAGGTTCGGGCGCTCGTAAACGATCAATCTACAACATTTCTGATTCGCCATCCGGAAAGAACGCTGCCGAATTCTGCTATTCACGAATTTTTCAACAAATCGCCCGGAGGCTCGGGGATGGTGGGTTCATCCTGCCGCCAGCTCCTTTGCACGCTGAGAAGCACGCATTACCGCCTTGATGAGGGTTACGCGCAGGCCGCCTTCTTCCAATTCGAGAATGCCATCGATGGTGCAGCCGGCAGGTGTGGTTACGGCATCCTTGAGCAGGGCGGGGTGATAGCCGGTTTCGAGCACCATACGAGCGGCTCCGTAAGTGGTCTGAGCGGCCAGCAGAGTTGCGATGTCGCGAGGCAGGCCGACCTTGACGCCGGCCTCGGCAAGGGATTCCAGGATGATGTAGATGAATGCGGGTCCGCTGGCCGAAAGACCGGTCACGGCATCCATGTGTTTCTCGTCGACGATGACGGTGCGGCCTACGGTTTCGAAGATGCGGGTAGCGACGCCCATATGAGATTCGCCGACATAGCGTCCGCGGCAGAGCGCCGAAATGCCGGCGCCAAGCATGGACGGAGTATTCGGCATAGCGCGGATGACCGGTATGTCAATGCCGGCGGCCTGCTCGATGGCCGCGGTTTTGACCGAAGCGGCAAAGGAGATGAGAAGTTTATCGGGGGTCAGTGCCGGCCCGATTTCGACAATGAGATCCGGGATCTGGAAGGGCTTTACTCCGAGCAGGATGACGTTGGCCTGCTCGACGACGTCGCGGTTCGCGGTGGAGACTTCGACTCCCCACTGCGCCGACAGGGCGGCAGCACGGTCGTGGTGGGCAACCGTTGCGAGGAGCTGGTCGGGGCGAAGTATCT
>JAFAMZ010000204.1 GCA_019232935.1 Silvibacterium sp.
GCGACCGGTCACAAGGCGGCCAGGAGGCGGGTCGCTAAAGCCGCGTCACGCCTGCGGAGAGGCTGCCGGTCAACAGTCGCTAAGTCCAATACCCATATCGGACCGAAGCTGCTGAATTTGCCTCTATGCCATTAATATCTGGTGCCCGGAGGGGGACTTGAACCCCCACAGCCCTTGCGGGCCTGCGGATTTTAAGTCCGTTTTTTTGACTTCTGCACTCTCTCGCATGTCCTTGCACCAAAGGGCATAAGTACCTATCTACCAAATGCTTGGATCGCATTTCCACAATGCATCAATGCGCATTGAAGTGCACTCGATTACAAAACAAAGTGGCACCAAAAGCGGCACCGGATCGTGGCCGCCTGCCAGGCTGTCGAGCCTTCACGCTCCCTAATCGGCGTCTGCCTCATGGAGCAATTTGAGAAGTTGTGAGCTGGGAGAAGACTGCCGCCCAGTAGGCAGCCCTGGGCTGGTAAACAAACTGTCTCATGCGTGAATCAAGGCCTCGAACAGTTCATCGAGAACTGGTTGCACGTGCTGCCTTGACATCAGCTTGGGGCGAAAAAGGCTTTCGAGATTGACGGCACTCAAGAGGGCACCAAGGATCACCAGCCGGCGCTCCGCGGCTGCGCGCGTAGCCTTGTCCAGATCGGCGCCGAACAGCGATTCGATAAAGTCTTTCCCCGACGCTTTGGTCATCAGATCGTAAAGGTGCAACAGCTTCTCGCGGGATTCCGGCCGGCGCAGCGCATAAAGCTTGAATTCAAGCATCAGCGTGCCCCAGGTATGGTCGTCTGCCTGGGCTGCGATCCACTCGCGGAAGATCCCCGGCCGTTTATTGACCAATGGTTCGGCTTCGATCACCTGCCGCAGCCTGTTGAACTTCGTCAGCACGCGCTGCTCCACTAGCGCCAGGAATAAGTCCTCTTTGCTGGCGTAATGCGCATAGATTGCGCCACGAGTGTAGCCCGCGCGCGCGGCCACCTCTTCAAGCTGTGTCTTCTCAAAGCCTTGATCGGAAAACACGGCCTCAGCAGCATCCAGAATCCTGGCCTTCGTCTCTTCAGTTCGCACCTGATGTTTGGTTTTGCCCATCGCTTTTCCTCAGCTCTGCCAGATTCTTCTTGACAAATTCTACTGTCGATTCCATATTAATACATACACGTTTGTATTCATTGTATAGAGAGCAAATAGATGATTCTCGAAATAGAAACGGAACCCGAGGCTTCCGCGGCTGCTTCTGTCGACGGCCGATCCGAACCCGAACCGGTCGACCGTGAGTTCGAACCCGAACCTACCGGGACCGCTGCGCCTCGCCGGCGGGTGAACCCGCTACTCATCGGAGGAGTCCTGATTGTGCTCCTCGGCGCTGGAATCAGCTGGTATCTCTATGCGCGCGGCTTTGAAAGCACCGATGATGCGCAGGTAGACGGTCACCTGAACCCCATCGCGGCGCGCATTGACGGCACGATAAAGGTTGTGCACGTGGAGGACAATCAGCGGGTTGAAAGCGGAACGCTGCTGGTGGAGCTTGATCCAGGCGACAACCAGATTGCACTCGAGCAGGCGCAGGCACAGCATGACCAGGCCATGGCACAGCTAAACGCCTCTCATCCCAACCTACCGATGACGGTGATCAGCAACCGCGGAGATCTGACCTCACGACAAGATGAGGTAGCTGTCTCCGAAGCCGCACTCGCTGCCGCCCAACACGACTTGGAAAGCGCGGAGGCGAGGTTAAAAGAGTCTCAGGCGGTCAGCGACCAGGACCAGGCCGACTTTGCCCGGTTCCAATCTCTCTTCGACGAAAAGCTGATTCCGCGCGCGGACTATGAGCACTCCAGGGCTGCGGCCGCTGCACAGGCGCAGACTGTGCTGCTCAACCAGGCCGCCGTCGCCTCCGCACAGAAGCTTGTCGACCAGCGCAGGTCGCAACTGGCTGAACAGCGCGCCAAGCTCCAACAGACCGAAAGCAGCGCGCCATTACAGGTAGCCATTCGCGAGGCCGATATCAAAAGCCAGCAAGCCAACGAAGAAGCCACTCATGCAGCGCTCGAAAAGAGCCGGCTCAACCTTACCTACTGCCGCATAGAGGCGCCGGTCGGCGGAGTGATAACACAACGAAGCGCCGAAGTGGGCGCCCGGATTTCCGTGGGGCAGCAGCTCTTCATGATTGTTCAGACGGACGATCTTTGGGTCACTGCCAATTTCAAAGAGACCCAGTTAGCTCGGATGCATCCGGGCCAGCGGGTTCGGATTAAGGTGGATGCGCTTCGCAGATCCTTTGACGGCACGGTGGAAAGCATGCCGGCGGTCACCGGTTCACGCACCAGTGTTCTGCCTCCTGAGAATGCGACGGGAAACTACGTGAAGGTCGTTCAACGCTTGCCCGTCCGGATTCGCTTCAACGCCGGCCAGAAGGACCTCGATAAATTGCGGCCGGGGATGTCGGTCGAGCCCAAGGTGTACCTCGATTGATGAGTAACGACTCCACAGCCCGCCCGCTGATCAATCCTTGGGTCGCCGCCATGACGGTGACTCTGGCCACCTTCATGGAAGTGCTCGACTCCTCGATCGCGAACGTCGCTCTGCCACATATTGCGGGCACGCTCGGCGCGAGTCCGGAAGAAAGCACATGGGTGATTACCAGCTACCTGGTCTCAAGTGCGGTTGTGCTGCCGATAAGCGGATGGCTCTCGAATCTGGTCGGCCGCAAGCGTTTCTATATGAGCTGCGTCGCCATCTTTACCG
>JAFAMZ010000326.1 GCA_019232935.1 Silvibacterium sp.
TTCGCCTTCATCGGCTTCGACGCCGTCTCCACAGCAGCGCAGGAGACCGTAGACCCCGGAAGGAACATGCCTATCGGCATCCTGGGCTCCCTTGCCGTCTGCACCGTGCTGTATATCCTTTTCAGTTGGGTGCTCACCGGCATCGCGCCGGTGCTGGATTTCCTCGATCCAGCGAAGGGCAAGGAGGCGTCGGTCTCCTACGCGATCAAAGCATACATGCCTGGCTACAGCTGGCTCTCGACCCTGGTCACGGTGGCCATTCTTGCCGGTTTTACTTCGGTGATGCTCGTCATGCTGCTCGGCCAGAGCCGTGTTTTCTACTCCATGTCCAAAGATGGACTGCTGCCAAAGCTGTTTGCGCAGTTGCACCCAAGCTTTCACACTCCCTACAAGTGCAACCTCGTCCTGTATGTATTCGTCGGGCTGCTGGGCGCGCTGCTGCCCGGTGATATCACCGGAAACATGACCAATCTTGGAACGCTGTTCGCCTTCGTTCTGGTGTGCATCGGCGTCATGGTGATGCGCAACAAGGATCCCGAGCACCCGCGTCCTTTCCGGGTGCCGTTGGTTCCTGTGGTGCCCATTCTCGGAGTGACTTTTTGCGTGGCCATGATCATCTCCGTCGACTCGACCTCGAAAATCGCGGCGGGAAGCTGGATGGTCGTAGGGCTGATCGTCTATTTCCTCTTCGCGAGAAACCGCAGCAATCTGGCCCAGACGCAGATCAGCGGAGCCGCCGAGCCCCAGCCCGGAGATTGAGGCTCATCGGTTGCCCCCCTGCACCCGCAGTTGATGGGCGATGGCTTCCAGCACCCGTTCCGGGTTGATCTCTTTCGGAGCGTCGACATTCATCTTCGTCGTCATCTGTCCCGCAAGCTTTGCGGCAATCTGCGCGCGCGTGGTCAGGTCCATGTCCAGCGCTCGCGCGAAAAAGCGGTCGATCACGTTCAGGTCGGCTGCGGACAGTCGCGCGATGGCATCGGCGGGCAGCGTGACAGCCGCATGATGCTGCAATAGGAAGTCCGGCTCGGCCTGAGCAGGCTGGAAGGCCGCCGCGGTGATCGTACGCGGGCCCGTCCCGCCCCACATCGGCTCTTCGCTCGGCCGCTCGTGAACGACAAGGGTGCCGGCCGCCAGGTCGCCCAGACGCTTGTGCCCGCGATTGCAGATCATCGCGATCACGCCTACCAGATAGAACGAAGGCAGCATATCGATCACGCGGATCAGATTGCGGATCATCGCCTCGAAAAACGTAATCTGCCGGCCCGAATCCTGGATCACCCGTATCTTGAACAGCTTCTTGCCCGGCGTCTGCCCGTTCCAGAACGCCTCGAAGAGCGTGAAATAACCCCAGTACATGACAAAGTGAACCAGAATCAGCCCAGCAACGAGCCATTTTTCGCCCCCGCGGGCAAACTCACCGCGCCCGCTCTTAGGAGCAGCCGAAACTACCAGAGCGAAGACGAGAACCAGCGCTACATACGCGGCGATCTGCAGTAAAGTGTCGATCAGAATAGCGAGGAAACGGCTGCCCATTCCCGCGATCGGGAAGCGGATCGAAACCTGCTCCGGTGTGTCGATCGTCAATTCGCCGGCGGGACGGCCGACCGGCTCGTCTAGAGCGGACCGGTACTGAAGCGAGTCGCTCATTTATGCTCATTCCATCCTCGCATGATTTCCAACCGCTGGATCGAGCAACGCAAGAGTTCCTGGAGCCGCCTCGACGCCCTCACGCATCAGGTGGAATCTTCCGGCATCGCCGCGCTCTCCGGAGGCGAACTGCGCGAGTTCGGGCTCCTCTACCGGCAGGTCGCCGCCGACCTGTCTGCTGTCCGCTCCGACCAGTCCTCCAGCACCCTCGAAGAGTACCTGAACCAGCTGCTCAGTCGCGCCCATAACCGCATCTACACGGGCCGCAAGGCCGGTCTCCGCTCCATAGCGAACTTCATGGCCTTCGAATACCCGCGCATTTTCCGGCGGCTTTTTCCTTACGTCGCCATGTCGTTCCTTATTTTTCTCGCCGGGGCGGCGCTGGGAACTGTGCTCTCCGTCTCGACTCCGCAGTTCGAGCGCCTCATGCTGCCCACCAATATCCTGCAGGCGATCGCCCGCCACGAGATGTGGACGCAATCTCTGCTGAGCGTAAAACCGCAGGCGTCTTCCGCGATTCTGACGAACAACATCAGCGTCTGCTTCAGCACCTTTGTTGGGGGATTCCTCGGAGCGCTCGGGACCATCTATTTGCTCTTCACCAATGGCCTCCTCATGGGCGTTATCAGCACCGCCTGTGCCCGGGCGCACCTGGCGCTGGACCTGGCCGGCTTCGTCGCTGCACACGGCGCACTCGAGCTGCCCAGCATCTTCATCGCCGGAGGAGCCGGTCTCCGTCTCGGTGTTGGTCTGCTGTTCCCGGGAATGCTGCGGCGCAGAGATTCGCTGGTGCTGGGTGCGCGCGAAGCGGTCCGGTTGCTGGCCGGCGTTGTCCCTCTGCTTTTCGTTGCAGGAATCCTGGAGGCGTTTCTGTCCCCTTCAGGTGCTCCAAAGGCCGCAAAGTTTGCCGTGGGTCTAGTCCTGCTCACTGGTCTCTGCATCTGGCTTGCTGAAGGCGGAAGAAGCAGCCGGGCCTCTTTCATAGTGGATTCCATGCCTTCTTTTTCGATGGCGCGGAATAAGGTACGCTCAAACCAGTGAACCCTGAAGTTCTTCGCTGGTTTGAGGAGGAGTATCGCGCGTTGCGCCCCCGGGCCCCGATGCCTCCTTTTGATGTGCGCTTCTACCATTTCACCAGCCTGAACACGACCATCCGCCTGCGCGAAGGACGGATCAAGGTGCATCTTTCCGACCTGCTTGAAGGCGCGTCCGAGTCAGTCCTGCGCGCCATCGCCCATATTCTGATCGCGAAACTCTATCGCAAGCCGATCGATGCCGCCCGGGCGAATCGCTACCGCCGCTTCACATCAAGTGAGGCAGTCGTGCGGCAGAGCGAGCGCATCCGCCAGGCGCGGGGACGCAAACGGATTTCAACGGCCAGGGGCGAACATTACGATCTCGAGGAAATATTCGAGGCGCTGAATATTCGCTTCTTTCACGGACTCATGGGCCGTCCCCTGCTCACCTGGAGCGAGCACAACGCCAAACGGCTGCTTGGCCATTATGACGCCGCCCACAACACCATCATGGTGAGCCGCGTCTTCGATGGGAAGAACACGCCGCGCTATGCCATCGAGTATCTGATGTACCACGAGATGCTGCACCTGAAGCATCCGGTGAAGGCGAAAAACGGACGCCGCTGCGTACACTCGCGCGAATTCCAGGCCGAGGAGAGGCTGTTTCCGGAGCTGGAGCGGGCCAAGGCGTATCTGAAGACGTTGTAGATTTAGCGCGAGTCAACCGGTACAGCTGCGGCACTTACACTGCTTTGCTTATTCGCGGCGCGCCTCTTCGCCAAGGCTATTAGCACAATCCCCGCTACCACCGATCCGATGCTCGCGACCTGTGCATTGCTCATGCCCCAGTAGATCTTCGGATTGATGCGGATGAACTCCACCAGGAAGCGGGCGACTCCGCTCAGGACAAGGTATAAGCCCGTCAGTTCCCCGATGGGCCGCGGGCGCTCCGGCGATCCCCGTCGCCAGAGTATCGACGCGATCAGCAGCGCGACGATCAATTCGTAGATCGGCGTTGGATGCACGCGGACTCCCGGGTCTGTGGGCACAAGGCCGTTCGGGAAGCTCATTCCCCAGGGCAGTTTTGTCGGAATCCCATAGTCGCCATCGCCCGATGTGAGGCAGCCAAGGCGGCCTAGCCCGTAACCGACGGCAGCCGCCGGCGTGGCGAGATCGAGCATCGACAGGCGCGAAATGCAGTAAGTTCGGCCCTGCCACATCAACGCGAGAATGCCGGCAACCAGCCCTCCGAACCAGGCGAAACCCGCGCGGTCGAAAAGCGTGGCGGCCGGATGTTGCATGAGCGCGTGCGGATCTTCAAGCACATGCCAGAGCTTTGCGCCGATTACTCCGGCGACCGTGGATATTGCGACGATTCCGATCGCGTCGGCATCGATCTTCCAGCGCCGGAAGTTAAGATGAAGCACCCATCCGGCGCAGACAGCGGCCAGCCAGAGCATGATACCGAAGGTGCCGACTGAAAAATGACCAATGTGGATATAGGGATACATGAAAGAGCTGCTTTCCTAAGTATACGTTCCACACCGGGATTGGAGATATCCTAGAGCACGTGAGTCACGCGAACATCCACAAGGACTTCCCCGTCTTATTTACAGAGCAGGAGATCGCGCATCGCACCGCAGAGATCGGCCGGCAGATCGATCACGACTACCAGGGAAAAAGCGTGGTGCTGGTGGGCGTGCTCAAGGGCGCCGCAATTTTTCTCGCCGATCTATCGCGCCGCATCACAATCGATTGCACCTTCGATTTTGTCGCTGTCTCGAGCTATGGTAAAGGACAGAAGACCAGCGGTGCGGTAAAGATGATCAAGGACCTCGACCAACCCATCGAAGGCAAGAACATCATCATCGTCGAGGACATCCTCGATACCGGCCTGACGCTGTGTTTCCTTCGCAGCCTCTTCGAACAGCACAAGCCCTGCAGCATGCGCATAGCCGCACTGCTGGACAAGCCCTCGCGCCGCCTCGAAAAGATCGAAGCCGATTACGTGGGGTTCAAAATCCCTAATCACTTTGTGGTTGGCTATGGAATGGATTACGCCGAGCGATTCCGCAATGTGCCGGATATCCGGCTCATGCCGCCCGGGTATCCGGAATTACACTGAGATGCTTCCCGGCGAAAGGAGTCGACCGCAATGACAACCCCCGCCCTTCAGGAAATCGACGAAAGCGAAATCCCTTTTGACGCGGCAGGGTTCGCGAAGCAGGCACTCGCGAGCCGCGGCTCTCTCGCCGGGGTCATCGACCACACTCTGCTCAAGCCCGAGGCCAGCCGTGAGCAGGTTCTGAAGCTTTGTGCAGAGGCCGCCGAGTACCGCTTCGCGTGCGCCATGGTGAATCCCACGTGGGTACCGGCAGCCTACGCGGCCCTTTCCGGCACAGGCGTTCCCGTCGGAGTTGTGGTCGGCTTTCCTCTGGGCGCGAACCTCACCACCACCAAGCGCCAAGAGGCCGCAGCCCTGGTTCGGCTGGGCGCGCGCGAACTGGACATGGTGCTGAATATAGGCCTGCTGAAATCAGGAGAGAACGCCCTCGTCATGAGCGATATCCGCGGCGTGGCCGAAATCGTGCACGGTGCCGGAGCCATCCTCAAGGTAATTCTGGAAACTTCCCTGCTCAACCTTGAAGAAAAACTTCGTGCCTCGGAGCTTGCCTGCCAGGCCGGCGCGGATTTTCTGAAGACCAGCACCGGTTTCTCCTCGGCGGGAGCCAATGCAGCAGACGTGGCCCTGCTCCGCGGTGTTGCCGGAGGCCGGTGCGGCGTGAAGGCATCGGGCGGAGTCCGCTCGCTGGACGATGCTCGGGCCATGCTGGAAGCCGGCGCAAATCGCATCGGCGCCAGCGCCAGCGTGGCCATAGTACAGGCTCTTTCGGCGGCCTAGCTGCCCGTAAACACCCGGCGTGCAAGGGCGGCGCGCCTCACTGAAACAGAACGGCCGAGATCGGCCCGCGTGGCGCGGCGAACGCGCTATCATGGCTCGTCTGCGATGAAATCGCGCACGCCGGGAGGGATGTGAGCGAGGAAACAACGCAAGCTGGCACACCGCATCACGGCTTCGAGGGTGATTACCGCCCAAGCACGGCTGCGCCGTCGCCTGCCCAAATCCAGGTGGAGCCGCTGTCGTCCGAGTTCCTGATGAGGCTCGCCGATGCGCTGAACACCACCCTCGATCTTCAGACTCTGCTCAAGCGCACAGCAGACCTCGTACGCGCCGTTATCGACTACCGCATCTTCGCCATCCTTCTGGTAAACGACCGCACCCGCGATCTGAGAATGCGCTTCCAGATCGGCCACACGCCCGAGGCCGAGCGCATGCGCATCAAAATGGGCCATGGCATCGTAGGCCAGGTCGCGCAGAACCGCCAGGCGATGCTCGTCAACGATGTGCGCGAGGTCGAGAATTACATCAGCGCGAATCCCGCAGTTCGCTCCGAGCTCGCCGTCCCGCTGATCGTGAAGAACCGCGTCATCGGGGTCATCGATATTCAGTCCGAGCAGGTCGGCTACTTTTCTCCAGAACACATGCGCCTGCTGACGCTGACAGCTTCCCGCATCGGCCAGGCCATCGAGAACGCCCGGCTGTACACCCGTGTATCGCGGCAGGCGCAGACGCTCGAGGTCCTGAACGAAATCAGCCGCGAACTGACGTCTATCCTCGATGTGGACGCGCTGCTTGAGCGCGTGGGACAGCTCCTTCGCAGGATTATCGACTTCCAGATGTTCTCCGTCTGGCTGCTCAATGAGAATGATCAGGTCCTTGAAAACCGCTATGCCGTGCGCTTCGGGCAGAGATTCGATCCGAACGAGAAAATCCCCCTGCATCGCGGAATCGTCGGACTGGCCATCGACGAGCGGCGGCTGGTGCATGTGCCTGACGTTCGCAAAGATCAGCGCTATCACATGTTCAATCCCGAGGCCCGCTCGGAAATGGCGGTGCCGCTCATCTACAAAGGCAAGGTCATCGGGGTGCTGGACATAGAGCACACGCGCACCAACTACTTCAATGAAGATCACGAGCGCGCCATGACCACCCTGTCGGCGCAGATCGCCATCTCCATTGAAAACGCACGCCTCTATCAGCGCGTCGCTCAGCAGGAGCAGCGTCTTGAAAAAGACCTCGCCATGGCGCGCGAGGTGCAGTTGCGGCTACTTCCTCCCGGCAAGCCGAAGCACAAGAATGCCGAGTTCGCCACCCGGTTCATTCCGGCGCGCAGCATCGGCGGCGACCTCTACGACTTCATTCCTTACGACGTCACCCGAAGCGCCGTCGTGCTGGGCGATGTGAGCGGCAAAGCCACCGCGGCAGCTCTTTACGCAGCGCTTGTAAGCGGCATTATGCGGTCCGAAGCAAGCCAGGATCCCTCCCCGTCGGCGATGCTGGAGTTGCTCAACGACTCCCTGCAGGAGCGCAAGCTCGACGCCCAGTATGTAGTGATGCTTTATTCGCTCTGGAACGACGAGAATCGCACCGTGCAGATTGCCAATGCCGGCGCCAGCCAGCCCCTCATCTGCCGGAACGGCGATGTGGATTTCGTGCATGCGGAGGGATTTCCGCTCGGTATGTTTCCCAATGTGAAATACGAGGAGTTCACCATCTCCACCCAGCCCGGCGATTCGCTCATCTTCTTCAGCGACGGCATCACTGACGCCCTAAACATGGAAGAAGAAATGTTCGGCGATGACCGCCTCAAGGCCGTAGTGAAAAAGACTTTTCACAAGCCCGCCGCGAAGATTGCCGACGCGATTCTCGCCGAAGTCGGCAAGTTTCAGGGCGAACGCGAGCACTTCGACGACGAAACCGTCGTAGTGTTGAAGGTGCTTTAGGATAAAAGAAACTTCCCTTGCGGAGCTTCTTTTTGACTGAGGCCACAACCGAACGCATCATCCCCCCGGCGCGCAATATTCTGGGCAGCCTGCGGCTGCCCGGCGACAAAAGCATCTCGCATCGATATGCCCTGCTCGCGGGCCTGGCCCACGGCAAAACCCGGCTGGCGAACTTCTCTTCCGGAGCCGACTGCGCCAGCAGCCTTGCCTGCGTAGCCGCGCTTGGCGCAAAGGTGACCCGCGATGAGGACGGAGCCATCGAGATTGTCGGCGCCGGCGGACACTTCCGCCACGCCGAGGCTCCCCTCGACTGCGGCAATTCGGGTTCTACAATGCGGATGCTGGCGGGTTTGCTCACGCCGCAGCGGTCGGCATACACCCTGGTGGGCGATGCCTCCCTCAGCCGTCGTCCCATGGAGCGCGTGCGCAAGCCGCTGGCCGAGATGGGCGCGGACATCCACCTCACCGAAGGACACGCGCCGGTGACGATTCGCGGCAGCCAGCTGCGTGGAATCGACTACACGACACCGGTGCCGAGCGCGCAGGTAAAGAGCGCAGTGCTGTTCGCGGGCCTGCAGGCCTCCGGAACAACCACGCTGCGCGAAGCCGTGCGGACCCGCGATCACAGCGAGCTCGCGCTGCGTGCATTCGGCGCTAAAGTCGACCGCACCATCGATTCGGTATCGATCGCAGGCGGACAGCAACT
The DNA here is from genome assembly GCA_019232935.1 of Silvibacterium sp. GTDB lineage: Bacteria > Acidobacteriota > Terriglobia > Terriglobales > Acidobacteriaceae > Silvibacterium. The sequence goes on from JAFAMZ010000326.1 coordinate 8,218, forward strand.
GCGCGGCATCGAGGCAGCCATCCCCGGAGACCTCTCTTCCGCCGCATTCTTTCTTTGCGCCGCCGCGCTCTTTCCCGGCTCGAACCTGGTCTTCGACGAACTGGGACTCAACCCCACACGCGCTACGTTGCTCGACGTGCTCACCGCGCTCGGCGCGCAGATCGGAGTGTTGAACCTCGAAGAAAAACACGGCGAGCTGGTCGGCACCGTGCAGGTAAATGCTCCCCCCGACGGCATGAAGGGGACGACGATCTCTGGCTCGCTCGCAGCACAGCTCATCGATGAATTGCCTGTGCTCGCCGCAATCGGGCCGTACACGCGAAATGGCATCCGCATTCGCGATGCGAAAGAGCTGCGGGTGAAAGAGTCGGACCGCATCGCCCTGGTGGCCCGCAACCTTCGATCGATGGGCGCAGAGGTCCAGGAATTCGATGACGGCCTCGATGTTCCTGGAGGCCAGCAACTGCATGCCGCCGAGATCGACTCCGGTGGCGACCACCGCATCGCCATGGCATTTTCGGTCGCGGCACTCCGGGCGAGCGGACAGACGGTGATCCGCGGAGCCGAGTCGGCTGCGATTTCGTTTCCGGAGTTCTTCGAAATGCTGGATCAGGTCGCGGAGCGGTAACTCAACTGCCCTTTCCCTATTGTGTGATCCGGCGTCTAATTGGAATCGTGGTTCGATCTCTCGCATCCGTTTTGGTCCTCCTCCTGTACCCGGCTTTTCTCATCGCGCAGGGGGGCGATAGCAGTTTGACGGTGCGAGTCCTGACCGATAACGAGCGGACCATTGAGGTCCCAATCCGCCTTGAAGTCCTGTCTGCCCAGGGCCTCCTCGTCGCCACGATCAACATCTTCGGAGGCGATTCTCCGCACGTTCAGGTCACCAGCGGGAAGGCCTACAGCCTAAGAGTATCCGGCGCCGGCATTGAGACCGTTACCACTCCGCTTTTTGAGATCAGCCCAATGGAAGGCGAACATACCGAGACCGTTCATGTGAAACCAAGCAGTCAAAAGCAGGCAGGAGATCCGACGCCGGGATCGCCAACCATTTCCGTCAGTGAAATGAATATCCCCAAAAAGGCAAGCGCAGAGATGAAGAAGGGGCTGGACGCGTACTCCAAGGGCGATATGGAGAACGCCGCAGCACATTTCGAAAAGGCAGCCGCCGAGTATCCGCGCTATGCCCGCGCCTATGACATGCTGGGAGCGGTTGCGATCAAAGAACTCGACCGCAGCAAAGCCAGAGATTTATTTCTGAAGTCGATTCAGATGGACAGCAGTTTCTATCCCGCATACGTGGATCTGGCGCGCATGGATGTTCAGGACCAGCGATACGCTGAAGCGGAGTCCTTGCTGGAAAAGGCGATTGCCCTGAACCCGTTCACGCCCGACGCAGTGGCACTCCTCGCCACGGCGGAGTTCGCGAACCGCGAATACGACAAGGCTCTTGCCGATGTTGAGCGTACCCATGCTCTGCCCAATCACGAGCAGTTCGCGGAGGTGCATATCATGGCAGGTAAGGTGCTTAAAATGCAAAACCAGCCCGACGCGGCTATCTCACAATTTCAGCTCTTCCTGAAAGAGAAGCCGCAGAGCCCTGAAGCGGAAAGCGTCCGCAACGCGATCGCGTCGATCGGGGCTGGACAGCAGCACTGAAGGATGCTTTCGCACCTCGGGTACACACACACTCGTCTCCGATACGGTGAATACTCGTCGATAAACAAGTCCAGACGGTCGAGAATCGACACGCAGAGTCGACCAACTATCTTTCATTCAATTCGTCGCGAGAAAAATGACGGTCGGCTCGCACGTAGCGAAGCTCATGCATGAGTTCGTTGTATCGTCTCCGTCGATCGTCGGCGGTGAACTGAGCGAGCCATTGGCGGAAGGCGGCATTCAGGGTAGTGCCCTGCGCTCGCGCTTGACTGCGAGCTTTGTCAATCAAACCCTTATCGCCACTGAAAGTAATTCTCTTCACAATCGGCCTGCACGAGTCTGTTCGGAAAACCCGTCTGCTGCTTCAGCGCACCACGCCCAGATCGTCCGCCGGCCAGTACACAAATGCCGCCTTGCCGTAGATGAGGTCTCTTTCTACCGGACCGAAGTCGCGGCTGTCGCTCGATATAGACCGATGGTCGCCCATTACAAAGTAGTGATCTGCGGGGATCACGATCTCCGGCATGGATCGTGAATCCCTGTAGCCGCGCGGAACGTAGCTTTCATCGATCCGCTCACCGTTCACGAACACGCGCCCGGCGTCGATGCGAAGCGAGTCTCCAGGCAGCGCGATCACCCGTTTGATGTAGCTCTTCTCAGGATCGCGCGGATAATGAAAAACAACTACGTCTCCGCGGGAAATCTGCTCAAAGCGATAAACAAACTTATTGATGAACAGCCGGTCCTGATCGCGCAACTGAGGCTGCATCGAGGTGCCTTCCACCCGCACCGGCTGGTACAGGAACGTGATGATCATGAAAGAGGCAGCCACCGAGATCAGCACATCGCGCACCCACAGGCGCAGATGATTGACAGTAGCACTCAGTTTTGGGGACTCTGATTCGCCCGGCGCCGCTTGAGATGTCTCGTCCATGCTCTTACAGATGCAATTTCTACTGTTTTTATTTTACTGGCATCCCAGGGTTCCGAGGGGGCAAAGAATCTTCGAGCGCGACGGCTTCGGCAATGGCTGGGGCTGCTTGCCGGTGGGAACGAAGGCAGTAGTGGTAGTCGCGTCGGCCGGGACCAGATTGGATTCCTGCAGCTCTAGCGGCCGCTGAAACACCATTTCGATGGTCTGACCCTCCGGCAGCACAACTTCGTTGCCACGAGTAAACAGGGTGTAAAGTAGACCGGCAGCTGCTCCGGCGGCTGCTCCGTAGCCCACGCCCTGGCCCGCGTGCCCATCCGCAGCACCGATGATTCCTCCCAGGCCTGCGCCACTGGCGGCAGTTGTCGCGACTGTGGCGGCATCCTTGCCTTTGCTGCTCGGCTGTTCGATGGTTCCTTCGCCGTTTTTCTTATTGACTTTCGGACCATCCGAGCCTGGCAGGCCGTCAACCGCTCCCGGTATGCTCACCACTGAACCGTTCGGAAAGATCATCGTCGTGAAATGCATCGTCACCTGTGCACGGCCCTTCACGCGGCCCGGACGAACCACGTTATCGATCACTCCCTGCACATACACCCCGGCGGGAATCACCACGTGGCCTCCCGCCGTAACCGGAAACGTAGAAGAAAGATAGACCCCATCTCCCGGCTGCGCCGTCTTGGTGTTCACCCCGCTGCGCAGCGCAAGCAGGACCTTGGTTCCGGCGGGCACTTCAACCGTCTTGGGCTCGTCCGCGGGCGCAACTTTCGCCGAGTTTGAAGCCGGGAGATCCGGGGGATTCTGGGACGTTTGTACCTCTTCGGGAACGTAAACGGTCGCCGGTTTCGGCGCGTCGGCACTCGGTTTGTCCGTCTGGGCAGTAGTCTGGCCGGCCGTGGCGATGGAGAGAACAGAAACTGCCCACGCGAGAAGGATCGGTGATTTCCTCATAAGAGCTCCGCTTACCCCCATTTTCTCCCAGTTCGACCCAGCGCAATGTCAAATTTATAGACGCAAGTGCCGCAGACCGAGTTAGCGAGGCGCCCAGGCGTCAATTATTTGCTTTGCCAGGCGCGCGATGACCACCTCACCCTGGTTATCGGGCGTCCAGCTCTGGTCCTGATTGGCGTAAGTGAACTCCGAAATCAGGATCGGTCCATCTTTAGTGAAGACCACCCCCACATCGTTACGCACCGCGTCGAGCGCGCCGGTTTTATTTCCGATCATCGAATCGCCTTCGGTTGTGTCTTGCGTTTCGAGGTAACGCGGGATGCTGTTGCGATAGAACTGATTTTTGAGCATGCGCATGGCGGCATCGCAAAGTTTGCGGTCCGCCGCGGTGGACGCAGCCGGGCTGCCAGGCGGGTTCAGGTCACAGGTGACAAAGCGCTTCATTACAGCAGCCATTTCGCGAGCCGTGGTCTTGCCTAAACCGAATATCTTCTGGTCGGCGGGCATCGGTCCCACCGCCGGTTTGTAGACCTTTTTGTAAAGCCACGTGTCTTTCAGGCCGATCGAGACGATCCGGTCATCGATGTTTTTCAAGCCGAGGTGATCAATCGCCAGATTTGTCGCCGTGTTGTCGCTGAGGACAATCATCAGCGTCAGCACATCCTTGAAGGTAAAAGTCTGCGGAGTGTCGAAGAGTGGCAGGATGCCAGATCCGGAGACCTGATCCTCGTGGGTCAGCGTGAGCCTGTCTTCGAAATGCGCCTTGCCCTCGCGGATCTGCTCGAGCGCCTCATAAAGAACGGTAAGCTTGATGACCGATGCCGTCGGTACCGGCGTATCAGCATCAAGCGACACGGTTTTGCCCGTTGTCAGGTGTTCGGCGTAGAGCGCGACCTTGCCCGGATGCGACGCGGCAATGGAGCGAAGGCGGGACTCGAGGGCCATGTCTTCTTCGGCGCACAGGGTGAGAGCAGACAGAACCAGAGGCACAAGTGCGAGTGACAGTGAAAGTCGTTGGGGCGTCCAGGGCATTTTCAGATACTATAAGCAAACTCCCATGCCTCCTATGCCTCCGCCGCAGGCCACCATCCCGGCAAGTGCATTGAAGGGCCGCGAGCGCTTTCGCGCGGCGCACGAAGTGCTGGAGCGGGCAATCCAACAACGCGCATTTCCCGGAGCAGCCTGGGGAGTCCTGCTGGACGGCGAGGTAGTCGCACTCGATGCTGGGGGCCGATTCACCTATGATCCAGATTCGCGTGAGGTCACTCCGTCTACCATTTTCGATCTGGCCAGCCTGACCAAAGTGATGGTCACGACTGCGATGGCCATGCTGCTCTATGACAAGGGCCGGGCAAACCGGTCGTCATTCCAGCAGGAGCCCCGCGGCGTCCTCGATCTGGATGCGAGGCTTGGAGACATTCTGCCGGGATTCGTCATAGGAAAAGAGCCCGGTTCGCACAAAGAGCAGGTAACGCTTCGCATGTTGCTTGCGCATTCCTCGGGACTTCCCGGCTATGGGCCGCTCTTTGAGAAGAACCACACCCCGGAAGCCATGATGCGCGCCGCGCTGCATCTGCCGCTGGAGGCGCAGCCCGGCACGCGCGCCGAATACTCCGATATCGGATTTATCCTCCTCGGAAAAGCTCTCGAAGTGATATCGGGCGACCTGATGGTTCGCTTCTTCTCGCGGGAGATCGCCTCTCCGCTGGGCCTCGAGACCGCGCGCTTCTGCCCGCCTGACGACTGGCGGCATCATATTCCGCCAACGGAGGAAGACCGCGTGTACCGGCGGCGCGTCATCCAGGGCGAAGTGCAGGACGAGAACTGCCACGCGATAGGCGGGATCTCCGGCCATGCGGGGCTCTTCTCCCACACACTGGATGTGCTGCGCTTTGCAGCATGCATTCTGAACGAGGGACGGACCTCGCACGGCCGTCAGTTGTTTCTGCCCGACACCGTGAAGCTCTTTGCAACCCGGCAGAGTGATCCGCCTGGCACCACCCGCGCTCTCGGCTGGGACACCCCGAGCGAGCCATCGTCCGCCGGTCGCCATTTTGCTCCAGAATCGGTCGGACACCTCGGCTACGCGGGAACTTCCCTGTGGATTGATCCCCACAGAAGGCTTGCTGTCGCCCTGCTGACCAATCGCACCTGGCCCGACAGATCGAATAAAGCCATTCAGGAGGTGCGCCCGGCCTTCCACGACGCTGTTGCTGAAGCAATTAACCACTGACACGAAAGTGTGCATCGGAATTCACGGGCCAGCGGCGTTACTTGGCGCTATAATGAGGCAGCACACGTTCCGGGAAAACAAATTTTTATGGCCACAATGACGCACCCACAAACTGAGCTCAAAAGTTCAAATCACAAGAACAATGGCATATCGAACTTACATGAGCTCATGACAGAGAGCCCCAATGACGCATCTCAGGGGTTCGACACCAAATCGGCATTGGAAATAGCCCGAATCATCAATCACGAAGACGCAAAAGTCGCAGCGGCCGTGAAAAAAGCGCTTCCGGAAATTGCACAAGTGATCGATTCGGTCGCCAGGAGCCTCCGTGAAGGAGGCCGACTTATTTATATCGGAGCGGGTTCAAGCGGACGTATCGCTTCTCTCGATGCCTGCGAATGCCCCCCTTATTTCTCGACTTCGCCGCAGAGCGTGCAATACATCATGGCGGGCGGTCCCAAGGCACTGGCCTCGCCGGTCGAGGTTAATGAGGACTCCGAAGAGCTAGGACAACGCGATATCGCTCGCCGCCGGCCGACACGCAAAGATATGATCGTCGGTCTCTCGGCCAGCGGACGCACACCCTATGTCGTAGCCGCCGTTGCCTACGCCCGGGCTCGCGGCGCCAAGACCGCCTGCATTACCTGCAACTGCAACACGCCTCTGGCTTCGGCGGCCGATATCGCCATTGTGGCCGACGTAGGTCCTGAAGTCATCTCAGGGTCGACGCGCATGAAAGCCGCGACAGCGCAAAAGATGATCACCAACATGATCACCACCGGCGCGATGACCCGGCTCGGCTACGTATACGAGAACCTGATGGTCAACGTGCACATGCAGAATTCCAAGCTCGTCGAGCGCGGCATCGGCATCCTGATGCGGGCATGCCATATCAACCGCGAAAAGGCGGTCGATGTCATCAAGTCCGCTGGCCGCAGCGTGCCGGTAGCACTCGTGATGTTGAAGGCCAGCGTCGACAAGCCCGAGGCCGTGCGGCGGCTCGCGCGCTCCGACGGCAATGTCCGTCTCGCAATTGAAGACACGACGATGGACCTCTAAGGCTGATCCCTTTCGGAGTCAGCAGCCCGTGGACCTCTAAGGCTGATCCCTTTCGGAGTCAGCAGCCCGTCGCATTGCGGCGGGCTTACTATTTGACGGCTATCACTCGGCCGCACTACGTTATAATGCTAGTTATAACACTGCCTAGAGGCCTCCCCATGACCGCAACCGTCAAAGTCACGACCGTCGGAAATTCTGTTGGTATTGTCCTGCCGAAGGAAATCCTGGCTCGCCTCAATGTAAAGAAGGGTGACACGCTCTATGTGACCGAGACTCCGGATGGGGTGCAGCTGACACCGTACGATGAGAAGTTCCTGAAGGTGATGGAGGCCGCTGGCCAGATCATGAGGGAGAATCGCG